>CANIKY010000010.1 GCA_947468085.1 Paracoccaceae bacterium | reverse complement strand
TGCCGGTGCCGGTTTGGGCCAGACCCATCAGGTCAGCGCCCTTCATGATATGGGGAATGGCCTGCGCCTGAATCGGCGTGGGCGTGGTCATATTGGTCAGTTCAAGCGCTTTAAGGATCTTCGGCGAAAGGCCGAGGTCAGCGAAAGTCGTCATGGGGTTCGTCCATCAAACAAAGGAACAATGCACCCTCGCCTCTGACCGTGTCAGAAGCCGTGAGCATTGCAGGTGCCCCTGCGTGATGGTGGGAACCGTCATCCGGGCCTTTTGGTGCTCACGCGGCACGGGCTTCGGATGAGGTTCAGATGGGGGGGAAAGGGGCAAATGTCAAGCGCGGTGTTCTGCGGTGCAGCAACGCCGTGATACGGAAGGCCTTTTTCAGGCAAATTGCTCGACGATCAGCCGCTCTTCCAGCCCATGGCCGGGGTCAAACAGGATGCGGTGGCGCACATTGGGCTCAGAGCGGATTTCAACGGATGCCACATCAGTCACGGGCCTTGTGTCGGCATCCGCTCGCACCGGGCGCTTTTGCGGGTCTAGCACCTCAAACCGCACCACGGCCCCTTTGGGCAACAAAGCCCCCCGCCAGCGGCGTGGGCGAAAGGCGGCAACGGCCGTCAGCGCCAGCACATCGGCCCCGATGGGCAGGATGGGCCCGTGGGCCGAATAGTTGTAGGCGGTTGAGCCTGCAGGGGTCGACAAAAGGCATCCATCGCAGACCAGTTCAGGCATGCGCTCTTTGCCATCAACCAGAATGCGCAGTTTGGCGGCCTGAGGGCCCATGCGCAAAAGCGATACTTCGTTGATGGCCAAAGCATGGGTGACCGTGCCATCGGTGCCGGTGGCTGTCATCGCAAGGGGGTTCAACACCGCCTCTTCCGCCAAGGCCAGACGTTCGGGCAAAGTATCCAGCGAGAAGGTGTTCATCAAAAAACCCACCGTGCCGCAGTTCATTCCATAGACCGGCAGGCCCGCGCTGTGATCATCATGCAGAGTTTGCAGCATAAAGCCGTCACCACCCAAAGCCACGATGATCTGGGCGCTGTCCAGATCGGTTTGCCCATATCGCGCCGTCAGGGCCACCAGCGCCTCTTGGGCGGCGGGGGCTGGGCTGGCACGAAAAGCGATTTGGCCTTGGGGCACGCGGGTACTCCTAGAATTTCTGACACTCTTGGCAGGCTTGGGGCAGAACTCAACCCCCAGCTTTCAGGGGCTTGCGGAATTCAAAGCGCAAGCTAGGTTTCCTATCGGAAACTTTTTTCGTGTGCGATGCGAAACCTGTCGCTTTCCGGCTTTCTCGCGCTGGAAATCTGGGTCTAGATAGCGCCAAACCTTTTGGAGAGCCCCATGACCAAGACCCACCGCGATGCCGGATTCTTCTCTGAACCACTATCAAGCCGTGATCCGGAACTGTTTGGATCCATCACCGCTGAACTTGGCCGTCAGCGCGACGAGATCGAACTGATCGCGTCCGAAAACATCGTCAGCCGCGCCGTGATGGAGGCGCAGGGTTCGGTGATGACCAACAAATACGCCGAAGGCTATCCGGGCAAGCGGTATTACGGCGGTTGCGACTATGTCGACGTGGCCGAAAACCTTGCGATTTCTAGGGCTTGCCAGTTGTTCGGCGTGGCCTTTGCCAATGTGCAGCCCAATTCTGGCAGCCAAGCCAACCAAGGCGTGTTTCAGGCGCTGCTGAAGCCCGGCGACACTATTTTGGGAATGAACTTGGCCTCTGGCGGGCACCTCACACACGGTGCGGCACCCAACCAGTCGGGCAAGTGGTTCAACGCCGTGCAATACGGTGTGCGCAAGCAAGACAGCCTCATCGACTATGACGAGGTCGAACGGCTGGCTGTCGAATCACAGCCCAAGATGATCATCGCAGGCGGCTCTGCCGTGCCGCGCCAGATCGACTTTGCCAAGTTCCGTGCCATTGCCGACAAGGTGGGCGCTTACCTGCTGGTCGATATGGCGCACTTTGCAGGGCTTGTGGCGGGCGGGCATCACCCCTCGCCCTTCCCCTATGCCGATGTGGCGACGACGACGACCCACAAAACCCTGCGCGGCCCGCGCGGCGGCATGATCTTGACCAACAACGAAGAGCTGGCCAAGAAATTCAACTCTGCCATCTTCCCCGGCATCCAAGGCGGGCCTTTGATGCATGTGATCGCCGCCAAAGCCGTCGCCTTTGGCGAGGCGCTGCGGCCGGAATTTAAAGCCTATACCGGTCAAGTCATCCTCAACGCCAAGGCCTTGGCGGATGAGCTGATGAAGGGCGGTTTGGATATGGTGACGGGCGGCACCGACACCCATGTGATGCTGGTGGACCTGCGCCCCAAGGGTGTGAAGGGCAATGCCACCGAAAAGGCACTGGGCCGCGCCCATATCACCTGCAACAAGAACGGCATCCCGTTTGACCCTGAAAAGCCCACCGTCACCTCTGGCGTGCGTTTGGGAACCCCTGCGGGCACCACGCGCGGCTTTGGCGAGGACGAGTTCCGCCAGATCGGCCGCTGGATTGTGGAAGTGGTCGACGGCTTGGCCGCCAACGGTGAAGAGGGCAACGGCGCGGTTGAGGCTGCGGTGAAAGCCAAGGTCGAAGCCCTGTGCCACGCCTTTCCGATCTATCCGGACCTGTAAGATGAAACTGCCCTTGGCCAAGGCCCGGGGCACCAGAACTCTCGAACGCGCGCTCGGGGACCGGGCGCGCGTTTTGCTGACCGGTGCGGGCGGTGAGTTTGTTATGTTCGTGCTGAAGCAGGGCTGGGCCTGTCTGTTTGGCGGGCTGATGCTGGGGGCGATCGTTGTTTCCAAGGCGGTTTGGCAAACGGATTGGCCGCTGCACCGATACGATGCGCTGTTTTTATTCGCACTGGCAACGCAGGCGGTGTTCTTGGCGGCCAAGTTGGAAACATGGGCCGAGGCGCGGGTGATTGTGCTGTTTCACCTGACCGGAACGGCGATGGAATGGTTCAAAGTGGGGGCGGGGTCTTGGGCCTATCCGGAGCTTGGGCTGTTCAAACTGCTGGGGGTGCCGCTGTTTTCGGGCTTTATGTATGCCTCGGTTGGAAGCTACATCGCGCGGGTGATCCGCATCTTTCAGATGCGATTTGCGCCCTATCCGCCGCTTTGGCAAAGTTTTGTGCTGGCAGGGGCCATCTATGTAAATTTCTTTGCCCACCATGCGCTGCCCGACATCCGTCTGGGCCTATTTGCCGCAACGGTGCTGCTTTTTGGTCGCACGCGTGTGTGGTTTGTTGTGGCTGAGCGGGAAAGGTGGATGCCGATGGTGCTGGCGGCGTTCTTTTCGAGCATTGCTCTTTGGGTGGCCGAGAACATCGGCACTTTGACCGGTACTTGGATGTATTCCGGCCAAGTCACGCGGCATTGGACTGGGTCGGGCAAGTTGGGATCGTGGTACTTGCTGCTGTATGTGGCCTTTGTGACCGTGTCTTTGGTCAGCAGGAACGCCTTGGAGCCGGTATCAAGTGGGCTTAAACAAACCCCCGCCAATGCAAAACGCTGACCCACAGAATGATGACTGCCAGAAGCGCAAAGGCGATGCGGGCGGTGGTCTCAAGAATCACGCCTTTGCGCCGTTTGGCGCGGTTAAGGCCTTGCAGATGGGCAAAGCACAAATCATAGGCCTTAGCGTTGTGGTTTCACTGCAGGCGCAGCTTGGGGCTTTGCGCGATCTGATGCGGCGCCGCCACTTCCAAAGCAGCCCGGTGCACGGATTGGGGTAAGCGCGCCTTGGCACGCTGGACGCGGATGAGAGCGTGTCCCCAGACACCTTGAGTCGCTGGTCGAGCAAAGCCGACAAGCTGTCGGCCATCTCTTCAATCGTGATCGTGCCCATCTTAGTCCTACAAGTTTGGGCCTTCAACGCGGGCGAAAACGCGCAATCAACGCCTATGGTGGGCCAAAGGCGGCCGGGGTAAAGTATGCCCATGCTGACCACACTCTTGCACCCTGCCCGCGACACAAAAACCCAGCCGCCCTTGGTGATCGCGCATGGACTTTTTGGGTCAGCGCGCAATTGGGGGGCAATAGCGCGCCTGCTGGCCACGGGCCGCGATGTTGTGGCGGTGGATATGCGCAACCACGGCACCAGTTTTCGCGCCGCCAGCCAAAGCTATGCCGATATGGCGAGCGATCTGGCCGAGGTGATGGCAAGCCTTGGCCCCGCAGACCTGTTGGGGCATTCGATGGGGGGCAAGGCGGCCATGCAACTGGCGCTGACCCAAGGCCATCTGCTGCGCCGGTTGGTTGTGGCCGATATCGCCCCCGTGGCCTATGCCCACGACCAAACCCGCCACATCACCGCGATGCGCGGGCTTGACCTGACGGGGCTGACATCTCGTACCGAGGCGGAGGCGCGGTTGGCGTTGCAGGTCGACGACCCCGCGCTTCGCGCGTTTTTCTTGCAATCTTTGGACCTGAAATCCACCCTGCCCGCGTGGCGGTTGAATTTGGACGCGCTAGAGGCGGCGATGCCCCAAATCATCGGCTGGCCTGAAACCCAAGGCCAGTTCGACGGGCCGACCCTGTGTTTGACCGGATCAGAAAGCGGCTATGTGCAGGCCAAAGGCCGCGACGCCATTCGCGCGCTGTTTCCCCATGCCCGCTTTGCCAAGCTGATGGGTGCCGGACATTGGTTGCACGCCGAAAAGCCAAAGGCTTTTGCCGAGACCGTCGCGCTGTTCTTGGGCGCCTAGGGCCACGATTTTTCTGCGAAAAATCGGGTCCGATCCGGCGGTCGTCATACTGAGTATCAGCCGGATTTGCGCATCCGGTTCAAGAGCCCGTCTTTCAAGACCAAATGGTGATAGAACGCCGCCCCGACATGCAGGGCGATCAAGGCCCAAAGTAGCGCTTTGAGCACTCCGCCGTGCAAATCGCCCAAAGTTTCAAACCCGCCGAAAAACGCAAAAAGCCCCGTGCCGGGCAAGGCGATCATCAAAGCGTAAAGTGCAATATGACCTGCATCACCTGCGAATTTCAGCAGCGCATGGGTTCCCGCAGGCACATGGGGCGCCCCGCGCGTGACCCGCAGCGCCAAGCGCCATGCCACCAGACCCAGCACCGCAACGCCGACAAAAATATGCACCCAAGCGCCGGTGGTTGTGGGCGTGGGCCCAGTGTGCTCGATCTGCCGCCAAAGGGCAGTCATGGCATCGCTGAAAATAAGATTGAACAGGATCAACAGGGCAACCGCCCAGTGCAGAAAAATTTGTGTACGAGAATAGGCTTTGACCATTGGTCTCTCCAAATGGGTGAAATGCAAGCGGTGCACTGCCCGAGTTAAACTGTCAGGCTGACACCGCCTTGCGCTGCGGATTGCTCGGCCCGATCAAGCATCTTTTGCAAGGCCGCACCGCGCGCAAAATCAGGATCAGCCACACCTTCCCCACGAATGGCTGCGATGAAACGTTCATAGATCGTGCCCAGAACAGGGCACTCCACCGTGGTCCAATTGGCGCTTTCCAGATCCTCTAAACAGGCGCGCAGTGAGGAGGTGTTGCGTTCCCACGCCACTTCTAGCCCGCCTGTGGTGCCATAAATCCGCAGGCGCAGGTCGTTCAGGTGCCCGCTGGCAAAGCGCGTTGCGCCCACTGTGCCCAAGGCGCCATTGGCCAGACGCAGGTGCACAGCCATGCTATCATTGGCGTCCAGCGGATACTCGCCAATCTTGTCACCGGGGGCCTTGGCAAAGGTCGCCAGTCGGGCCGAGATTTCTGCGACCTGCTGCCCCGCTACAAACGTGGCAAAATCAAGGATATGGATGCCCACATCGCCCAAAACGCCCTTTGATCCGTGCTGGGTTGACAGCCGCCACAGCCATTGGCTTTCGCGGTCCCAATGGCCCCACGCGGGTTGGGTCAGCCAAGACTGCAAATAAGACGCCTCAAAATGCCGCACCTCGCCAATTGCACCCGCCGCTACCATCTGGGCTGCCTTTTGCAAGGCCGCTACGTTGCGATAGCTAAGGTTGACCATGTTAACGACGCCGGCCGCTGCCGCCGCATCGGCCATGGCCTGCGCCTGCGCCTCTGAGGTGGCGAGGGGTTTTTCGCACAAGATATGCTTACCCGCTGCCAGCACTGGCATTGTGGTGGCGTAGTGGGCTGCATCGGGTGTGACATTGGTTACCGCATCAAATTCGCCCCAAGCCAAAGCGTCCTCTAGGCTGGCAAAGCTTTTGGCGATCTTGTGTTTGGCGCAGAACGCCTGCAGAAGGTCGGGCCGCGTATCTACCCCGGCCACTAGGGTGACACCTTCGATTTTGGCGAAATGTTCCGCATGGTTGGCGGCCATGCCGCCCGTGCCAAGGATCAGGATGCGTAGGGGCTTTACCATCAGCGCAACCCCTCTTCGCCATCATGGTGGAGGCGTGGCCCGCGTTCGACCAAGGGTTCCAGTGCGATGTCAATCGACGTGTTGGGCGCGTCATTGGGGTTCAGGATGCGCGGTTGGGGATTATAGGCCCATTTGACCGCATTCGAGATCACTTTTTGCACGGTGCTGTCGTGATAGGTCGGATAGGTTTCATGGCCCGGGCGGAAGTAAAAGATATTCCCCGCCCCGCGCCGATAGGTCAGGCCTGACCGGAACACTTCGCCGCCTTGGAACCAAGAAATAAATATAGTTTCCAAAGGTTCGGGCACGCCAAAGGGCTCGCCGTACATCTCTTCGGTTTCCAGTTCGAAATGGTCTGGCAACCCTTGGGCAATGGGATGCTGGCGCGAGGTGACCCAAAGACGCTCACGCTCGCCCGCTTCGCGCCATGTCAGGTTGCAGGGCGCGCCCATCAAGCGTTTGAAAGGTTTGGAAAAATGGGCCGAATGCAGGAAGATCACCCCCATGCCGCCCCAAACTGCATCGGTGACACGTTCGACAATCTTGTCATCTACCGCGCCGTGGGCCGCATGGCCCCACCAGATCAGCACATCGGTTTGCGCGATCTTTTCCGCCGTCAGGCCATGCTCGGCGTCTTGCAAGGTAACGGTCGTGGCCGTGATGGCGGGGTCGGCGTTTAGGGCTGCAGCGATCGTGCCGTGGATGGCTTTGGGATAGACGTCTGCCACGGCTTTGTTCTTTTGTTCGTGGACGTTTTCGCCCCAAACAGTCACGCGAATCGTCATGGCTTCCTCTTTTTTTTGGGTGCTGTGGCCGAAGGGCAGGCGCAGCGTTGGGTAATTATGCCACAGGTTGGCGGTCTTGTACCAGAAGGGGGTGGAGGGGAGGAGCGTTAACTGAAAATTAATTTGGTTGTGGAAATGTCAGGGCATGAGATGGATTTTGATTATTTTCCTGCTGGGCGCCTGTGCCAACTCTCCATCGCCGCGGATGATGGGGGCGCAATCGGTCAGCATCCGGCTGGACGGCCGCGATTTCACCCTTTGGCGGAAAGGGAATTACTTTGAAATCGTCCGCTATGGTTGGGTCGGGCGGGACGATCGCCTGCGTGTCGAAGAAACCATGTTGGCCGCGGTGGAACAAGTCACAGGATGCAAAGTGCACGTGAAGCGCGGCGATAGTGGCGCGATCAACGGCCAGCTTATCGGTTGTAAATAAGCGTGTAGCCCGCATACACCCCTGCCGCGCCGAACAATATCGCCCACATCGGATCGCCGTTCCAAAGCTCAACCCCAGCCCAAGCCAAGGGAGCTAAGGTGCAAGCCCAGCGGACCCAAGCTTTGGCGAACATCGGGTGTTTGGCGTCTAGAAAGGGTTTGCGCGGGGCCATGGCTGTCTCTCACAGGTTTGGGGTTATTCATCACGCGGTACGGCGGGCATCAAGGGTTTTGGCGCGGCTATCTGCGCCGGGCCTTGCCGCCACGCTGGCCTGCGCGGCCACCGGTTGAGCGGCCAGATTTGGAAACAGCCTCTGCCACCGCCTCTTCGATCACGCTTTGGCGGGCCAAGGGGTCATCGGCCACGGCGAGTTCCACGGCCTCAAGCCGCTTGACCTCATCCCTTAGGCGGGCAGCTTCTTCGAATTCCAAATTCTCGGCCGCTTTACGCATTTGCTGGCGCATCGCGTCCAAATGCGCGGCGAGGTTTTGGCCGACATGGGATTTATCGACCTTGGCGGTGATGCGGGATTGATCTGTGTCGCCTTGCCATAGGCCATGCAGCACATCTTCGACATTCTTCTGGACCGTATGGGGGGTGATGCCATGTTCGACGTTGTAAGCGACCTGTTTGGCGCGCCGCCGGTCGGTTTCCGAAAGGGCGCGCTCCATCGACCCTGTGATCCGGTCGGCATACATGATCACCCGACCTTCCACATTGCGCGCCGCGCGCCCGATGGTCTGGATCAGTGAGGTTTCCGAACGTAAGAACCCTTCCTTATCCGCATCCAAAATCGCCACCAGCCCGCATTCGGGAATGTCTAATCCTTCGCGCAACAGGTTGATCCCGACCAGAACATCAAACGCCCCCAGCCGTAAATCCCGCAGGATTTCAATGCGTTCCAAGGTGTCGATGTCAGAATGCATATAGCGGATGCGAATGCCTTGTTCGTGCATATAATCGGTCAAATCTTCGGCCATGCGCTTGGTCAGTGTGGTCACCAAGGTGCGCATCCCGCGCAAAGACACCTTGCGCACCTCGTCCAGCAGGTCGTCGACCTGCATTTCGACGGGGCGAATTTCGACCATCGGGTCCACCAAGCCTGTTGGGCGGATCACCTGCTCGACAAAGGCCCCCCCCGCTTGTTCCAACTCCCAAGCCGAGGGTGTGGCTGACACAAACACCGATTGCGGGCGCATCGCGTCCCATTCCTCGAACTTCAAGGGGCGGTTGTCCATGCAAGAGGGCAGGCGAAAGCCGTGTTCGGCCAAGGTCATCTTGCGGCGAAAGTCGCCTTTGTACATGCCGCCGATCTGCGGCACAGAAACGTGGGATTCGTCGGCAAACACAATGGCATTGTCGGGGATGAATTCAAACAACGTGGGTGGCGGCTCGCCCGGGGCGCGGCCGGTCAAATAGCGTGAGTAGTTTTCGATGCCCGCACAGGCCCCCGTCGCCTCGATCATCTCGACATCGAAATTGGTGCGCTGTTCCAGACGCTGGGCTTCCAGCAGTTTGCCTTCGGTGACAAACCGATCAAGGGTTTGTTGCAGTTCAAACTTTATCCCCTTCACCGCCTGTTGCAGCGTGGGGCGTGGGGTGACGTAGTGCGAATTGGCATAGACGCGAATTTGCTTGAAAACATCTGTTTTTGCCCCTGTCAAAGGGTCAAATTCCGTGATCGATTCCAAATCCTCGCCAAAGAAAGAAAAGCGCCAGGCGCGGTCTTCCAAGTGGGCGGGCCACAGTTCGATCGTATCGCCGCGCACCCGAAACGATCCGCGCATAAAGGCCATTTCGTTGCGCCGGTAGGCTTGGGTGACAAGCTCGGCGATCATCTTGCGCGGATCGTAGCTTTGCCCCACGATCAAATCTTGCGTCATCGCCGAATAGGTTTCGACCGAGCCGATGCCGTAGATGCACGACACCGACGCGATGATGATCACATCGTCGCGTTCCAGCAGCGCGCGGGTGGCCGAGTGGCGCATCCGGTCGATCTGCTCGTTGATCTGCGATTCTTTTTCAATATAGGTGTCGGTGCGGGCCACATAGGCTTCGGGCTGAAAGTAGTCGTAGTAGCTGACGAAATATTCCACGGCGTTTTCGGGGAAAAAGCCTTTGAATTCAGTGTAAAGCTGGGCTGCAAGGGTTTTGTTCGGGGCCAAGATGATGGCCGGACGTTGGGTTTGTTCGATCACCTTGGCCATTGTAAAGGTCTTGCCCGTACCGGTGGCGCCAAGCAAAACCTGATCATGGTCGCCCGCCAGAACGCCCGCTGACAGTTCGGCAATCGCTTTGGGCTGGTCGCCCGCCGGTTGAAACGGCGTATGCATGACAAAGCGCCTCCCGCCTTCCAGTTTGGGGCGGGTCAGAACCTCGGGGCGGGTGGCAAGTGCGTTGTCGTTGTTGTGGGGCATGGTGATTCCCTTCACGTCCCAATCTATTCTGATTTTGTTCCCGTTAAAGGGGCAGGGCGGCTTCGTTGCGCAATCGTTAAGAAAACACCTGTAACTTTACGCAAAAGCCGCAAGGAGGCCCCTTATCGGCGGTTGAAACTGCCCTGCGTTCAGGCCAAGATGACCCTGCAAGCAGCAATCCCTGTCGGCCAACCGCACCTCACACCCCACCCAAACCCAGTGGTTGGCCGACAGCACCTTGCCTTTCCCCCCAACTTCGCAATACTTGCTATGTACCGTATTCATGAGGTTTTCTATGCGTGCGCGCATCTATCAACCCGCCAAAACGGCGATGCAGTCTGGCACAGCCAAGGCCAAGGGCTGGGTGCTGGAATTTGCCCCCGCCTCGGCCCGCAGTGTTGACCCGCTGATGGGGTGGACTTCGTCTGACGATATGGACGCCCAAGTGCGCCTGCGGTTTGAAACCCGCGAGGCGGCAGAGGCCTACGCTACTGCGCGCGGTATCGAATTTGACTTGGTCGATCCGCAGGCCCGCAGCCCCAATATTCGTGCCGGTGGCTACGGTGAAAACTTTGCCACCTACCGCAAAGGCGTTTGGACCCACTGACCGCGCAGGCCCGCAAGGTCTGCTTGCCCCAGGAGAGCGCAATGAAGAAACTCGCCTTTGCCCTTGTTCCCTTGCTTTTGGCGTCTTCCGCGCTGGCACGACCTGCGACACAGCAGGGGGCTGATCGCCTTAATCAAGTCTTCCAAACCTACCTTGGACAAGGCGCCCAAGTTGTAAGCGTGACGGCCAATGGCGATGTTTATGACCTAACGATCGATGCCCAGCCCTTGATCGCCTTGGGCCAAGATGCGGGCGCACTGGGCAGTGTGACCCCCTTAGAACTGCAGTTGACCGATCACGGTGATGGCACTTGGGGCGTCAGTTTGGATCAGGCGATCTCGATCGATCTATCGATGCCCAAGGCGCTTGATCTGCAAGAAAAGATTGCCAGCCTGTCCTTTAACGGCACCTTTGATGAAAAGCTGATGGCCTTTACGCAGTCAAACAGCGCATTCTCCGGCTTGACGCTGAGCGAGACGATCTATGCGCCTGATGTCCCGCCCCAGACCATTGAGATGACAATAGACGCTGGCACCATGCAAAGCACAGCGCGCGCTGCTGCGGCAGGGGGCACGGATTTTGATGCAACCTTTACCGCCACAGGCCTAACCGAGACGATGATCACCCCCGCCTTGGATGGCCAACCCGCGATGCCCATCACGATCAAGGCGCAAAGCCTGTCGCAAACCATGGCAGGCAGTCAGATTATGGGGGCCGAGATCTTCCAGCTGATCTCTTGGTTCACATCCCATTCTGATGAAGCCGCAATGACGGCCGATAAGGCCGGGCTCAAAGCTGCCCTCACCTCTGCCATGCCCTTCTTTGGGGCGCTGCAGGGCACGGGCACGGTCAGCATGCTCAGCGTTGACACGCCTATGGGGGCTTTAGGGATTGAGAAACTTGGCTTTGCAATAGCCCTGAACGGGGCCGTTCCTGAGGGTAAGTTTGCGCAGGGTTTTGCCATATCGGGCCTGACGCTGCCGGCGGATCTTGTGCCCGAATGGGCTGCCCCCTTGGTACCTCAGAGCCTGACTTTGGATGTGCAAGTCACGGATTTTCACCCTGCCGCTGCCATGGCGGTGGCCCTCTCGGCCCTTGATCTGCCCGATGCCAGCGCAACGGGGCCAGAATTTGACGCCAAACTGCTGACGGCCCTTCTGCCCAAGGGCACGGTGACCGTGGGGTTGAACCCGGGGGCGCTGACGGGTGTCGGCTATCAGTTGACCTATGAAGGCGCTTTGGTCGCGGGGCCTGATACAGAATTGCCAACAGGCCACGCCACAATCACACTGATCGGGGTCGATGGGCTTATGGCCGCCCTACAAGCAGCCCCCGACGACATGAAGGCGCAGGCGATGATGGGCTTTGGCATGGCGCAGGGTATGGCGAAGGTTGAAGGCGACAAGCTGATCTGGGAGATTGACGCCGCAACCCCGGGGGCCTTTTCAATCAACGGGATGTCCTTGATGGGGGGAAATTGATCCCTTGATCCAGAAAGAAACCCCCACCAACCCCGATCTTTCGCTGCTGTTTGCGCGCCACACCGCCGATATGCACACCGACACGCCGCCCGAAAGTATCCATATGATGGACGCTGGCGACCTTGATAGTCCACAGGTACATTTCTTTGTGCTACGAGAGGCGGGGGCGCCCGTGGCGATGGGCGCTTTCAAGATATTTGACGGCGCCCATGCCGAGATTAAATCCATGCATGTGTTGGCCGAACACCGCGGCCGCGGCCTGTCGCGGGTGGTGCTGGCGCATCTGATCGCGGCTGCACAGGCGGCGGGTGTGACGCGGCTAAGCCTTGAAACAGGCTCGCAAGACGCATTCAGACCCGCGCGCGTTTTGTACGAAACGGCGGGGTTTGCCACCTGCCCGCCCTTCGGCGATTATGTGCTGGACCCGATGTCAATTTTCATGACACGCGCCCTTGCGTGACAGGTGGCCCTAACGCTAAATGCGCGCGTGGCCCCGTAGCTCAACTGGATAGAGCAAGGACCTTCTAAGTCCGAGGTTGAGGGTTCGATTCCTTCCGGGGTCACCATGTTTTCCGGCCGGCTTGCGCTACCAGCGCCCCAGCGCCGCCTCGTCCTCGTCCTTGGCGGCCACCCATGTGGCGCCATCGTGGCCGATTTCCTTTTTCCAAAACGGCGCGCGGGATTTTAGGTAGTCCATCAGGAACTCGGCCGATTCAAAGGCGGCTATGCGGTGGCGAGAGGCTGTCGCTACCATCATGATCTGCGCGCCCGGTTCCAGCCTGCCATAGCGGTGGATCACCAGCACATCGGTCAAGCTCCATCTGGTCTGGGCCTGGGCTGCGATGTCGGCAATCGCCGCTTCGGTCATGCCGGGGTAATGTTCGATCTCCATCGCCTTAAGGCTGCCGTCACTGTCGCGTACAAGGCCGGTAAAGCTGACCACAGCCCCCGCACCTGCCACTGAGGCGCTAAAGGCGTTCAACTCAGCCCCCGCATCAAAGGCTGCCTCTTGCACCGACAGGCGCATGTCAGCCCCCCGTCATGGGGGGAAAGAAGGCCACTTCGCGCACGCCTGCCAAGGGCGCATCAAACGATGACAGCTTTTGATCCAAGGCTACCCGCAGGCTTTTAAGGTCGCTGAACGCCAAGGCATAGCGATCTTCGCGGGCCTTCAACTCTTCGATCAGGGCCATGACAGTGGGGGCGGTAGTTAGTACCTGCTCACGCGGAAGGCCAATGCGTTCGCGCAGCCACGCAAAATACAAAACCTGCACCGGACTAATCCTTCAACTGGGGCAGGGATTTACGAAAGTAATCCCAGCCCGTGATCGCGGTGAGGGCGGCGGCGAACCAGATCAGAGCAAGGCCCGCCCAAGTCGCGTATGACGAACAGCCCCGCATCCCGCAAGACCGGATCGGATCGGCCAAGCCTTGGGCCACAAGGGTTGCGTATTCTTCAATCGTTTTGCCTTGGCGGGCGATGCCCTCCATATGCTCTAATCCCGTGCCCAAAAACAGCACGGCAATGGCCAGCATCTGGGCTGAAGTTTTCCACTTGGCCAGTTTTGTTACCTTCAAAAGCCCCGCCTTGGCCCCCAGATATTCGCGCAACCCCCCCACAAACACCTCGCGGAACAAGATCACCGTGGCGGGCAAGATCAGCCAAGGGTTCATGCCGGAATAGCCCGTCAGGATCAGCAGGGCGATCACCACCATGGCCTTGTCGGCGATAGGGTCCAGCATGGTGCCAAACTTGCTTTCCTGCTTCCACAGGCGGGCAAGATAGCCGTCAAAATAATCGGTGATAGCGGCCGATACAAACAAGGTCAGCGCAAACCAATC
This sequence comes from Paracoccaceae bacterium, assembly GCA_947468085.1. Classification (GTDB taxonomy): domain Bacteria; phylum Pseudomonadota; class Alphaproteobacteria; order Rhodobacterales; family Rhodobacteraceae; genus Stagnihabitans. The sequence continues at coordinate 31,184 of CANIKY010000010.1, read as the reverse complement.
CGCAATCGGGCGGTGGAAATACAAGAACATGATTGGCACGCCGGGGGCGGCGAGCAGGCGAAGCGTGGTCAGAGTGTTCGGGATTGTCCACTTCATTCGCTACACCTAACTCATGGCTGCGCTGGCGAAAAGGGGGCCCGCGTCGCGCCAGTGACTGCGGCCACGCTCTTAGTACTGTTGCGGCACGTAAAGTTCCGGTGGCAGGGTGGCGCGTTCGTAATCGGGGTTAAAGACGCGTTCGGGCAGGTGGATTTCCTCATGGGGAACTTCCTGATAGGCAAACAGCGACAACAAGTGACTGATACAGTTCAGCCTAGCGCGTTTTTTATCGTTGCCCTCGACGATATACCACGGCGCTTCGGAAATGTTGGTGCGCGCAAACATCTCCTCTTTTGCCTTGGTGTAATGCTCCCAGCGGATGCGCGATTGCAGGTCCATGGGCGAGAGTTTCCATTGCTTGAACGGGTCATGAATGCGCACCAAAAAGCGCATCTGCTGTTCTTGGTCGGTGATGGAAAACCAGTATTTGATCACGCGAATGCCCGACCGCACCAGCATGCGTTCAAATTCCGGCACCGAGCGGAAGAATTCTTCGACCTGATCTTCGCTGGCAAAGCCCATCACCCGCTCTACCCCGGCGCGGTTGTACCACGAGCGGTCGAACAAGACGATCTCACCACCAGCGGGCAGGTGGGGGATGTAGCGTTGGAAATACCACTGGGTCTTTTCGCGGTCTGACGGGGCGGGCAGGGCCACGGTGCGCACCACACGCGGGTTCAGGCGTTGGGTGATGCGTTTGATGACACTGCCCTTGCCGGCACTGTCACGCCCTTCGAACAGAACCACAACCTTTTCGCCGGTATGTTGCACCCAATCTTGCAGTTTGATCAGTTCGGCCTGCATCTGGATCAGGCTGGTCAAATAGGTTTTGCGGTCCAGCGCGTCGGGATGGCGATCTTTGTAGATCTTGGCGATTTCGCGCGACAGGGCCGCGTCTTCCAGTTCAAGTTCAAAATCCTCGTCCAGCGCTTCGGCCAATTCCTCGGCCAGCCAGTCTTGTGCGTTGTCGTCTTGGGTGCTTGGCATGATATCCTCCACTGGTCATCAGCGGTCAATCACAAGGCCGTGAATGTTTTGCGACAAACGCCTGCGGCACGGTCTTGGTCAGGGGTTGAAGAAGTTGTAAATCGTCTCGGCCATGGCTTGCGAGATGCCGCCCACCGCCATCAAATCAGGCACACCTGCGCGGCTGACGGCCTTGGCCGATCCGAAATGCGCCAATAGCGCGCGTTTGCGCAGCGCGCCCACGCCAGGAATGTCATCCAGCGGGGTGATAGACACAGCCTTGGCCCGCTTGGCGCGGTGTGCGCCATTGGCCCAGCGGTGCGCCTCGTCGCGCAGGCGTTGGATGAAGTACAGCACAGGGTCGTTGCGGGGTAGGGCCATGACGGGCAGGCCCGCGCGGTGGAACTCTTCCTTGCCTGCGTCGCGGTCAATGCCCTTGGCCACGCCCACCACGGCCAGATCCTGCACCCCAAGATCGGCCAAAATCCCCCCCACGGCCGAAATCTGCCCCGCCCCGCCGTCGATCAGCAACAGATCGGGCCAAGCGTCGGTCTTGCGGTCGGGGTCTTCCTTCAACAGGCGTTCAAAGCGGCGGGTCATCACTTCGCGCATCATGCCAAAGTCGTCAGAATTGGCCCCTGCGGCGGATTTGATGTTGAACTTGCGGTATTGGCTTTTAAGGAACCCCTCTGCCCCCGCCACGATCATGCCGCCCACCGCATCACTGCCTTGGATATGGGCGTTGTCGTAAACTTCGATCCTTGCGGGCGGCGCATCCAGATCAAACGCTTCGGCCAAGCCGCGCAGCAGGGTGTTTTGGGTCGAGCTTTCCGACATCCGCCGCGCCAGACTTTCACGGGCGTTGCGGGCGGCGTTTTCCAGCAGTTCGGCCTTTTCGCCGCGCAAAGGCACGGCCAGTTCCACCTTGCGCCCTGCGCGGTCTGACAGAAGTTGGCCCACAAGGTCGGGGTTTTCCACGGGGTGGGACAGCAAGATCAGCGGCGGGGGGTCTTTGTCGTCGTAAAACTGGGCGAGAAAGGCTTCCATGATCTCTGGCTCTTCCGCCCCCGCGCCGGTTTTTGGGTAAAAGTCGCGGTTGCCCCAGCTTTGGTGCGCGCGGATGAAGAAGACCTGCACGCAGGCTTGGCCGTGGTCGAGGTGCAAGGCGATGACATCGGCCTGTTCCACCCCGCGCGGGTTGATGCCTTGGCTCTGCTGCACTTGGGTCAGGGCCTTGATCCGGTCGCGCAAGGATGCTGCGCGTTCAAACTCCATCGCGTCGCTGGCGACTGACATTTGCTTGGCAAGGTCGGCCTGCACCGTGGTGGTTTTGCCTTGTAAGAACAGTTCTGCATCCTGCACCAAAGCGGCATAGGTTGGGCCATCGACCTTGCCCACACAGGGCGCGGCACACCGCTTTATCTGATATTGCAGGCAGGGGCGGGTGCGCCCTTCAAACATACTGTCGGTGCAGTTGCGCAGCAAAAACACCTTTTGCAATTGGTTCAAGGTGCGCGTCACCGCCCCGCCGCTGGCAAAGGGGCCAAAATAGCTGCCCTTTTCGGTTTTCTTGCCGCGATGTTTTTTGATCTGGGGAAAGGGATGCTCTTTGCCGATCAGGATGTTGGGGAAAGACTTGTCGTCCCGCAACAGCACGTTGTAGCGCGGTTTAAGCTGCTTAATGAGGTTTTGTTCCAACAACAGCGCTTCGGTTTCGGTGCGCGTGGTCAAGAACATCATCGAAGCGGTTTCATACACCATCCGCGCAATACGCGCCGAATGGCCATGGTCGCGCGCATAACTTGACACCCGCGCCTTTAGATTGCGCGCCTTGCCAACATATAGCACTTCGCCCTTGGTGTTGAGCATGCGGTAAACGCCGGGAGATCCGTCAAGCGTTTTGAGGTAAGCCTGAATGACTTCTTGGCCAGTTGGGACGACATCACTCACTGGGGCGTTAACCTTTTGATTCTTAGATTTCCTGCAAGAATATGGCGCGGGCATCAAGCAAAAAGAAGTCCACCGTTTGTGTGGATAAGTCAGAGGAGAACTTATCAGAAGGCTGTTTTTTTCCTTGTTTTCAGGGCGCTTCTTTAATGTGCCTAAAAAATAGGCACATTGTTAACATATTGATTCTAAAATAAAAAATCTTTTGGATTTCCTACGCCGCTGATTTTTATGAATAAATTGTAACCAGATCGTGAACGTCGATCGCAAGGTGCACAAGTCAACTGTGTGTAGAGCAAACTCTATTCAACGCCCAGAACATCAGGGGTCGCCCAGGCCAAATGCTGGCCGCCGTCGATGGCGATCATTTGTCCCGTCACCGAAGGGGAATCAAGGAAAAACCCGAGTGCTGCGGTCACATCCGAAGGGCTTGCCCCGCGCCCCAAGATAGTGGCTGCGCGCTGACGGGCGAAATGGGTATCACTTTGGCGCACACCCTGCACCGTCGGCCCTGGCCCAATTCCGTTGACGCGCACATGGGGGGCCAGTCCTTGCGCTGCTGTGCGCGTCAACGCCCACAGTGCCATCTTTGCTAGGGTGTAAGACATAAACTCGGGTGTTGGTTTCCAGACGCGCTGGTCGATCATGTTCACAATTAACCCTTGGGCGCAGGGTTCGCCGTGTTCATCCAGCACCGCTTGCGGGGCTTGGGCTGCAAAGGTTTGCGTCAACAAGAAGGGAGCCCGCAGGTTTGAACCTATGGCACGGTCCCAACTTTGCTTGGTGGCGGTTTGCACTGTGTCATATTCGAAGATCGACGCATTGTTGACCAACACCGTCAGCGGCCCGCCCAATGCATCAAAGGCACGCGCGACAAGGCCTGTAACCGCCGCCTCGTCCAGCAAATCGGCCTGAACTGCCACCGCCTTGCGCCCGAGGGCTACGATCGCGGCCACTGTCTTTGCAGCCTCACCTTCTGAAGTAGAATAATGGACCGCCACATCCGCGCCGCGCCGCGCCAGATACAGGGCGATCTCGCGGCCAATCCGCTTGGCCCCGCCTGTCACCAGCGCCCGCATCAGCCCTTGCCACACACGCAAGGCACTGTCGCGATCACGGTGCGCCCGCAATTGCCGCATTTGGCCTTGGTTTGGCCTTTGGCGACCTCAGGTGGCTTGGGGGGGAAGACCTTGGTCACAAAGTTGCCGATCATCGACATGATCAGCATAAGCCCAAGAAAGATCACAACGATTTTAACAAGCGCACCCATATCACATCCCGAAATGCGCGCGCATCACGCGCTCTTGCATGGTTGATAGCACATCTTCCGCCAGATGAACCCCAAAACGTGACAAAAGCCCCCGCTTTTGGCCCAAGGGAAGCAAGCGCACCTTGTCGCCGTAAAGCTCTTTCAGCTTTGGCACCAGATGCGCCACGCCGTCCGCCAGCCCCAGATCAACGGCCTGTTGGCCGACCCAGACATCGGCGTTAAACAGGTCTTGATCGGCCAACCGCGCGCCGCGCCGCGCTTTCACATGGGCGATGAAGGCCTGATGGATCGGGGCTTGAAGGGCGCGCATCCGGTCGATGTCTTCGGGTTTTTGCGGCAGGAAAGGATCGGCAAAGCTTTTGGACTTGCCCGCCGTGATCACCCGCCGCTCAACCCCCTGCCGCGCAATCAGTTCTTGAAAGCCAAAGGACGAAAAGATCACCCCGATCGACCCCAAAATCGAGCTGTCATCCACCCAAATCTGATCGCCCGCACAAGCCAGCCAATAGCCCCCCGAGGCGGCCATATCTTCGACAAAGGCGTGGACAGGCACGTTCTTTTCGATCGAAAGTCGCCGGATGCGGGCGGCAATCAGGCTTGATTGCACGGGCGAGCCGCCCGGTGAATTGATCACCAGCGCCACAGCGGCGGGCTTTGATTTGAACGCGCGTTCGATCAAGGGCGCAAGGCCAGCATCCGACAGGCCACGCCCTGACGCACTGATGCTGCCTTGCAGCCGCAGGACGGGCACAAGGGCGGGCTTGGGCAGAAAGGGAATATTGAAGCGCATAGTTTGGAGTTAGGGTGCTTGGGGCTTGCGGACAAGGGCCGATTGCGCAAACGATGCGCTATGATCGACAAGCTGGACATGTTTATAGCCCTCGCCGCCGAGCGCCACTTTGGCCGCGCGGCAGAAGTCTGCGGCGTGACGCAGCCATCGCTGTCGTCTGCCATCCGGCAGCTGGAGGATCAGCTGGGCGTGCAACTGGTTTATCGCGGCAGCCGGTTTCAGGGACTAACGCCGGAGGGCCAGCGGGTGCTGGATTGGGCGCGCAAAATTTCGGGCGACGTGCGGCGGATGAAAGATGAGATGCGCTCGGTTCATGCAGGCTTGTCGGGGATGCTGCGCTTAGGCGTGATCCCCACGGCCTTGGCTATGGTGGCTGATCTGACCGCGCCCTTTACCGCCCACCACCCCAACCTGCGCGTCACGATCCTGTCGCGCACCTCGGCCGAGATCCTTGCAGGCATCGACAGTCTGGAGCTGGACGCGGGCATCACCTATCTGGACAACGAACCCTTGGGCCGCGTTGCGCAAGTGCCGCTTTACACAGAATATTATCGCTTTTTATGCCACAAAACCGCCCCTTTGGCGGGGCGTGAGCAGGTAACTTGGGCGGAATTGGCGTCTGAACATCTGTGCCTTTTGACAGCCGATATGCAAAACCGCCGGATCGTGAACCAATTGCTGGCGGAGGCCGGCGCGCGGGCGCAGCCGACAGTTGAGTCCAATTCCACCATCGCGCTGATTGCGCATGTGATGTCGGGCAAATGGGCCTCGGTGGTGCCGATGCGCCTTGCACAACTGGTGCAGGGCGAGGCGTTGCGCTCGATCCCCATCGTGGAACCCGAGGCCGAGCATGTCGTGGGCCTGATCACCCCGCGCCGTGATTTGCAAACCCCCGTGCTGGCGGCGCTGATCGACGAGGCGGCGCGTTTTGGCGCGAAGGGCCGGTAGGGCGCGCGGCGGCTCCGGCTGGGGGGTTTCACACCCCCCAGACCCCCTGTGGGATATTTGGGCAAATATGAAAGGGGTTTTGATTGATTTTAACTATCGAATGACGATACTGCGATATTGATTTCTCTATCAACTGCGGTAGATCGGGGCAAACGATCCAAGGGCCGCGCCATGCTTGATTCTAACAGCACCATCGCCAAGGTTGAGAATATCCTGGTCCACCATCACGGGATGGAGGGGGCCTTGTTGCCGATCCTTCATGCGATTCAGGCCGAATTTGGCCATGTGCCGCAGGTGGTTTTGCCCGTGGTGGCGAAGGCTATGAACATCTCGCGTGCTGAAGTGCATGGGGTGATGAGCTTTTACCACGATTTTCGCGAAGAACCTGCGGGCCGCCATGTGGTGAAACTGTGTCGGGCAGAGGCCTGTCAGGCCGTCGGGGCGGACCGTGTGGCGGATCACGCCAAAAAGGTGCTGGGGCTGGATTGGCATGAGACGGCCAAGAACGGCTCGGTGACGTTGGAGCCTATTTTCTGCCTTGGCCTATGTGCCTGCGGGCCTGCGGCTTTGGTCGATGGCAAGCTGATAGGTCGGGTTGATGAAGCCAAGTTTGATACCTTGGTGGAGGGTTTGAAATGAAGATTTACCTGCCGCTCGATTCTGCTGCCGTGGCCTTGGGTGCTGACGAGATTGCTGATGCCATTCAAAAGCACGCCCATGCTAAGGGCCAATCTGTCACCCTTGTGCGCAATGGCAGCCGCGGGATGGTGTGGCTGGAACCTATGGTAGAGGTGGAAAGCCCTGCCGGTCGTATGGCCTTTGGCCCGATGACGCTGGCCGACGTGCCCGCCCTGTTTGGCGATCTGTCGGCCCATCCCAAAGCCTTGGGGCTGACCGAGGAATTGCCTTGGCTGAAAGCCCAAACGCGGTTGACCTTTGCGCGTGTGGGCGTGATCGACCCGCTCAGCTTGGATGATTACAAGGCGCAGGGTGGGTTAACCGGTCTGACGCGCGCCTTGGGCATGGACAAGGCGGCCATCGTGGCGGAAGTGACGGCCTCGGGGTTGCGGGGCAGGGGCGGGGCGGGGTTTCCAACCGGTATCAAGTGGAAGACCGTCAGCGAGGCGGTGGCCGACCGAAAATACATCGTTTGCAATGCTGATGAAGGCGACAGTGCGACCTTTGCCGACCGGATGCTGATGGAGGGTGACCCCTTTACCCTGATTGAAGGCATGGCGATTGCGGGCTTGGCCTGCGGGGCGACCAAGGGCTTTGTCTATATCCGCTCAGAATATCCGGTGGCTATTCGGGTTATGGAAGAGGCGGTTGTAATCGCAAGGGCTGCGGGCCTCTTGGGGGCTTCGGTTCTTGGGACTGGCACGGCATTTGACATGGAAGTGCGCGTGGGTGCTGGGGCCTATGTCTGCGGCGAAGAGACGAGCCTGTTGAACTCGTTGGAAGGCAAGCGCGGCGTGGTGCGGGCGAAACCGCCTTTGCCCGCTTTGCAGGGCTTTATGGGCAAGCCGACGGTGGTGAACAACGTGATCTCGCTGGCCTCGATACCTGTGATCTTCGAGAAGGGGGCCGCATTTTATAAAGGCTTCGGTCTGGGCCGCTCACGCGGGACGATCCCGCTGCAGATCGCGGGCAATGTCAAACACGGCGGGCTTTACGAAATCGCCTTTGGCCTGACCTTGGGCGACATCGTCGACAAGATCGCCGGTGGCACCGCCAGTGGGCGGCCAGTCAAAGCGGTGCAGGTGGGCGGGCCCTTGGGCGCCTATTTCCCGCGCAGCCTGTTTGACACGCCTTTTGGCTATGAAGAATTCGCCGGCAAAGACGGTCTGATCGGTCATGCCGGCCTGACCGTGTTTGACGACAGCGCCGATATGCTGGCGCAAGCTCGCTTTGCGATGGAGTTTTGTGCCATTGAATCTTGCGGCAAGTGTACACCCTGCCGGATTGGGGCCGTGCGCGGGGTGGAAACGGTGGACCGGATCGCCAAGGGCGATGCGTCAGCGATTCCGCTGCTGACCGACCTGTGTGCCACGATGAAAGCTGGATCGCTATGCGCCTTGGGCGGCTTTACGCCCTATCCTGTTCTGTCAGCCCTGTCGCATTTCCCTGACGACTTCACCCGTATGAAGGATGCCGCCGAATGAAAGATTTCATCATCCCCGACCGCGATTTCGGCACGCCTGTGGCCAAATCCAAAACCATGGTCACGCTGACGATTGACGGCTTTGATGTGACGGTGCCGGAAGGCACGTCGATCATGCGGGCGGCGGCAGAGATTGGCATCGCGGTGCCCAAACTGTGCGCTACCGACACGGTTGACGCCTTTGGGTCGTGCCGCCTGTGCTTGGTCGAGATCGAGGGCCGCAATGGCACGCCTGCATCTTGCACCACGCCAGTCGCGGCGGGCATCAAAGTGCAAACCCAAAACGCCAAGCTGGAAAAGCTGCGCAAAGGGGTGATGGAGCTTTACATCTCGGACCACCCGCTGGATTGTTTGACCTGCTCGGCCAACGGCGATTGCGAATTGCAGGATATGGCGGGGGCCGTGGGCCTGCGCGATGTGCGCTATGAGGCGGTGGATACCCATTTCAAGGCCAAGGATAATTCCGGCAAGGCCAATCCGCAGTGGAACCCCAAAGACGATTCCAACCCCTATTTCACCTATGATCCGGCCAAATGCATTGTCTGCTCGCGCTGCGTGCGGGCCTGTGAAGAAGTGCAGGGCACCTTTGCGCTGACCATCTCGGGGCGGGGGTTTGACAGCCGTGTATCGGCGGGCATGAAAGACGATAATTTCCTTGGTTCGGAATGTGTGTCGTGCGGGGCCTGTGTGGCCGCTTGCCCGACCGCGACCTTGCAGGAAAAGTCGGTGATCGAACTGGGCACGCCGGTGCGTTCGGTGATTACGACCTGTGCCTATTGCGGGGTGGGATGTTCGTTTAAGGCAGAACTGCGCGGCGATGAACTGGTGCGCATGACGCCCTATAAGAACGGCAAGGCCAACCGTGGCCATTCCTGCGTGAAGGGCCGCTTTGCTTACGGCTATGCCAGCCATAAGGACCGTATCCTAAGCCCGATGATCCGCGACAGCATCAACGATGCGTGGAAAGAGGTGTCTTGGGCCGAGGCGATGGAATTTGCTGCCAACCGCATGAAGGGCATCATTGACACCCATGGTCGGCATTCGGTGGGGGTGATCACCTCGTCACGCTGCACCAATGAAGAAGCCTATCTGGTGCAAAAGCTGACCCGTGCGGTGTTTATGAATAACAACACCGACACCTGCGCGCGGGTCTGCCATTCGCCCACAGGCTACGGCCTGGGGCAAACGCTGGGCACCTCAGCCGGAACGCAAGACTTTGATTCGGTAGAACATACCGATGTGGCGATTGTGATCGGGGCCAATCCTGTTGCGGGCCATCCGGTTTTCGCCAGCCGTTTGAAAAAGCGGTTGCGTCAAGGGGCGAAGCTGATTGTGATCGATCCGCGCCGCACCGAAATGGTGGAAAGCCCCCATATCAAGGCTGCCCACCACTTGGCCCTGACCCCCGGCACCAACGTGGCCATCGTCACCGCTTTGGCCCATGTGATAGTGACCGAGGGCCTGTTTAACGAAGATTTCATCCGCAACCGCTGCGATTGGGATGAATTCCAAGATTACGCCGAATTTGTCAGCCAGCCCAAGAATTCCCCCGAAGCGGTGCAGTTGTTGACGGGCGTGCAGGCCGATGAAGTGCGCGCGGCAGCCCGTCTTTATGCACGCGGCGGCAATGGGGCCATCTACTACGGTTTGGGCGTGACCGAACATTCCCAAGGCTCGACCACGGTGATCGGCATTGCTAATCTGGCGATGATGACGGGCAATATCGGCCGTCCGGGTGTGGGCGTGAACCCGCTGCGCGGGCAGAACAACGTGCAAGGCTCGTGCGATATGGGGTCGTTCCCGCACGAATTGCCCGGCTACCGCCATGTGAAGGGCGAGGCGGTACGCGACATCTTCGAAAAAATCTGGGGCGTGCAGATTGATGATGAACCGGGCCTGCGCATCCCCAACATGCTGGATGCCGCGGTTGAGGGCACGTTCAAGGGCCTGTATTGCCAAGGTGAAGACATCCTGCAATCTGACCCCGACACCAAGCATGTGGCAGCAGGCTTGGCCGCGATGGACTGTGTGATCGTGCATGACCTGTTCTTGAACGAAACCGCCAACTACGCCCATGTCTTCCTGCCCGGCTCGACCTTTTTGGAAAAGGACGGCACCTTTACCAATGCCGAACGCCGCATCAACCGCGTGCGCAAGGTGATGGCCCCGCGTCAAGGCTACGGCGATTGGGAAGTCACACAAATGCTCGCCAATGCCATGGGCGCGGATTGGACCTATACCCATCCCAGCCAGATCATGGACGAAATCGCCCTGACCACGCCGTCTTTTGCCGGCGTCAGCTATGAAAAGCTGGAAACCTTGGGTTCGGTGCAATGGCCTTGCAACGAAAAAGCGCCCGAAGGCACGCCCTTGATGCATGTCGACGGCTTTGTGCGCGGTAAGGGCAAGTTCATCAACACCGAATATATCGCAACCGATGAACGCGCAGGCCCCCGCTTCCCGCTGCTGTTGACCACGGGCCGCATTCTGAGCCAGTACAACGTTGGCGCGCAGACACGGCGCACCGCCAACGTGATCTGGCATGCCGAGGATTTGCTGGAAATCCACCCCTCGGATGCTGAAATGCGCGGGATCAAGGATGGCGATTGGGTCAAACTGGCCTCGCGATCGGGCGAAACCACGCTGCATGCGCAGATCACCGACCGTGTTTTGCCCGGCGTGGTCTATACAACCTTCCACCACCCCGACACCCAAGCCAATGTTATCACAACCGATTATTCTGATTGGGCGACCAATTGCCCAGAATACAAGGTGACGGCGGTGCAGGTGGGCTCTTCCAACGGGCCGACAGAGTGGCAGCAGGAATACAACGCCCAAGCCACCCTGTCGCGCCGCATCCTTCCGGCGGCTGAGTGATGACAACCCACAGCCCCCTGCCGTGTCTGGCCTTTGGGCCGGGCGCGCTGGTGGTGTCGGGCAGCCGTGTGCTGCCCGAAGAGGTGGCGGTGGCCCTGTCGTTTAACGGGTCTACCCAAGCGGTGATGATGGCAACCCCTGCCGATCTGGAAGATTTTGCCTATGGATTTGCCCTTACCGAAGGTCTGGCCCAACCGGCCGAGATTTTGTCGGTCGAGGTGGTCGATACCCCCAAGGGCATCGATGTGCAAATCTGGGTCACCCCGCAGGCCGAGGCCCGCTTGGCCAAGCGCCGCCGCACCATGGCGGGGCCGGTGGGCTGTGGGCTTTGTGGCATTGATTCGCTGGATGAAGCGATGCGCGAGTTGCCTGCCGTGACGGCCGATTTCCAGATCACCCCATCGCAGGTGCGCGCCGCGATTGCAGCCCTTCCCGGCGCGCAGCCCCTGCACGATGCCACCCGCGCTGCGCATGCGGCGGGGTTCTGGAACGGGGCCTTGGTAGCGGTGCGCGAGGATGTCGGCCGCCACAATGCCTTGGATAAGTTGGTGGGCACCATGGCGCGGGTTGGTACGAAGCCCACGGGTGCCATTGTTCTAACCTCGCGCGTGTCGATCGACATGGTGCAAAAGGTCGCAGCCTTGGGCGCGCCGGTGCTGATCGCTGTCTCTGCGCCCACAGCGCGTGCTGTCACGATGGCCCAAGCCGCGGGCATCACTCTGATCGCTCTTGCCCGCGCTGATCGTTTTGAAGTTTTCACCCATGAAAGCCGCCTGTCCGGTGGCCTAATCTCAGGAGAATCCCATGTCGCATGATCCCCATGTCAAGCTGATCTACATGGCCAACCAGATCGCCAAATTCATGGAATCCAAACCCCATGCCGAAGGTTTGGCGAGTTTAACCAGCCATATCAACGACTTTTGGGAGCCGCGCATGCGCAAGCACCTGTTTGAGGTGCTGGATGGCGGCGGCCAAGGCCTGCGCCCCTTGGTGGTGGAAGCCGCTGATAAAATCCGCAGGCCAAAGGCTGCTTGATTTAGTCTTTGTCGTTGAGAACGCTTAACAAATATTGGCCATACTCATTCTTGCGAAACAGCGCCGCCCGTGCCCCAAGGGCAGCACTGTCGATCCACCCCGCGCGGTAGGCGATTTCATCGGGGCAACCCACCTGCAACCCTTGACGGGCTTGCAAGGTGCGCACGAAATTGCCCGCATCCAACAGGCTGCCGTGGGTGCCTGTATCCAGCCAAGCAAAACCACGGCCCATTTTCTGGACGCTCAACGTGCCCTCGGCCAGATAGGTTTCCAATAAATCCACAATCTCTAACTCGCCGCGCGGCGAGGGACGGATGGATTTGGCGCGTGCGGGCGCTGTGCCGTCTAGGAAATAAAGCCCTGTCACGGCAAAGTTTGATGGCGGAACTGCGGGTTTTTCGATGATCTGCTGCACCGTGCCATGGGCATCGAACTTGACCACGCCGTAACGCTCGGGGTCGGAAACGCGGTAGCCAAACACCGTACCGCCAACCGATTGCGCCAGGGCTGCGGCCAGCACCTCTGGCAGGCCATGGCCGAAAAAGATGTTATCGCCCAGAACCATAACGGACGGGCTGCCCGCAAGAAAATCTTCGGCCAAAAGATAGGCCTGCGCCAAGCCATCGGGAGAGGGTTGGATGATATAGGTGATGCTTAGCCCCCACTGCGACCCATCGCCCAAAAGGCGAATGAAAGCGGGCTGATCTTCGGGCGTGGTAATCAGCGCAATCTCGCGGATACCTGCCAGCATCAGAACAGACAGCGGATAATAGATCATCGGTTTGTCATAGATCGGCAGCAATTGCTTGGAAACGCCAAATGTGATCGGCCAAAGCCGCGAACCGGAACCGCCTGCCAAAAGAATACCTTTGCGTGTCATGCGGATAACTCCCGTAAAATTGATTTCAGACCTTGATGCCAATCTGGCCGCTTGATGCCAAATTCTGCGTTAAAACCGCTGCAGTCCAGACGCGAATTCAGCGGCCTGACCGCAGGGGTCGGATAGGCCGTGGTCGGGATGTCATGGATGTCGCATTTCAAACCTGCCTCAAGCATAATTGCACGAGCAAAGCCGGCCCAAGACACATCCGGCGCGCCTGAAAAATGGTGTGTGCCGCCCTTGGCGCCCTGCACCATGGCCCGCGCTGCCGTAATCAAGGCATCAGCAATATCGCCTGCGGGGGTTGGCCCGCCGATCTGATCGGCCACCACGTTCAGGCTGTCACGACTTGCTCCCAACCGCAGCATGGTTTTGAGAAAATTCGCACCATGAGCCGAGACGACCCAAGAGGTGCGCAAGATCAAATGCCGCCCTTGGGCCGCGCGCACCCCCTCTTCGCCCGCCAATTTGGTCCGCCCATAGGCGTTTTGCGGGCCTGTGGGGTGATCAGGGCCGAAGGGTAGAAGGCCTGCACCGTCAAAGACGTAATCGGTGGAAAGATGCAAAAATGGAATATTCAACGCGGCACAGCGCACGGCCATGGCGGTAGGGGTTGCGGCGTTGACAGTATGGGCCTCCGCCTCGTCAGACTCGGCTTTGTCGACTGCCGTATAAGCGGCGGCGTTGATCACGGCGTCGCAGTCCTTAATGGCGGCGGCACAGGCCGCGGGATCAGCCAGATTCGCCAGATTTGCCAAATTACGCCCCAAAAAGCGCGCGGTAACCCCGTTGGGCACCCGCCGTGCCAATTCCTGTGCCACCTGTCCGCTTTGGCCAAAGACCAACAACCGCATCTTAATGCCCCGCCACTTGATAAGCCAAAAGCCCGACATATTCTCGCAGAGAGCTGTTAAGATCCTGCAAATGGTCATCGAGTGCCCAACCCGCCGTCCAAACTGTTGGGCCAGAGCGGTAATCGATCGGCCATGCCACCAAACCTGTCCACCCAGCCCGTTCAAACGTACGCATGGCGCGCGGCATGTGGGCGGCAGAGGTGACAAGCAAATGCACCTGTCCCTCTGCCGGTTGCAGCAAAGTGCGCGTCATCGTGGCGTTCTCTGCCGTGTTGCGCGAGGCGCTTTCCACCAAGATCCGATCAGGGGTGATCCCAAAATCGACCCAAGCCTTGACCATCATCTTTGCTGGCGCATGCCGCCCCTGATTGGCCCCCAAGTCAGAGGTTCCACCGGTGTAAACCAGTTTCGCCTGCGCAAAGCGGCGCGACAGGGCCAACCCTTCAATAAAGCGCTCCCCTGCGGAGTTGACTTGCAGGCCGCCCCACCGGCGATAAGCGGGTAAATCCTCATCCCCGCCCAGAACGATGATGGTATCAACGTGATCAACCGCTGGTCGGGCCGGATATTGGCTTTCCAAAGGCGCAATCAAGCCACTGCCCAAAGGAAAGATCGTAAGGGCTAAGATGGCCGAAAATACTATAAATATCAGATATTTGGCAAGAGAAAGCCTGCCGCGCCATAGGGCCAAAAGGGCCAAGGCTAGCAAAACAACAAACCAAGTTTCCATCCGCACCATCATACCCAGCGTTTTGCTGGCAATGAAGACGACGTCGGTCATCGCGCCGTTCCCAGCCTTTGTCCAACGCCTTGGCGGGCCAGCAATGGGCGCCACCATGCTTCGTTGGCCAAATACCACCGCACGGTTTTGCGCAGTCCTTCTTGCAAACTGACCGAGGGTCGCCACCCCAACTCTGCCTTGATGCGTGAGGGATCAATCGCATAGCGCGCATCATGGCCCGGGCGGTCGGTGACGAAGGTGATCAGCCGCGCATGGGGGGCGCCAGCGGGGTGCATTTCATCCATCAAGGCGCAGATCATCTGCACCAGATCAATATTGCGCGCCTCATTTTCGCCGCCGATGGCATAGGTGCGACCAACTTGACCTCTGGTCACCACAGCCAGCAAGGCTTCGGCATGGTCGTCGACATAAAGCCAGTCGCGGACGTTTTCACCCGCACCATAAACCGGAATAGGTCGCCCGTGCAGCGCGTTCAAGATCACAACTGGAATCAGTTTTTCAGGAAAATGATAGGGGCCGTAATTGTTAGAACAGTTGGTGATCAGCACCGGAAGCCCATAAGTCTCGCCCCAAGCGCGCACCAGATGGTCGCTGGCGGCTTTGCTGGCCGAATAGGGGCTGCGCGGATCATAGGGGGTGCTTTCACAAAAAGTGCCGGTACGACCCAAACTGCCAAACACCTCATCGGTCGAGATGTGGTGAAAGCGAAAGCTGTCTGGCTTGCCCCGGCGGATCCAATTCGCGCGGGCGGCTTCCAATATGTTGAATGTGCCCGTAATATTTGTTTCTATAAAGTCTGTAGGCGCGTCGATTGACCTGTCGACATGGCTTTCAGCTGCTAAATGCATAATAATATCAGGGTTATGCGTAGAAAAAACATGGTCAAGGCTGGCCCGGTCACGGATGTCACATTGTTCGAATGTGTAAAAATCAGAACGGGCAACCGAGGCCAGATTTTCCAGATTGGCTGCATAGGTCAGCGCATCTAGGTTGATGACCTTGTGCCCGTGCGCCACAGCAAGGCGCACGACGGCTGACCCGATAAACCCCGCCCCGCCTGTGACCAAAACTTTCATGATCCGCTCCATTCAAACGGGCTTTGCCATCCCGACAGCAGCGGTGCGGCCAGATCTTTGGCCGACAAGACAGGGTCGGCGGCCCCCCAATCAATCGCCAATATCGGGTCATTCCAGCGCACTGCGCCATCGCATTCGGGCGCATAAAAGTCAGAACATTTATATTGCACTTCGGTGTCTGGTTGGCGCGTGACAAAGCCGTGCAGGCAGCCCTTGGGCACAAAAAGCTGTTTGCCGTTCTCGGGAGTTAGGTCCATCCCAACCCAGCGTCCATAGCTGGGCGACCCGCGCCGCACATCCACCGCCACATCAAAAATCGCCCCGCGCGTGCAGCGAACCAGTTTGTCTTGAGCATGGGGTGGGCGCTGATAGTGCAAACCGCGCAACGTGCCAGCCGTGGCTGACATCGAATGGTTGTCTTGCACCCAATTTACATCCAGCCCGGCCTCTGCAAAGCGCGAAGCGTTAAAGATTTCGCTGAACCATCCGCGCGCGTCGCCGAATCGTGCGGGTGTCAGGACAAGAACATCCGAGATCAATGTCATTTCAATTTTCATGCGGATCTTTTGCAATATGTCCAAACTTTTTCCAAGGACTTTGTCAAACTGTTCCTAACCTCTTGGACTTTCCCCCACGGGTGCGCATATAGAGGGAAAGTTTTCGCCGCATGAGGATGCCATGTTCGGAACAGCCCAACCTACCCCCGCCGCCAATGCGGCCACCCCTGCCGATCTCATTAAAGACGGCTCTGAAGCCAGCTTTATGCAAGACGTGATTGACCAAAGCATGACTGTGCCCGTCATTGTTGACTTTTGGGCGCCGTGGTGTGGTCCCTGCAAAACCCTAGGCCCTGCGCTTGAGGCGGCGGTCAAAGGGGCCAAGGGCGCTGTCAAAATGGTTAAGATCGACGTCGATAAGGCGCAAGGCTTGGCAGGGCAGTTGCGCATTCAGTCTATTCCGACTGTTTACGCCTTCTGGCAAGGCAAGCCTGTTGACGGGTTTCAGGGCTCTATCCCCGGCTCAGAGATCAAGAAGTTTGTCGATACCTTGTCCGCCATGGGGGGCGGGGCAGATGGCGGCTTGGCCGAAGCTTTGCAGGCGGCGGAAGAGATGTTGGCCGAAGGGGCGGCTGCTGATGCCGCCGAAACCTTTGCCGCCATCTTGGCAGAAGAACCCGAAAATGCCTCGGCCTATGTCGGCCTGATCCGTGCCTATCTGGCCATCGATGACATTGATAAAGCCGAAGCCTTGGCCGATGCTGCGCCGGCAAAGATCGCCAAATCGCCGGAACTCGCCTCGGCCCGCGCGCAGATTGAACTCGCACGTCAGGCGGCTAATGCAGGCCCCGTGCAAGACCTGCGCGCCGCCTTGGCCCGCGAGCCTGCCAACCGGCAGGTCATGTTCGATCTGGCCACAGCACTTCACGCCGAAGACCAAGTGGCCGAGGCTATTGATCAGCTGCTGGACCTGTTCAAATTGGACCGTGACTGGAACGAGGGGGCCGCCAAAGCCCAGTTGCTGACCCTATTTGGCGCACTTAAGCCGCAAGATCCGCTGGTTCTGGCGGGGCGTCGCCGACTATCTTCGATGATCTTTGTGTAATCCTTTGCCAAGGGCGGGCTGTGCACTAGGTTTTGTATCATGAAACAAATTGTCGACCTGCCCGATACGATTGCGATCTTTCCGCTGCCCGGTGCAATTCTTTTGCCCCGGTCGCGGTTGCCTTTGCACATCTTTGAACCGCGCTATTTAGCCATGGTGGAAGATTGCCTGAAATCCGATCACCGCATGATCGGCATGATCCAACCTAGAACGTCGCAAGGTAAAACAGGGCAGGGCGGGGCTGCGCCGCTCTCCTCGGTTGGGTGCGCAGGGCGGATCAGTTCGTTTTCCGAAACTGATGATGGCCGCTATATGGTGACCCTTGCAGGAATTTCTCGCTTTCGGGTTGAGGGTGAGGTGACAGGATTTGTGCCCTATCGTCGGTGCAAGGCGGACTGGGCGGGATTTTCCGATGACCTGCGCGCCGAAGATACCCGAGCTGATTTTCGTCGCGACGATTTCATGGACAAACTGGCGCGCTATCTAAAACAGCGCAATTTGGGGGTTGATTGGTCGTCCTTGAAAGAGGCTGAGGACGAATTGCTGATCAATGCCCTGTCAATCCTGTGCCCATTTAGCTCTGAAGAAAAACAAGCCCTGCTTGAGGCGCCGACCCTGTCGGACCGTCGACATGTTCTTGAAACGCTGATCGCCTTTTCGTTGCAATCGGGCAGCAGTGGTGATGATGTGCTGCAATGACCCAAGGCGATGATGCAAGCCCAGCCCAGACGGACCGGCGGATGCTAGAAGCTTTGGTGTGCCCGCGCAGCCAATCGGTCTTGCGCTATGATCCGCGCCTTCAGGAATTGATTTCCGATCAGGCGCAGTTGGCCTTCCCAATTCGTGACGGCATTCCCATCATGCTGATCAGTGCGGCCCGCATGTTGGAATAAGGGTGGTTTCCGACCGCATTTTGCAGCCCGAAAGACCCAGAATTCGAACAAAGGCTTGACTCAAACGGCGTAAGGCGCTTGGTGCAATGCGAACAATTGCTCTGCCGGAAACACGCCCGTGATCAAATTCCTCGCCCAATGTGTCACCTTGGCCCTTTTGACCTTGTTGGCCGCCTGCGCCCCCAAACCCCCCGAACCGCAAGAGCCGCCTTTGCCCTTGCCGGGATATGAGGCGCTTGAGGATGGTGGTTTTGCGATCCCCGCCGTGGATGTGCGGCTGATGGCCGATGGCTACCAGCGCACCGAGGTGGTTTATACCGGTGCAGAAAAGCCCGGTACCATCGTGGTCGATCCCTACGCGCGCAAGCTTTATCTTGTCCAAGATGGCGGCTTGGCCACCCGCTACGGCATCGCCGTGGGTCGCGAAGGACTGTCGTTCAAAGGGGCAGGCATCATCGGGCGGATGGAAAAGTGGCCAGCGTGGACGCCCACTGCCAACATGGTGAAAACACGCCCTGACCTGTATTTGGAGTATGCTGGCGGCATGTCGGGGGGCCTAGACAACCCATTGGGCGCGCGCGCGTTGTATTTGTATCGCAATGGCAAAGACAGCAACTTTCGTATCCATGGCACGCTTGACAACAATTCGATCGGCCACGCCACCTCGGCCGGATGTGTCCGGCTTTATAATCAGGATGTGATTGATCTTTTTTCGCGCGTCAAAATGGGTGCCAAGGTCAAGGTGCGCAGTTTTGACGAAAGTCTGGCGATGGAAGGCGCTTTTATGGAAGACGCCTATGGCCGTGCTGTGCCTGATACGCCCGAGAATCAGGCCATAAAGCTTAAAGACGCCGAAGCCCTTGCGGCGGCTGAGGCGGCAAACCCAGTGCTTGCTGCCTACCATGCCGCGGCCCGTGCCGAGGAAGAGGCCGCAAAACGCCAAGCGCAGGCTGCGGGCGGCAATTGATCCGCCCGCGCCGGTTTAGGCCATGATCACATATTCTTTAAGCGTGGGTTCCACCACGTTCCAAGTGCCCGCAAAGCCTGGCCGCAGGATATAGCTGTCGCCTGCCTTCAGGTGGGTGATTTGCCCTGCCGCATCGGTCAGGATTGAATGGCCCTCCAGAATATGGACATATTCCCATTCGGTATAGCGGGTACGCCACAGCCCTATCGTCGAATGCCACAGGCCGGCAAACCGGGTGCCGGTGTCCTCCAAACTCCAGGTTGTATGCACAGGGTCACCAGAGATCAGGCGTTCGGGGCTGGGGCGGGTGATTTGTGGGGTGATGCCATCGCGGTGGACTTTGATCAGGGTCGGGTGGGTCATGGGCTCTCCTTTTCTTTACCCATAGCGCCTCAGTCATCCGGTCAGGTCAAGTCGACTTTGCGCCGCAATGCGGCGCAAGATTCTTGCGGCTGGATGCAAACCGTGCCCATAGTACACCCCAGTGAAGCTTGGGGGCGTGAAAGATGAGCGCGACACCACCTACAGCACAAGGTGCGCGCCGCCCCGTGCTGCCGCCAGAGATCAGGGCGCGCAAGGGGCAAGCACCCTTGGTCGTGCTGACGGCCTATACCACGCCCATGGCGCGGCTGGTGGATGCCCATTGCGACATCGCCTTGGTGGGCGATTCGGTCGGGATGGTGCTGCATGGACTGCCATCAACCCTAGGTGTCACGATGGAGATGATGATCCTGCATGGCCGTGCGGTCACGCGCGGGCTGCAGCGCGCCATGGCCGTGGTGGATATGCCCTTTGGCAGCTACGAGCAAAGCCCTGCCCAAGCCTTTGCCAACGCCGCCCGCTTGATGGTGGAAACCGGGGCTGCCGCGGTGAAGCTGGAAGGTGGCGCGCGTATGGCCGAGACGATTGCCTTTTTAACGGCGCGCGGCGTACCCGTCATGGGGCATATTGGCCTAACACCGCAGGCCGTGAATACCTTGGGCGGCTATAAAGTCGTGGGCCGCGATGCCGAGGCGCAAGGCGTCCTGCAAGACGCCCAGGCGGTTGAGGCTGCAGGTGCCTTTGCCGTGGTGCTTGAAAAAGTGCCTGCCCCTTTGGCCGGTCGGCTGACCCAAGCACTGTCCATTCCCACGATCGGCATTGGCGCTGGGGTTGACTGTGATGGTCAGGTGCTTGTGGTGGATGATATGCTGGGCACTTTCACCGAGTTTCGTCCCAGATTTGTGAAGCGATATGCCGAACTTGGCCAAACTGCCGATGCCGCCATTGCGGCCT
The DNA here is from genome assembly GCA_947468085.1 of Paracoccaceae bacterium. GTDB lineage: Bacteria > Pseudomonadota > Alphaproteobacteria > Rhodobacterales > Rhodobacteraceae > Stagnihabitans. The sequence continues at coordinate 10,802 of CANIKY010000010.1, read as the reverse complement.
TTGCAGCCGATGTCCGCGCCCGCCGCTTCCCTGCGCCCGAGCATGGCTATAGCGAAACTGCGTCGGGGCCTGCCGCTTGACCAAGCTGATTGCCACCGTCTTTGACCTGCACCACCAAGTCGCGGTTTGGAAGGCTAAGGGGGAAACCTTAGGCCTTGTGCCAACGATGGGCGCTTTGCACGCAGGCCACCTAAGCCTTGTACACGCCGCGCGCGCGGCGTGTGACCGGGTCATTGTGACGATTTTTGTCAATCCAACGCAGTTCAACTCGCCACAAGATCTGGCGGCCTACCCAAGGGCCGAGACCGCCGATGCCGCTCTTTTGGCGCCCTTGGGGGTGGATGTGATCTTTGCCCCGCCTCAGGATCAGATTTACCCGACAGGCTTTGCCAGCCAGATCACCGTATCGGGTGTGGCAGGCCCTTTGGAAGGCGTGCAGCGTCCTGGGCATTTTGCCGGTGTGGCGACAGTGGTGGCCAAGCTTTTTGGCATGACCCAAGCCGACCGGGCTTTTTTTGGCGAGAAAGATTGGCAACAGTTGCAAGTGGTTCGCCGCATGGTGGCCGACTTGAACATCAAAACCGAGGTGATCGGTTGTGCCACACTGCGCGAGGCGGATGGGCTGGCCATGTCGTCGCGCAACGCGCGCCTGTCCGCGCAGGCCCGCAGCGCAGCGCCCGCTCTTTATGCCGTGATGACGGCAGCGGCTGCCGCCATAACGACGGGGCGGCAATCCTCTGACGTGGCGCTCAAAGCCACCGAGAACGCTCTGCATCAAGCGGGGTTCGAGTTGGTGGACTATCTGGCCCTTTGTGACGGCGAAACACTACAGCCCAGCACTGACCTTAAGCGTCCGCTGCGCTTGCTGGCTGCGGCCTGGATTGGTGGTGTACGTCTGATTGACAACATCGCCGTTACCCCTGCGTCTTGACCGCGGGCCGGTTGGTGCTTACCTGCAAGGCCTGCACAAGGAGAAAACTGTGCTGCAACTTGTGATCGGCGGTTTTATCAGTCTGACGGTGCTTTATGGGCTTTTGTCGCTGTATTTTCGTTCGGTGCACCGAGAAACGCTGGAAAACCGCTTTGACGCAGGCGGCCAGCAGGGTCTGCGTGAGAATTTCGTGCGCCAAGGCATGGTGAAATATGATCACTCGCTAAGCAAAAGGGCGCTGCGATTGGTCTATCTTGTTCCTGTCGCGGTGGTGGTGGCCATCGCCTATGTCGTCAACCACAGCTAGAAAGAATACCATGCGTAAGGTGAAATGGGTGATCTGGGGGCTTTTTGCTCTGATTTTGGCGGGCTTCTTGCACTATAATCTGCCGCAACATGATGTGGTGCGGATCACCGGGTTGGATAATCGGCAGACCACTGTCAGTTGGGTGAACAAGTACTTCTATGCCTCGCCCGATTCGGGCACGGCGGAATCCACGACCAATCGTTTTGTCCGCCTGATCTACACGGCCCACCCCGATGGCAGTACCGGCACCGTGTTTCGCAACGAAGACACCGGCTGGATCTGGCCGCCCTATTTCAAATACGACAGCTCCAGTCTGCAGGCCTCGGCAGCGAATTACCAATCCAGTGACGGTGCGCCTAAATGGGTGCAGATCACCCATTACGGTTGGCGGATCCCGATCTTGTCGATCTACCCCAACGCAGTGCGTATCACTGCGGTCTCTGGCCCTGATTACACGGCCTTCCCATGGCTAAACGTGATCATCTTGTGCCTTCTGGCCGCCGCCGCGCTGCTGGCGCGCCGGATCTGGTTGCAGTTTTGGGAAAGAGTGATCGACCCCGCCGTGGCCGATGTGCAAGAGGCCCGCGATCGCACCCGAGGCTGGATTTCTCGCCTATTTGGGCGTAAACCATAAGGCCAAGTTCTGCTGGCCCAAACTGGGGGATTTCACATCCCCCAGACCCCCTGTGGAGTATTTGCGTCTCGGTGAAAGGGAACTTCCTTTTGCCCTTTGCCGCAATACTCCAAGGGCGCGGGGGCCCCCCGGGGGGGCAGTGCTTCTATGATGGCGGTGTCAGATAAAGGTCAGGCCCAAGCGCGCCGTCGGGACGCCGCGTCCTTAGCTGCGCAGCGTGCCGCCGGTGGCTTTGCTGACCTTTTCTACTATCTTGGCCGAGGCGGCCTCGATCTCGCCATCCGTCAGGGTCTTTTCGCGTGGTTGCAGGCGCACTGTGAAAGCGATGCTTTTCTTACCCACACCCATCTGCGATTCGGCCTTCTCTCCTGTGAACTGGTCAAAGACTTTCACGCTGTCGATCAACAACTTGTCGGCCCCAAGTGCGGCGTTCACGGCCGTGAGCGCTTCGACTTTGGCGTCGACCACGAAGGCAAAGTCGCGGTCCACGGCTTGCAGATCCGACAGGGTAAGGGCAGCGCGGGTGGGGGTTTTGACCTTGGGCAGGGGAACGGCGGCCACGAATACGCTAAAGGCTACCGCTGGGCCTTTGACGCCCATGGCTTGCAGTACGCGGGGGTGCACCTCACCAAAGGTTGCCAACAAAATTGGCCCAAGACCAATCGCCCCCGAACGGCCCGGGTGCCACCAATCGGCCACTTTGCGTGTTATTTGCACACGGGTGGGCGCGCCAAGGGCTGCAAGCACCGCCTCGGCATCGGCCTTGGCGTCAAACACATCCACCGCGCGGCGTGAACCAAAGGGGTCGCGCGGGGCGACAGCGCCGATCAACAGGCCCGAGGCCAGCAGGCTTTGCTCACCCGGTTCACCGCCAGTGAAGATTGGGCCCACCTCGAACAGCGCCATATCGGCAAAACCGCGTGCTTGGTTGCGGGCAGCGGCGCGCAGCAGGCCGGGCAGCAAATCGGGGCGCATATGCGTCATCTCGGACGAGATCGGGTTTTCGATCCGCAGCGCATCGGCCCCACCGCCAAACAGGCGGGCAGCTTCGGCATCGATAAAGCTATAGGTCACGCATTCATTATAGCCCAAAGCGGCAATCGTCCGCCGCGCTTGGCGTTCTTTGACCTGCAAGGGGGTTAGAATGGGCCGTGGCACGCCCGTGTTCACGCGGGGCAGGGGGCGGCCTTGGAGTTTGGTCAGCGATGCGATGCGCGCCACTTCCTCGACCAAGTCCGCTTCGCCCAGCACATCGGGGCGCCATGTGGGCGGCGTCGCCATGTCGCCGTTCAGCGTAAAGCCCAGATCTTCCAAGGTCTTGCGCTGCACCGCTTCGGGAATGTCCATGCCCACCAGCGAGATCAGCCGTGCCGGATCCAGCTTATAAGCGCGGCTTACATCCAAAGGCGCGCCGTCTTGCACCAGATCCGAAGCCTCACCACCGCACAGGTCCAAGATCATCTGCGTGGCAAGGTCTAACCCTGCCAGCGTAAAGGCCGGATCAACGCCGCGCTCAAACCGATACCGCGCGTCAGAGTTGATTTTCAGCGCACGGCCTGTGGCCGCAATCGTGATCGGGTCCCAAAAGGCGCTTTCCAAGAACACATCCGTCGTAGCCTCGCTACAGCCCGACACTTCGCCGCCCATAATGCCGGCCAGCGACTCCACTCCGGCTGCATCGGAAATTGCCATCATGCCTGCGCGCAGGGTGTAGGTTTTGCCATCCAGCGCCAGAAATTCCTCGCCACCCGCGGCCGCATGGATGCGCAGCGTGCCTGTGACTTTGCCCGCATCAAACACATGCAGCGGGCGGTTCAGGCCATAGGTGAAGTAGTTCGTGATATCGACCAGCGCCGAAATCGGGCGCAAGCCTATGGCTTTCAATCGCTGTTGCAGCCAATCGGGCGAAGGCCCGTTGGTGACGCCGCGAATGGTGCGGCCCGCGAAATGCGGGCAGCCTTTGGCCTTCAGGGCAGCGTCAATCGCAACACCGATGGGCGAGGCGAAGCCACCCGCGATCACGGCCGCAGCCATCGGTTTCAACACGCCCAAGCCCCGCGCCGCCAGATCACGCGCCACACCGCGCACACCCAAGGCATCGGGGCGGTTGGGGGTGATCTTGATGTGGATCATAGGGTCGACTGTGGCAGGGCGGTTGAGCGCCAGCCAGTCAATAAACCGCTGCCCGACCTCGCCCGAGGGCAGTTCGATGATGCCGTTATGTTCGTCCGACAGTTCCAATTCGCGTTCAGAGGCCATCATCCCGTGGCTTTCCACGCCGCGAATTATGCCCACGCCCAAGGTCACATCGATGCCCGGCACATAATCGCCCGGCTTGCATAGAACCACCGTGATCCCTTCGCGGGCATTGGGCGCGCCGCAGACGATTTGCTTTTCGCCTTCATCCGTCAACACGCGGCAGACGCGCAGTTTGTCGGCATCGGGGTGCTTTTCGGCGTGCAGAATCTTGGCCAGCGTGAAGGGCGCGAGCTTGGCTGCGGGGTTCACCACCTCCTCGACCTCTAGGCCAAGGTCGGTCAAAGCCTCGGTCAGCACATCCAGCGGGGCAGATGTGTCGAGGTGATCTTTCAGCCAAGACAGGGTGAATTTCATAGCAGCCTCCGGGGGACGTAACCCTGCGGGGCAGGGCTGGGGATAAGTGTTGCGCGGGGCCGCAGGGCGGCCATGCCTAGGGTTAAGACGATAAGCCGCCGGGCAAATCGGGCATATCAAGCGCCGCAAAGCCGTAATGGCGCAGCCAGCGCAGGTCGGATTCGAAAAAGGCGCGCAGGTCGGGGATACCATATTTCAACATGGCGATGCGATCTATGCCCATGCCAAAGGCAAATCCTTGCCATTTTGCGGGGTCAACGCCTGCAGCAGCCAAAACCTTGGGATGCACCATGCCCGAGCCGAGAATTTCCAGCCACGAGTCGCCTTGGCCAATTTTAAGCTGACCACCTTCCCAAGAGCAGCGAATATCCACTTCAGCCGAGGGTTCGGTAAAGGGGAAATGGCTGGCGCGAAAGCGCAGTTCGACCGAGGGCACCTCAAAAAAGGCGCGGCAGAATTCTTCCAGCGTCCATTTCAGATTGGCCATCGAAATGTTGCGGTCAATCGCCAGACCTTCGACTTGGTGGAACATGGGGGCGTGGGTTTGGTCCATGTCCATGCGGTAAACACGGCCCGGGGCGATCACACGGATCGGCGCGCCTTGGGCCGTCATAGCGCGGATTTGCACGGGCGAGGTATGGGTGCGCAGCACATGGGGCGGGCGGGCGTCATCGGCGGCGCGGGCCATGAAAAACGTGTCATGCTCTTGGCGGGCGGGGTGTTCGGGCGGGATGTTGAGCGCGTCGAAATTGTACCAATCGCTTTCGATCTGCGGCCCTTCGGCAACGGCAAAGCCCATGTCGCCGAAGATGGCCGTCAGTTCTTCCATCACTTGGCTGACGGGGTGGATCGAGCCTTGCGGGCGCGGGCGGCCGGGCAGGGTGACATCTAGCCATTCGCTGCGCAGTCTTTCGTCTAGGGCGGCATCGGCCAATCCGGCCTTTTTGGCGCGTAAGGCGGCGTCGATTTCGTCTTTCAGAAGGTTCAGGTTCGCACCGGCGGCCTTGCGCATGTCCGGGTCCATCTTGCCCAAAGACGCCATCAGGGCCGAGATTTCACCCTTTTTGCCAAGGGCTGCCAAGCGTACATCTTCCAACCCAGATTCGTCAGAAGCGCCCGCCACAGCGGTCAGATATTTGGCTTTCAGCGTGTCGAGCCCGTCCATGTCCGTCTCCTTCAGGTCGGGTTGGTGCTAGCGGGTAGGGGCGCGGGTTTCAAGTGGGCAGGCGGACTGCGGTGGGGATTTGGCCCAGATTACCGCTTTGCGCGTGCCAAACAAAAAGGCCCCGCCATTTGGCAGGGCCTTTTTCAAAAAGTGCATCCGCCTTTAGACAGCTGCGGGCAAGGCGGCTTTGGCTTGGGCTGCGATGGCGTTGAACGCCTCGGGCTCACGCACGGCCAGATCGGCCAGAACTTTGCGGTCAACCATGATGCCAGCCTTGTTCAGGCCATCGATCAGGCGCGAATAGGTGAAGGCCGGGTCGAACAGGCGCACAGCGGCGTTGATCCGCGCAATCCACAGCACGCGGAACTGGCGCTTGCGGGCCTTACGGTCGCGTGTTGCGTATTGCTGGGCCTTGTCGACAGCCTGTGTGGCCGTCTTAAAGTTGGTCGAGCGGGCGGCATAATAGCCAGCCGCCTTGGCGATCACCTTACGGTGGCGGGCGTGTGTTACAACGCCGGATTTGACGCGGGACATATCTGGCTCTCCTTAGCGGTTGTACGGCATGTATTTTTTGACGATCTTTTCGTCCGACGCGTTGAGGATCATGGTCCCCGACGTGTTGCGGACAAATTTCGCCGTGCGCTTGATCATGCCGTGACGCTTGCCTGCGGGGCCTGCGATCACGTGGCCGTTGGCGGTGAAGCGAAAGCGCTTCTTGGCCGCTGATTTGGTCTTCATCTTGGGCATTTCGATCTCCGTCGTTTCAGGCACGACTCGGCATGCCACGTGGGCCGGCCGTGCGGGGTAGTCAGAGGCTGCCGTATAGGGGCAGGAAGGCGCAGGCGCAAGGACATATGAACGATATTGTCATAGGTCTGTCACAAGGGCTTGGGGCAGGCGCACCTGCCCCAAAAGCTTCGTCAATCAGGGTCGACGGCGAAAATCAGTCGCTCGTCGCAGGGGGCCACGCGCAGCACGTTGGTGGTGCCTTTCACGTTAAATGGCACGCCTGCCGTCAACACGATCATGTCCTCAACGCCGGCAAACCCATCCGTGCGCGCCGCTTTCACGGCGGCCAGTACGGCCCCCTTCAAGCGTTCTTGCGGTTCGCAGATCACGCAATGCGTGCCCCAAGTCAGTGCCAAGCGCCGCGCCGTGGACATAAGGGGTGTCAGCGCAATGATCGGCACCCGCGGCCGCTCGCGCGAGACCAAAGCGGCGGTGGTGCCACTTTGGCTGAACGAGCAGATGGCCTTGATATTGGTCGCCTCGGCAATCTCGCGGGCAGCGGCCACGATGCCATCGGCAATCGATTCGCGCCTGATCTGGCGGCTGGCTTCGATCACTTGGCGATAGGTCGGATCTTTTTCGACAGCGATGGCGACGTTGTTCATCGTCGTCACGGCCTCGATCGGGTATTTGCCAGCGGCAGATTCGGCCGACAGCATGATGGCATCGGCCCCTTCGTAGATGGCAGTTGCCACGTCAGAAACTTCGGCACGGGTTGGTACTGGCGCTTCGATCATCGATTCCAGCATCTGGGTCGCCACGATCACAGGTTTGGCCGCAGCACGCGCCCCCCGGATCAGGCGCTTTTGAATCGGCGGCACGGTGTAGACGGGCAGTTCCACGCCCAGGTCGCCGCGCGCCACCATGATCCCGTCCGAAACTTGCAAGATGGCATCATAGGCTTTCACCGCGGCGGGCTTTTCAATCTTGGCCATCAGGGCCGCACGGCCACGGGCCAAGGCGCGGGCTTCGATGACGTCTTCGGGGCGCTGCACGAAGGACAGGGCCAACCAGTCAACCCCCAGTTCGCAGGCGAATTCCAGATCAACACGGTCTTTGTCAGACAGGGCCGCCAAGGGCAGGACTACGTCGGGCACGTTCACGCCCTTGCGGTTGGAAATTGTGCCGCCCACAGTGACGGTGCAATTGGCATAATCTTTGCCGCAGTCATCGACCACAACGCGGATCTTGCCATCGTTGACCAGCAAAGACGCGCCCGGCTCAAGAGCCGCAAAAATCTCGGGGTGGGGCAGTTGCACGCGGGTCACATCCCCCGGTGTGGCCGACAGGTCCATGCGAAATTTGGCGCCCTCAATCAGTTCCTCGCTGCCGTTGGCAAAAGTGCCTACGCGCAGTTTGGGGCCCTGAAGGTCAGCCAAGATGCCGATCGGGCGGCCAAGATCTGCCTCGACCTTGCGGATGATGATGTGGCGGGCGCGAATCTCGTCATGGGTGCCATGGCTCATGTTCAAGCGGAACACATCGGCCCCAGCTTCAAACAAAGCGCGGATGGTGGCGTAGTCGCTGGAGGCTGGGCCCAAAGTGGCTACGATCTTAACATTCCGAAGGCGTCTCATGCCTTGATCCTTTATGTCGTGTTCAAAGGTTGCGGTGGGCCGAGGGCCTTATGGCCCAATTGCCCAAAAGGAGCAACTGGCCGTGGCAGGGATAAGTCACGCCGCGTGACGATTGCGCGACGATGGCATGAAGCAGGGCACCTCTGCGGGATTTTATGCCGAAAAGCGTTCTTTTCGGCGGCGCGGTGATTCCCTTTCGCCAGCCCATTGGCTAGGAGTGAACGGCAAAGGAGCCCGCCATGCCGCCGTTTCACATCCTTGGCCCTGACCGCCCCGGCCGCTGGCTGGTGACGTGCGATCACGCCTCTAACCGGGTGCCGGTGCAGGTGTGTGGCGGGGATTTGGGCGTCTCAGCCGAGGATATGGCGCGCCACATCGCTGTGGATGTCGGCGCGCGGGGACTGGCCGTGGCTTTGGGGGCTGCGCTGGACAGCCCCGTGATCTGCAGTGACTTCAGCCGTCTGGTGATTGACGCCAATCGGGGCGAGCAAGACCCTACGCTGGTGATGCAGCTTTATGACGGCACGATCATTCCGGGCAATGCAGGGATTGCAGCGCATGACGTTGAGCGGCGTCTGACCACCTTGTACCGCCCCTACCATGCAGCCTTGGCGCAGTTGGCGGCCAAGCGGGATGATACGGTGATCGTGGCGATCCACTCTTTCACCCCCTGCCTGCGCGGCCGCGCCCCGCGCCCTTGGGCGGTGGGGGTGCTGTATTCGCACCTTGACCCGCGCCTGTCGCGGGCGTTGATTGGGGTTCTGCGCCGCGACGACGATTTATGTGTGGGCGATAATGAACCCTATGACGGCCATCTGCCCGGCGATTCCATTGATAGGCACGCGCTGCAAAAGCGGCGTCACAACACGCTGATTGAACTGCGCTCTGATCTGATCGCGGATAAGGTGGCGCAAGAAACCTGGGCGCGGCGACTGGCGCCGGCCCTGATACAAGCCTTGGAGGCTGTCGATGCACCTAGATGATGCGACCCGTGAAAAGCTTGAAGCTGCGGCGTTTCGGGCGCTGATGCACCACCTGTTGGAAAAGCGCCCTGATGTGCAAAACATCGACCTGATGAATTTGGCAGGCTTTTGCCGCAACTGCTTAAGCCGCTGGTATAACGAGGCTGCCACCGCCCAAGGCATCGCCATGACCAAAGACGACGCGCGCGCGATCGTCTACGGCATTCCCTATGCCGACTGGGTGGCGCAAAACCAAACCCCTGCCGATGCCGTTAAGACAGCGGCCTTTGATGCGGCGTTTCGCGCGAATGTCGGGGGCGAGCCGCCTTCGCACGGCTAGGCGGTCCAGCTTCCGCTGGCGTGGTCGGGGGGGGCCAGCCCCCCCGATTCCCCCTGCCGAAGGGGCTGTCGGCCCCTCCGGACCGCCCCGAGCGCTGGTCCTGCCAATGGGGCTAAGGGCGATCAGATCGCGGTTTTGCGCATTTCGTCCAAGTAGATTTCACGCAGCCGCAAGGCGAGCGGGCCGGGTTTGCCGGTCCCCACGGGGCTTTCGTCAATCGCGATCACCGGCGTTACAAAGGCGCTGGCCGAGGTGATAAAGGCCTCATCCGCGCCTTGGGCTTCGGCGATGGTGAAGGGGCGTTCTTCGACCTCCATCTGGGCTTCGCGGGCAAAGCGCAGCACGGCGGCACGGGTGATGCCGTGCAGAATATCATGCGACAACTGCCTCGTGATGATGCGGTTGCCCTTGACGATATAGGCGTTGTTCGAGGTGCCTTCGGTCACCACCCCGCCTTCGACCATCCACGCATCATCGACATGCGCCTTTTTGGCCGCCATCTTGGCCATCGAAGGATAGAGCAATTGCACCGTCTTGATATCGCGCCGCCCCCAACGGATGTCGGGAACTGAGATCACCTTCCAGCCCGCCAAGGCCGCAGGGCTATGCGCCAGCCCGGGTTTGGACTGGGTAAAGATCACCACCGTCGGCGGCACGGCAGGGTTGGGATAGGCAAAGTCGCGGTCGCCCGGATTGCCGCGCGTGACTTGCAGATAGACCATGCCGTCCACCACCGCGTTGAGTTCGACCGTTTGGCGAAACAGCGCCAGCCATTCGGCGTCGCTGTGGGGGTTGGTCATGTCCAGTTCGGCCAAAGACCGCGCAAGGCGCACACAATGGCCAGCAAAATCAATCAGCTTGCCGCCCAGAACAGAGGTTACTTCATAAACCCCGTCTGCCATCAAAAAGCCCCGGTCAAACACCGACACCACGGCTTCGGCTTCCGGCACAAAATTCCCATTCACATAGACCAAACGGCTCATATTCTATCCCCAAAGGGCCCTTGCGGGCGGATGAACCCCTTGGGCGTCATAGTCCAAAGGCACCTCGCGGTCTTGAGACAGAAGCAGCGGGCCGTCAAGATCACAATACTGCGCGCTTTGCGCCAGCAAAACAGCGGGCGCCATGGCCAGCGAGGAGCCGACCATACAGCCCACCATCAGCCCAAAGCCCAGTCGCTGTGCCTCGGCCTTTGCCAAAAGCGCCTCGGTCAGCCCGCCTGTCTTATCCAGCTTAAGGTTGACCAGATCATACTTGCCCTTCAGCCCCGCCAGACTGGCGGCCCCATGACAGGATTCGTCAGCCGCCACCGGCAGGGGCCGTGCGATTTCGCCCAGCATATCGTCTGCGCCTGCGGGCAGGGGTTGTTCGACCATGGCCACGCCAAGGCGGATCAGATGGGGGGCAAGGGCGGTATAGACCTCGGGTGTCCAGCCCTCGTTGGCATCGACGATCAGGCGGGACTTGGGGGCCCCTTGGCGCAC
>CANIKY010000009.1 GCA_947468085.1 Paracoccaceae bacterium | reverse complement strand
AGAAAGCGTCATCTCCTCGCGGATCGCCTCAAGCGCAACCTTGGCCTTGAACTCGGGCGCGTGGTTCTTTCTCTTCATCATTCTGGATCATCTCTCGCATCAAGAAATCCATCTTAACAAATGGTCCGAAATTCCGCGACCACCTCACTATATCGAGGTCAACAGGGACGCGAAACGAAGGGCGGTCTAAATATCATGATATCCTTACCCAAATATCCTGAGGTTCTTGACCACCAAAATAGAGATCATAAGCCGCTGTCAGACCCGCCTCAAAGTCTCGAGCGTAGCGCTTCGTGTCGAATAGAGGCTGCGTAAGCCTGTTGGTGTCGAGTGTTTTTTTGACCTCCGCGAGTTTCTCGCGGTTTGTTGCAAGTTCAAGGATCAATGCTTCATAATCTTCTTCAGTCGTAGTAATTAGGTCTGGCAATCCAACAGCGGTCAATAGGCTTGCAGCAACACGCGCTGCGAATTGATTGCCCTGTTTCGTAACAACAGGCAGCCCAGACCAAAGAGCATCGCTGGCAGTAGTGTGTGCATTGTAGTTGAATGTATCAATGAATAAGTTGGCGTGCTTGTGGCGGGCAAGATGCTCAGATTGCGACACTCTGTCTGCGAAGATCAGACGCAAAGGGTCGATTCCGCGTTGTTCCGCCTCTTTGCGCAGGTTCTGCTCAGCCCATTTATTTGCTTTGAACAGCCATAGTACGCTGCCCTCAACTTTGCTTAGTACCCGCATCCATATATCGAACTCACGTGGACTGATCTTGTAGCTATTGTTAAAACAGCAAAACACAAAGGCATCTTCGGGCAAGCCAAAGTCGGCGCGAGTTGTGATCGTTTGAGCAATGTCGCACGCATCATCGGTGGGCAGATATGAGTTCGGCTGATAGATGACTTTTTCCGAATAGAACGGGCGCTGGTCTCTTGGGATCACAACAGGGTCAGCGACGATGTAATCGATGAAATCTGCCCCCATTGACCCCGGAAAACCAAGATAATTTATCTGGATTGGCGCCAAACGGAATTGGAATAGTCTAGACCTTGAGTGACGTGTGTAGCCTGTCAAGTCAATGGCAATATCCAAGTCGTTCGACTGTGCCAGATCACAAATTTTCGAATCAGAGCACTCGTGCACGTCAACGAAGTGCTCTACGTCCTTAATTAGTTGTTGACGTAAATCGCCATCCTTATTTTTACTATAACTGAAAGCAAATATTTCAAATCTATTTTTGTCGTGTTCTCTCAACAACCCTGAAATAAGTCTTAGGAGAGGATGGTCATGAAAATCGGCACTGAAATAGCCAATCTTGAGGCGTGCAGGGCGAGACTGAGGTCGTGCAGGAAGTTGTAATGTTGCATGGCGATATTCTTCCCTTGCCCAGTTCCTTGACCGCGCGAGTTGTTGTTCTGAATTGTCTGCCCATGAAAGGGCAGCGAAAGGTGGCAATGCCATTGTATCAATCCCGAGAGTAGCGCTCAAATCTCGAAGCGCCGTCGTCCGTTCAAAATCGCATATCTGCTGCAATAGATGAACCATTAGATGCAGCATTTGAACCTGTGCGGCGGCGAGGTCAGGCTTGATCTCAAGTGCGCGCCGATAGGCGGCAATCGCTTCGCCTAGTTTGCCCTGTTCTTGGAACGCAATGCCCATATTATTGTAAGCTTCCACAAAGTCAGGCTTGAGTGCTAGCGCATGGGCATAAGCAGCAATCGCTTCATCCAATTTTTCCTGTGCCTTGAATGCAATACCCATATTATTGTAATAGGCTTCTGCACAGTCAGGCTTGAGGGAAATGGCAGTCTGATAGGCTGCAATAGCCTCATCAAACTTGCCTTGATCTCTCAACGTATTACCCATGTTTCTATATGCCTCGACATATGCAGGGTTAATCTTGATTGCATGGGCATAGGCAGCAACCGCCTCATCAAGTTTATTCTGGTACCCCAGTGTGTTGCCCATATTGTAGTGCGCTGCGGCATGGCGTGGCTCTACTTCGAACGCATGGCGATAGGCTAAAACTGCTTCGTCAAACTTGCCCTGATCATGGAGAGTTATTCCCAAATTGTAAAACGCTTCAGAAAATTTCGGATTGAACTCAGTCGATTTGCGAAACCCCTTTTCAGCTTCGGTTAGGTTCCCCAGCGCTTTTTGGCCAGCTGCAAGGATATTCCAAACCTCAAACGACGAGGGGTATTCCAAAGACAGTTGGGTTGCCTTGTTCACCATTTTTTCAAATTGCTTTTGTGCATAAAATTCAACCAGTTCAGCGAAACGTTGTTGCGGTGTCATTTAAGCAGCCTTGCTTTATTTGTAACGACGTGTTGGGTTTGTGCTCTGCCAAAGTTCGCTTGTAGACTGGCCCCATCAACTGCCGGGATGGTCAATTGCCTGTGTTACACGATGTTCGCACGGTATAGGGATCGGATGCAACATTTTCGCTGTCTGCTGGCGAAGCTTTCGCGGCTTCCTCGCCAAGATACTGGCGCACCTTTTTCATCGCAGTCTTGGACGTGATGCAGTTTTTTTCCGCGAGTTTGATAGTGAAATGTGCAGCAAAGCAGATGATCCATGGGCACAGCCAGGACAGATGATTTTCGCTTGATGTGGGGCGGACCGCGTTGATGCGCGTTCTTAAACGCTAACAAATCGCTGGTGATCTGGGGGTTGGCATGTCCAGTCCAGCACGACCTTGCCAGATTGCCCGGAACGCATCACCTCAAACCCTTGGGCGAAATCTGCGGCTTTGAAGCGGTGGGTGATGACTTTGGACACATCCAACCCGTTTTGCAGCATGGCAATCATTTTATACCATGTCTCGAAAATTTCGCGACCATAGACACCTTTGATCGTGATGGCTTTAAAGACAATCTTGCTCCAATCCACAGGCGCCATGCCCGGCGGGATGCCCAGCATGGCGATTTTGCCACCCATCACAAGGCTTGCCACCATCTGGTCCAGCGCCTGCGGGTTGCCCGACATTTCCATGCCGACATCGAAACCTTCGGCCATTTTCAGGCGGATTTGGACATCTCTTAGATCTTCATGTGCGACGTTGACCGGCGTCACATCGGCCACGCGGGCCGCTAGATCCAGTCGCGTTTGGTTGACATCGGTGATCACCACATGCCGCGCCCCCACATGGCGGGCCACGGCGGCAGCCATGATGCCGATGGGTCCAGCCCCCGTGATCAGCACATCTTCGCCCACCAGATCAAAGCTAAGTGCGGTGTGCACCGCATTGCCCAAAGGGTCAAGAATCGCGCCGATGTCGTCAGATATCCCCTCGGGCAAGGGCACCACGTTAAAGGCTGGAAGGCGCAGGTATTGCGCGAAAGCCCCGTTTTCATTCACCCCGATGCCGCGTGTGGCCGGGTCAAGATGAAAGCGCCCTGCCCTGCTTTGCCGCGACAATTTGCCGATCAAATGCCCCTCGCCCGAGCAGCGCTGGCCTAGCGCCAGACCCTGCACTTGTGCGCCCATCTCGACAATCTCGCCGGCAAATTCGTGGCCTATGATCAAGCCCACGGGTACCGTGCGCGCGGCCCAGTCGTCCCAGTTCCAGATATGAATATCAGTGCCGCAGATGCCGGTTTTATGCACTTTGATCAGCACATCTTCGGGGCCAATCTCGGGGGTGGGGCGATCTTCTTGCCAAAGACCGATGGTGGCGTGTGATTTGACCAGCGCTTTCATGCCAAAACCCCTGTTTCACGGCCCGACGCAGCAAAGGCTGCAAGGCCAAAGTCTAAATCTTCCCGCGTCAGCGCGGCCGTCATTTGGGTGCGAATACGGGCCTGTCCACGCGGCACCACGGGGAAGAAAAACGCCGAGACCATCACGCCCTGCGCATCCAGCGCCTTGGCAAATATCTGGGCCAAGGGCGCATCGCCGATCATCACGGGAACGATAGGGTGACTTCCGGGCAAAAGGTTAAAGCCCAAGCCCTTCAATCCTGCCCGCCAATAGGCGGCATTTTTGGCCAATTGTGCGCGCAGGTCATCAGCCCTTTCCACCAGATCCAGCGCGGTCAATGCTGCCCCCACCACCGCAGGCGGCAGCGCGTTGGAAAACAGATAAGGCCGTGCGCGCTGACGCAGCAGGTCAATCACCGCTTGCGGACCCGCGACATAGCCGCCCAAAGCCCCGCCCAAGGCTTTGCCAAACGTGCCTGTCATCAGATCAACCTTCACCCCCGCCTGCGCCGCCGTACCCCGCCCTTTTGGGCCGATAAAGCCCGTGGCGTGACAGTCATCAACCATCGTCAAAGCGCCGTATTCAGCGGCAATCCGCGTCAGATCGGCCAGATTGGCAAAGCTGCCGTCCATCGAAAACACGCCGTCCGTCACCACCAAGATAAACCGCGCCCCGCCATCGCGGGCAGTTTGCAACTGGCGCTGCAAATCTTCCATGTCGTTGTTGGCAAAGCGAAAGCGCCGCGCTTTGCACAGGCGGATGCCGTCGATGATCGAAGCGTGGTTCAAACTGTCCGAGATCACGGCGTCTTGCTCTCCCAGCAAGGGTTCGAACACCGCGCCATTGGCATCAAAGCAGGCGGCAAACAGCAGGGCATCGTCGGTACCCAAAAATTCCGCCAAGCGGCTTTCCAGCGTTTTGTGCAGATCCTGCGTGCCGCAGATAAACCGCACAGAGGCCATGCCGTAGCCGTGGCTATCCATAGCAGATTTGGCGGCAGTGATAAGCCGAGGATCATCTGCCAAGCCCAAGTAATTATTAGAACAAAGGTTCAGCATCGGGCGCCCGCCCACCATAACCCGCGCGCCTTGGGGGCCTTCAAGGGAGCGTTCGTGTTTCATCATCCCTTCAGCCTCGATCGCTTTGAGGATGGCGGCCACATAGGTCAGGAAGGCTTGCGACATGGGAAAAATCCTTGGGCTTTGGACCAAATATCACCGCAAAAGGGCTTTATGTCAATATAACGGATAATCCTCCGTCTTGACGGATTTTCTCCCTTTCCCCGCGCCCTGCCCCGCATTTGCCGCAGCCTGACCCTTCTCTGCCGCATTCAGCCCTTGCGGCAGGCCCTATCCGGCCTAAAAAGCCGTAGATGTAGGAGACAACCATGACCGATGCCGCCAGCCAAGATGCGCTTGTGATCTTCACGCCCTCGGGCAAACGCGGGCGCTTTGCACTGGGCACGCCGATTTTGACGGTTGCGCGGCAGTTGGGGGTCGATCTGGATTCAGTCTGTGGTGGGCGGGGGATTTGCTCCAAATGCCAAATCCAGCCGGGTTACGGCGAATTTCCCAAGCATGGCGTGACGGTCGCCACCGACGCGCTGTCGGAATGGAACGAGGTTGAGGCGCGCTATAAACGCGTGCGCGGCCTGATCGACGGGCGGCGTTTGGGTTGTCAGGCCAAGGTGATGGGCGATGTGATCGTCGATGTGCCACCCGAAAGCCAAGTGCACAAACAGGTGATCCGCAAATCCGCATCCGACCGCGTGATCGCGATGGACCCTGCGACGCGGCTGTATTTCATCGACGTGGCCGAACCCGATATGCACGAACCCACGGGCGATTTTGAACGCGTCAAGCAGGCCTTGGCGGACCAGTGGCAGATCAACGGCGTGCAAGCCGAACTGACGCTGCTGCGCCGCCTGCAACCCGCCCTGCGCAAGGGCGAATGGAAGATCACCGTGGCCCTGAACAAGGGCAACCATGACGCAGATTACCACCTGCTAGACCTGTGGCCGGGCTATCACGAAGGCCCGCTTTTGGGCCTTGCGATTGACCTTGGGTCAACCACCATTGCAGCCCACCTGTGCGATTTGACAGATGGCAAGGTGCTCGCCTCAGCCGGGGTGATGAACCCGCAAATCCGCTTTGGCGAAGATTTGATGAGCCGTGTCTCTTACGCCATGATGAACCCCGGCGGCGATGTGGAAATGACAGCGGCCGTGCGCGCCTCGATCAACACGCTGGTGGGCGAGATTGCGGCTGAGGCCAAGGTCGATGCCAGCGCCATCTACGAGTTAGTCTTTGTTTGCAACCCCGTGATGCACCACCTTTTGCTGGGGATTGATCCGGTCGAACTGGGCCAAGCGCCCTTTGCGCTGGCCACCTCGGGCGCTTTGTCGTTTGATGCGCGGGAATTGGATTTGACGGCTGTGGCGCGCACTGCGCGGGTCTATGTGCTGCCGTGCATTGCAGGCCATGTGGGCGCTGATTGCGCGGCTGTTGCCTTGGCTGAAGAGCCCAACAAGTCCGAAGATATGGTGCTGATTGTCGATGTGGGCACCAATGCCGAACTGTTGTTAGGCAATAAGACGAGGGTTTTGGCCTGTTCTTCGCCCACGGGGCCTGCCTTTGAAGGGGCGCAGATCTCCTCTGGCCAACGCGCAGCACCCGGCGCGATTGAGCGGGTCGAAATTGATCCCATTACCAAAGAGCCGCGCTTTAAGGTGATCGGGTCGGATCTGTGGTCAACTGATGCGGGCTTTGCCGAGGCTGTGGGGACCACCGGAGTAACGGGCATTTGCGGATCAGGCATCATTGAAGCTGTGGCCGAACTGCGCAGCGCAGGCTTGGTCGATCAAGGCGGGCTGATGGGCGGGTCGGATCAAACGGGCACCGCGCGGTCTGTGCCAGAAGGGCGCACGCATTCTTATGTGCTGCACGACGGCACAGCCGAAGGTGGGCCACGCATTCTGGTCACCCAAGGCGACATCCGCGCCATTCAACTGGCCAAGGCCGCCCTTTATGCGGGTGCAAAGCTGTTGATGGATGAAATGGGCGTGCAAACGGTCGACCGCGTTGTGCTGGCGGGGGCCTTTGGGGCGCATATCTCGCCCAAACACGCGATGATCTTGGGCATGATCCCTGACGCCGCTTTGGATAAAGTGATCTCAGCCGGTAATGCAGCCGGCACCGGGGCACGCATTGCCCTGTGCAACCGCACGGCCCGCGATACGATCGAGGCTGTGGTGCATGAGATCCACAAGGTCGAAACCGCCATCGAACCGCGCTTTCAAGAGCATTTCGTCAATGCCTCGGCCATTCCTAACGCGGTGGATGCCTTCCCGCATCTGGACCCGCTGCCGAATGTCAGCTTTAACACCGCAGGGTCGGGCGGCGAAGGCGGGCGCAAGCGGCGGCGCGGGTAAGAACCCTTGGGCAAAGGCCATAGCATGACAAAGCGCAGGTTCTTATTCTTGCTGTCCAGCGCGCGAAGCGGTGGCAACACCGAGGCGATGGCGCGCACCGCAGCCGCAGCCTTGCCGCCCAGCGTAGCACAAGACTGGTGCGACCTGACCACCGCCACACTACCCACCTTTGAAGATCTGCGCCACGGCGCAAGCTACGGCCCGCTTTCCCCCATAATGGCGAACCTGGCTGACCGCACCATGCAGGCCAGCGACATCGTCTTTGTCGCCCCGCTGTACTGGTACGGCCTGCCCGCACCAGCCAAACTGTACCTAGACCACTGGTCCCACTGGATGCGCCTGCCCGAATTGGGCTTTAAGGCGCGCATGGCGGGCAAACGCGCTTGGCTGATCATGGCCCACGCCGGATCAACCGAGGCCGAGATCGCCCCTGCCCGCGACGGCTTACGACTGGCCACGGCCTATTTGGGCATGGTCTGGGGTGACACACTTTTGGCCGACGCGAATGCACCGGGCGATTGGCAAAAAGACCCCCAAGCCCAAACCATGGCACCGCTCTTCTTCGCGGCTTGACGCAAGCCAGACAAACTATTACGCCTGCACAGACTGCGGGTGTAGCTCAATGGCAGAGCAGCAGCTTCCCAAGCTGAATACGGGGGTTCGATTCCCCTCACCCGCTCCAAAATCCCAAGATTATCGTTACTTCTCAATGGTTTATCTGAATGAGAAGTGCATCAAATGACCACAAAGATCACACCACAGCATAAAGTGACTCGGGCTGAACTGCTCTGTTACAACCGCCGTGTCCCTTCACACGCGAAAGACATCTTAGGTGACTTCATCCGAATGCGGATCGACTCACCACAGGCTGCGGAGGCAATGACCAAGCGGCTCGATGCGATATGGCAGGCAGGTAAGGATCAGATTTTTCTCTCGAAAAGCAGTAGAGATAAGGGCCATTATAACCGGACGTTGTATGAGGCTGACCTCAATCTGCCAAACTTGGGCAAGACGATGGTTCTCAGTGCAACGGCAGGTTTGCTTGCCTTCCAGCCAGCCGTGCGCAAAATCATCTATACAATAAATGCCATTGAAAGCCTCAACAAGGTGATCCGCAAAACCACCAAAACACGAAGCAGCTTTCCAACCGATGACGCCGCAACAAAGCTGATCTACCTGGCAATCCGCACCTTCGAGAAAGCAGGCACATGCGTCAGAGAATTGGTTGCCGCGCGAAACCAGTTCGATATTCGATACTCAGAACGGCTGAACAAATGAACCGACCAAAATGCATGGACTGACCCTCATACACAGAGTTGCGGATACTCCCCAAAAAAATTGATTGACCTTCTACTAGAAGCAAGAAATCCTCTTCTGTTAAAAAGAAAGAAGATACCCCAATTATAAGGTTAACCTCAAAAAAATTGAATGACTATCTTCTTGAAAATCCTTGATGTAAAATGTATGAATTACCAAGAGAGATTCTTCAGTTAAAACGAAAATTTTTTTGGCTGTGGGCTAGACAATAAACAATAACTTTTATGATATAGCCGCCAAACGATTTTGATAGTACTGATAGGATACATAAATGGAACTACTGCGTTGACCAAAATAAGCAAGTAGCATTTCTTAGAACAAGATGATCAAGGGAGTGTGGTTAACTATCAACGCGTTTGACCGTCAGCACCGGAATCATCTTTAGGAAAAGGGAAATGGGTGACAAGGACCTAGCACAGTTTGATGTCCCAATCGATCGCATCGACGCTTGCCCATATAAGACGGACCGTCTGATTGAACAACTCGCCTATCGAGACCCACCGTACTGGCATCATTTGTTGGTTGGCAGCCATATCGGCATCTATCGTCCAGACGTTAGACACTGCAACTGGACCGCTAGATTGCTGACAAAGGATCGGCGGTACGTTCAGAAATGCCTTGGTCTCGCGCTTGCCAGATATTGAGGGCGAAAAACACTTGTCCAGCAAGCAGATCTAGGCGATCTTAACTGCTGATGGCTGGATGCTTAAGGAATGTCGGATCTCAATGTCGGATATCACACAGTGTAACTCGGTTCCTAAAGTGTCTTTATCGCTCAATAAAACTCAGTTTGGGTTGGTCACCTTTGCCTTTTTGGGGAACCTTGTATTCATTCCGTCAATTTACACTCACATAATGCATGGCACTTGGGGCGGTCGTTCGGTGATGACGCAACTGCCAGATTTTCTGGTACCCTTGCTTGGATTATCCGTCCATTCTCACACTTTGATAACGTGGCATGCGGCCGCGGCATTATCGCTCGCGACTGCTATGTATGCTCAATTCGTTCTGGCTCGTCGCAAGATGCGCTGGGAAAGAGCTTTGGCCGTTCATAGGGTTCTAGGGCCAATCATTCTGTGCACCCTCTTGCCCGCATTTTTGATAGTTTCATTGTTGTTGAGCTTGTTTGCAATCCACACCCCGTTCAATCATGTGATGTTCACGGTGCTTCCGGTGATGATTATCTACGCCATCGTCAGAGCGGTGGTCGGTCTTCGAAGCGATGACAAGATCCTTCACGCCGATTCGGTTTTCCTTGCCTTCATGCTACTGGAGTCAGCGCCAATTTTTCGCATGGCAATGTTCGTAGTGATGGTGTTGGGCGGACCGGTGCTCGCACCGAACGGTGAACCCGTCGATGAGGGCGCACTTTTGCGCACCATAATTGTGCTTACACTGCTGACGATAGGATATTGGTCGGCTGGCCGGCTACGCCGCAACCTATTGCCGTTGGCCCTGATTGGGTCTGTGTTGGCTCTATCGTTGACAATGCTGCCGTGGTCTCTCGTCGGCGCCCCGTACTATTGATGCAGGATCGAGTTCGCACTACACAAAGCAGTTTTCCAGCCAGATTCAGTTTTGAGGGTCTGATGTTGGTTTAAGCGTAGGCTTCATTGAAGCCCGAATGTTCACAAGCTTTGCCGTTTGGCAAATTGCACAGATTGTGGCAAGAAAATCCTGATGTTTGATTGACATTGCAGAGGGTGATTTCTACCTAAACACTACTTAAAGTAGTACGTTAAAACTGTCTTTGTGAAAAAAGCGGGGCGCGCCTTTGGGGCCCTGAAGCATGACCAAAAAATTGAGATTACTAAAGAACTTTCTGGTCAACGGCCTTCTGTCAGCGCACCCGATTGGAGCAGAAAACACGAAGCCTCAAGAACCGATCTGTCGATTGCCGGGGATTACCAGGGGATCGCGACATTTGACATCCGCATCACTGCGGGTTTTGGTCCCGAAGCCTAAATTGATCATCGCAGGGAACATCGTTTTTTCGCTACGACGAAAGTGCCAAGGTCATCAAAATCGTGTCTGAGGCAACCGCCGCTTAGCCGCCCGTCATCATCCCAACCACAATCAGCACCTGATAATCTTGCTTGCTGCAACCCTGAACGGTGGGCATGACGGTGCTAGGGCTCATCGGAAACGCACTCAGTGGCGCGTGGACCGGGGTGCAGGCTTGACCCGTGCTGGTCTGGGCGTAGCGCGCGGCGCGGCATCCGAAATGGGTCACATCGTAAATGCTGGCCCCATCGGCAAGGCTCCAAGATTGCTTACCCGTTGCATCAGGCGCTTGCACGGTCAGAACAGACGTTATTGCCCGTCCGCCCGTCACAACATATCGTCCCGCAGGAAGGGGAAAGATGGGGGCTTCCATGATCAGGCCGTGTTCTTCCAGCCACCAAGCATTGGGATCAAAGGTCCAGCCTGCTGGGGCAATATAAGCATGCGCCACAAGGTCGGCATAATCACCGATCGCGATGCCGCGCGGGCCCGGATCAATCGCCCAAAGGCCCCAAGTCTGCGCATCTTGGCCTGAAGTCGCCTGCGCGTCGCCGAGAGCAGCGATGTATTGGGTGGCAATAGGCTCAAAAGTCGCCTCGGCCTGCGCCGGAAGGGCCGCTGCAAGAAAGCTGACAGCGAGCAGGCTTACGCAGAACCGGCCAGCCAACTCTGTCTTGGCTTTGATTTTTTCCAACATCTCTTGCTCCTTGACCACGACCCTATCCAATCGAACGCGCGCGCACTTGCCAAATAGTAGGGTGTTTGCGCAGGAAGGCAAAAGATACCGTATTGTTTGATCACCCTGTCTGGGGGAACATGAGAACCGCAAGGAAGCGAGGCTGCGTTGCTTTCAAACCTGCGTCAGGGCGGACAGTCGTGTTGAAACGACATTGCATGAAAGGGCGGCGGCGCAATCGCACAAGAGCAGGTCGGAATCCTTAAAAAAACGCATCTCAAACCAAACTTTATCCTTTTTTGCGCAGTTCCCAACGTAAATCTTTAACGAATTGTGATATTAAGGCGTCACGAAGACCAAGCCACATTTTTTTTACAAGACCGTCATGCGCCGCTGTCCTAGCGCGGCCTGACGCAGCGCGGGAGTGACGGGTATGACAATTTCGCGGTATCAGACGCCCTTTGCGGGGATGACGGCAGATCTTTATGCCTCACTCCTGATGATCGCAGCCTTTGCCGTGTTCAGCGCCATGTCGGTTTTCATGCGGATGATCAGCGGACACATCTCCGTGCCGCAGGTGATCTTGATCCGTCAGGTTATGGCCCTGATCTTAATGGCGCCGCAATATTGGGCAGCGCGGCAGGTTATCTTGCATCCCACCGGGTTAAGCCTGCATCTGACGCGTGGGGTTCTGGCGATAGGCTCGATGTTTTGCGGGTTGACGTCGATCATCCATATCCCTTTGGCAGATGCCACGGCGATCAGCATGGCCGAGGTGCTGATCGCCACGGCCTTCGCCGCGACCTTGCTGCGCGAACCCATTGGCTGGCGGCGCTGGTTGGCGGCGGCGGTGGGATTTGGGGGGGTTGCGATCATGATCCGTCCGTTTGGCACGGGCTTTGATGTCTATGCGCTGCTGGCCCTGGCCGGATCAGTGGGGGGGGCGGCCAGCATGATCGCCATTCGACTTGGGTCGCGGCATGATACCACGATCACCGTTTTGTTCTGGCAGGGATTGGTGGTGGCCGTGCTGTCTGCGCCCGTGGCGATCTGGGTTTGGGTCACCCCCACGTGGCATGAGGCGATGATCCTTTTAATCATGGGGGTGATCTTCACCGCCGGAAACTGGCTGTACACCGCCGCGATCCGCATCGGTCGTGCCTCTGCCGTCGCACCCTTGGGGTATTTGCGGCTGATTATGATGGCAGGCATCGGTTGGACCATTTATGGCGAAGTGCCGACGTGGGCCACGCTCGTCGGTGGCTTTTTGGTCATAGGCTCGGCCACTTATACCATCATGCGTAACGCTCTGCGCGCCAGCCCCCTGCCCCCGGCAAGCCCTATCCCGCAAGGATAGGGGCTGCCGAGCAGGATATTACGGATATACGGCGCGCAACGCGCAAGTTGCACTCTTCTGAGGAGAAGATCCGGATCGTTTTGTGCGGCCTTCGTTGCGAAGACGGCATTGCAGGGCTGTGCCGTAAGGAAGGTGGAGGAGGGTTAGCCAACAATCCGGGGGTCTATTGGCTTGACGACGGCCCAAAGCCTGACTTGCAGCTGGTCCAAGGACTTCTTTCAGGCCAGCAAGAAGCGGCTGGCTTGCGATACAGCGCCTCAGGCCAATACTGGCGAGGTGAAGGATCTGGAAGGGCGTTCTGGAAGCGCTGGACCGGCTATCACGTCCCAAGCCGGATCGAGGCCAAGATGCGGTGCCTCAAGGCCTTCGGCGAACGCATCGCCGCGAGAGGCCCAGACCGCCTACCTGCCAAAATCCAAATCCGCATCGCCCTCATCAACCGCTTCAATGCGCTCGGCACCACTGAGATCGTCAGCATCGCCTGAGTTCAACAGGCAAAGGGAAAATTACGCCGCAAGAGTAAGTGGTGCAACAACGCCCATCTAATCGCCCAACTGCACATGAACCCGTCGGTTCTGGCGGCCCTTGTTTTCGATCCGGCCAATGCTCACCCGTCCGACCTCGCTGGTGCGCGCGACATGGGTGCCGCCGCAAGGTTGCAGATCGATCTGCCCCTCTCCCTGCCCGATGCGGATCAGCCGCACCCTGCCCTGCCCTGACGGCGGGCGCACGGAGAGGGTTTTGACCAAGGCGAGGTTGGCGAGCAAATCGTCGTCGGTGATCCAGTCTTGCGTGACAGGCAGGTCGCGGTCGATCAGGCGATTGATCGCCTCTTGCCAATGGGCCGCATCGCTTGGCACCTCGGGCATGGCAAAGTCCAGCCGGCCCCGTTCAGCGCCGATTTGGCCGCCGGTGACGGGCAAGGGAATTATGACCGACAGCAGATGCAGGGCGGTGTGCACGCGCATATGGCCAAAGCGGCGCTCCCACGCCAAGTTTTGTCGCACGCGGGCTCCGACTGCGGGCATGGCGCGGGCCTCGGCGGGGATCAGGGCTATGGCGCCGTCAACTTTCAGCGCCGTGGCAATGGCCAAGCGCCCGCCGTCCCAATCGATCCAACCGCTGTCCCCCGGCTGGCCGCCGCCGGTGGGGTAAAAGATCGATGCCGATACAACAATGCCGCCTTCGGGCGTATGGGCCAACACCACGGCCTCTGCCTCGGTCAAATAGGGGTCGTCGCGAAACAAAAGTTCGGTCATTTTGGTCTTTCTGCGGGCAAGGACGCGGCCAAGACGGCTTTGACGGCGGCGATCGTGTCGGCCTCTTGGGCCAAGGCTTCCGCTTCGGCCGCGTGTTCATTGGCAAGGCGTTGCAAATGGTCGCGGTGGGCGGCGGTAAAGGGAACGCCTTCGGCGCGAAAACGGGTGGCGATCTGGTGGTTGATTTCGCTGCGCACTTCGACCTGAAAATTCACATCGCGCAGGATGACGCGCAGTTCAAACTGCATCATCTCGGCCTGAAAGCCCATGAATGCCACCAAGGGCGGCGGCGACAGCAGCACCATCGGCTGCGCCTCGGCAATCTCGCGCAAGATCTGTGCCACGCGGCGGCTGTCTTCGGTATAAGGCACGCCTACCGCCACAATCACACGGCCAGTCAGCGAAAACCGCGTCCAATTGGTGACCCGGCCCGAGATCAGGTCAGAATTGGGCACGATCACATCAGACCGGTCAAAGGTTTGAATTCGGGTCGAGCGCACCGAGATCGAGGTGACGATCCCCTGAACGGGGCCCACCTCGATCCAATCGCCTTCGCTGATCGGGCGTTCGATCAGCAAGATGATGCCAGACACAAAGTTCGACACCACAGTCTGCAAGCCAAAGCCGATGCCGACTGACAGGGCGCCTGCCACTATCGCAATCCCCGACAGGTCAATCCCGCTGGAGTTAATGGCAACAAGCGCTGCCACAAAGATCCCCACATAGCCCAGAACCGACACCACCGCATTCTGGCCGCCTTGGTCCAGCGTGGTGCGCGGCAAGATCGAAGATTTAAGCGCCCCCTGTAAAAGCCGCGTGGCCGACAGCCCGATGCCAAAGATCAACGCAAAAAACAGGAAATCAGTGGGCGATATACGCGTATCGCCCAGTTGGTAGCCGTCTTTAAAGCGGGTCCAAAGCTCCGTCAGGTCGGCCACCCGCGCGCCCCAAATCAGCGCCACGGCGGGCAACATGGCCAAGGCCAAAGCAAAACTGATCAGCACCGGCACAAGCGTATCTTGCGCCTCCTCGGTGCGCATCAAAAGGCTATAGACCTCGCCGATCAGCAGTTGAGTGAGGTAAAGAAGGGCCACCAACCCCAACGTCAAGGCGGTGGGAAAGACCAGTTGCGCCGCGGCCGAGATATAGCCCAGCACAGCCAACAACGGGCCAAGCGTGCCGAAAAGAATGACCCCGCGCGCCAGAAGATCCAGCAAGCGGTTGCGATAGGTGACGTTACCTTGATCCGCCGCCGTGGCGCGCGACTGGCGCATCAACTGCCCCAACCGCACCAAGATGAAGGCCCCCGCCAAAATCGCAGGAAGGCTTAAAACCGAAGTTGCTGCATCGCTGACCAAAATATCGGCCATAGCAACGCGGCGCAGCATATCCAGCGCCAAAACTGCGCCAAAGGCCGTCGTCAAATCTCGGCCCAAGGCGCGCCGGTCGGTGGGCAAATTCAACATCATGCCGGGGTAAACCGCAGCCGGAAAGACCTGCGCGCCCAGCCAAGCGGCGGCAAAAAGAGCAGTGCCCATGGGGGCCAAGGCGGTTGCAATTTGCACACCCACAGGCCCCAGCATGGCCGTCAGGCGCAAAGCCTCTCCCAATGCCGCACAGGCCAGAACCGGCACAATGATCTGCCCAAGTGAGGTGCCAAATCCCAAGACCCGCTGTCCGCGCGCTGTGGCGGGTGGCCGCAGGCGCAAACCCAAACGTTCAGCCCAAAAGCGCCCGCGCCACAGGGCCAAAAAGGCAAAGGCCAGCAAAGGTAAGGTCAGCGGCAGCGTGTCGGCAAATTTAGCCCGCGCGCGCGGGTCGGCGGCCTTAAGCGCAGTCTCGTCCCAAATTGTCGTCGCCGTTGTGGTCAGCGCGCCAAGCGCATCTTTCCAATGGACGGGATTAAGCGGATTAGGCCACAGTTTCAGCAGCGCATCCGCCTGCCTTTCGCGCAAGACGCGGTCAATCTCGCGGATCAGGCCATCAGCGCGGCGATAGGCTTCATCAGCGGCCAAGCCAGGCGCTTGCAGCCGTGTCATCTGCGCGGCCAATTCGGCGCGGCGTGTTGTGATATCGGCGTCTTCACTGGCGGGGTCAACCGGCACCTCTCCCAAGGCCGCGATCTGGTTTTTCAGGGTCGCGATGCGGGTAGAGTTGACGCTTTGCGCCTCTAGCAACTGGGCGCGCCAACGGGTCAGTTCCAACCTTATGGTTTCCAAGCCCGCATCAGGGATGGCTGCATTGGCTAATGCGGTTTCCGCCCGCGCGGCCATGCGCGCCCAGCCCTGATAATCCAACGCGCCGCCACTGGCCCCGCCGCTGACCACAACCTTCGGCTTGGCCCCACCGCTTTGGGGGGCAAAGCCGCCCGAGACGGGAGCATCTGCGGCATCCACCGGGCTTTGAACACTGGCAGGCGCCTCTGACGCGCTGCCGCCGGTGTTTTGCGCAGCGATGGGGCCTGCAAACACAATACTCAGCCCAAGGGTCATCACCGCCAAAAGGCGAA
Organism: Paracoccaceae bacterium; assembly: GCA_947468085.1. Lineage (GTDB taxonomy): Bacteria > Pseudomonadota > Alphaproteobacteria > Rhodobacterales > Rhodobacteraceae > Stagnihabitans. Next base: position 30,549 of record CANIKY010000009.1, on the reverse strand, counting down.
GCGGTTTGCAGACCCTTTGGCCTGCTTGGGTCATGCGTCCTCAAAGACCGTTGGGATGTTGGATGGCGCGCGCTCTAGCCAAGTGGGCACGGGCAGGCCCTTTTCGCGCAGGAAAGTCGGGTTGTACAATTTGGATTGGTAGCGGTTGCCATAATCGCACAGGATGGTGACGATGGTCTTGCCCGGCCCCAAGTCATGCGCCATGCGAATGGCCCCCGCGATGTTGATGCCCGAGGAACCGCCAAGGCAAATGCCCTCGTCCTCCAGCATCTCAAAGACCAAGGGCAAAGCCTCGGCATCCGGAATGCGGTAGCTGAAATCGGGGGTGAAGCCTTCTAAATTGGCGGTAATGCGGCCTTGGCCGATGCCTTCAGTGATGGACGACCCGGGGCTTTCAAACTTACCGGTGGAATAATAGGCGTGCAGCGCCGCCCCTTCAGGGTCAGCCAGACCGATCTTGACACCCTTGGGCTGCAAGGCCAAGCCCACCCCAGCCAAAGTACCGCCCGACCCCACTGCACAGATAAAGCCATCCACCTTGCCGCCAGTTTGTTCCCAAATCTCGGGGCCGGTGGTTTCGACATGGGCGGTGCGGTTGGCCAGATTGTCGAACTGGTTGGCCCAGATGGCCCCGTTGGGTTCAGTGCGAGCCAAAGCCTCGGCCAGACGGCCGGAATAGCGGACGTAGTTGTTGGGGTTTTTGTAGGGAACGGCCGGCACTTGCACCAGTTCGGCCCCCGCCAGACGGATCATGTCTTTCTTTTCTTGCGACTGGGTTTCGGGGATCACAATCACGGTGCGAAAGCCCATGGATGCGCCCACCAAGGCCAAGCCAATCCCTGTATTGCCCGCAGTCCCCTCGACAATCGTGCCACCGGGTTTCAGGTGCCCTTTGGCCACGGCATCCTTGATGATATATAAAGCAGCACGGTCCTTGACGGACTGGCCGGGGTTCAAAAACTCGCACTTGCCCAAGATCGTGCAGCCCGTCATCTGCGAGGCGCGTTTAAGCTTAAGAAGTGGCGTGTTGCCGATCGTGTCAGCCAGATCGCTGTGAATGCGCATGAAGGTCCCCTTGATCCTGTACCCTGTTTAGCCAAAGGGGGCGGGAAACTCAAGCAAGCGTGGCACAAATGGCCAGCCTTGATCCAAAGGAGCGCGTGCCGCGCGTTGATTTTATCTCGCCTCTGGCGTGGCGCCAACCGGTTCGGGCGACCTTCGGTGACAGAATTGTGGCAATGGGCAAGGTCTGGCGGCGATTTTGGGGGAAAAGCTGCAAAAATGGGGCTGATGCGGCTTCCCCTTAGGGATTTTCCCCGCTATAGCCCCCCAGTCGCGCCATGCACCCTTGGAGGATGGCGGACTGTAACAGGAGAACACCTATGGCACGCCAGATCAACGATCTGAACGTCGAGGTCCGTGCGGGGACAGGCAAGGGGGCCGCCCGCCAAGCTCGTCGTGACGGATTTGTACCCGGAATAGTCTACGGGGATGGGCAAGAGCCTGTCGCCATCAATGTAGCCTATAACTATCTACTAAAGCACCTGAAAGCAGGCCGCTTCTTGCAGACGCTTTTCAACCTGAAGGTTCCCGGCCTTCCCGACGTTCACGTCGTGTGCCGTGGCGTTCAGCGCGATGTGGTTCGCGATCTTCCGACCCACGTTGACTTTATGCGTTTGAACGACGAATCACGCGTCGTCCTGCACATCCACGTGACCTTCATCAACCACGAGGCCAGCCCCGGGTTGAAGCGCGGCGGCACCTTGACTGTGGTGCGTCCGGAAGTTGAACTAAACGTGATGGCAGGCGATATTCCTGATCACATCACGGTCGACCTGACCGGCAAAGCGATTGGTGATGTGATCCATATCAGTGACGCGATCCTGCCCGAAGGGGTGAACCCCACGATCGCGCGCAACTTTGTGATCGCGAATATCTCGGCTCCAGCCGGATTGATCTCGGCCGAGGCCTGATCGGTTTCGATCTAAGGCGCAAATGAACAGCGGGCGGCAAGCAATTGCCGCCCGCTTGTCTTTTGGGCGCTGTCGCGCCAGACTTGGGCACAAGAAACGGCGCGGGGGCTAAATGAAACTTTTCGTTGGTCTGGGCAATCCGGGGCCTGACTATGCCGGCCACCGCCACAACATCGGCTTTATGGCGCTAGAGCGTATTGCCGCTGACCACGGCTTTGGCCCTTGGCGCAAGGCGCATCATGGCGTGATGGCCGAGGGGCGTTTGGGCGGCGAAAAGGTCGCTTTGCTGAAACCCGAAACCTTTATGAACCTGTCGGGCCAAGCCGTTCATGCAGCCGTGGCCTTTTACAAATTGCCCTTGGCAGATGTGGTGGTCTTTCATGACGAGCTGGACCTTGCCGCCGGAAAACTGCGCACCAAAATGGGCGGGGGCCATGCCGGGCATAATGGCCTGCGCTCGATCCATGCGCATCTGGGCGAGGGCTATGGCCGCGTGCGGTTGGGCATCGGCCATCCTGGACATAAAGACGCCGTGGCGGGATATGTTTTGCATGATTTTTCCAAGGCAGACCGCGACTGGCTAGACCCGCTGTTGGACGGCATCTCGGACGGCGCGGTGACGCTGGCCTCTGGCGATGCAGCTGGGTTTTTGAACTTGGTGGCGCTGCGCGTCTCACCTCCGCGCAAGACCCCACGGGCAGCGCCCGAAACCTTGGCACAAGTTCCAATAAAACCGGTGCAAGATCCTGCGCCAAGCCCTTTAACTGCCTTACAAAAACTCGCCCAGAAGTTTCGGGCGTGACAGACCTCTTAGGTGGGATCGTCCGCCTCTGGCTTGCGGCGGGCCAATCGGGCCAAGGCCCGTGCGACTGTGGCCAAGACGCAGGGACCTTGGGCCACGACAAAGGGCAAAGGCGTGCAAATCTCCATCGCGGCCAAGCCCAGCCTTGCCGTCAATCAGCGCGTTTCTTAAGCCGCCCTCCCCCACAAAATTAGCCCCCCGTTGCGAAACCCGCAGCAAACGGCTAGGTGCGTTGAGACATCTTCATCTTGGCCCAAACACTCATCTTGGACCCCAAGGGCAGAAAACACATACGGCTTGGTCCCATAAGATGCCCCGCTTTGCCCTGAAGATCGAATATGACGGCGCGCCCTTTAACGGGTGGCAAAGACAGGCGCAGGGTCAGCCTTCGGTCCAAGCCGCGGTCGAGGCGGCCTTGGCCAAGTTGGAACCAGGACCCCACACCATCGCCGCCGCTGGGCGCACCGACACAGGCGTGCATGGGCGCGGGCAAGTGGCCCATGTCGATCTGACCAAACACTGGGACCCGTTTCGTCTGTCGCAGGCGCTAAACCAGCACCTGCGCCCCTTGCCTGTGGCCGTTTTGGCCTGCGCTGAAGTGCCAGAAGATTTTCACGCCCGCTTTAGCGCGGTAGAGCGGCGCTACCTTTACCGCATCCTGTGCCGCCGCGCGCCTCCCATTCTAGAGAGGGGCCAAGTCTGGCATCTGCTAACACCGCTGGATCTGGGCGCGATGCAGCAGGGGGCCAATCACTTGGTGGGACACCACGATTTCACCACCTTCCGATCTGCTCTTTGTCAAGCCAGTAGCCCGATCAAAACGCTGGATGAGGTGACGATCACCGCCCAAACCCTGCCTAATGGCACAGAATACCGCTTTGCTTTGCGCGCGCGCTCGTTCCTGCACAATCAGGTCCGCTCGATTGTGGGCACCTTGGTGCGGGTGGGCAACGGGGCTTGGGCGCCTGCGCGTGTAGGTCAGGCTTTAGACGCGCGCGACCGCGCAGCCTGTGGCAGCGTGGCCCCACCGCAAGGCCTGTGCTTGACACAGGTGCGCTATCTGGTTGATCCTTTTGCATAAGCCGTCCGAGGCTGCTTTGGGGTGGCCCGCTTAGGCCCGCACCCCTTGCACCCCGCAAGCTTGCCGCCCCCTGACCGGAGCCCCCTTGCGGGGACATATCCATGCACAACCCCATCTCCGCCGCCCCCAAGCGCTTTGGGGCCGAGTTTTTGCCCAAGATCATCACCGTTCTGCGCGAAGGCTACCACGCAGCCGACCTGCGGGCAGATGCCATGGCGGGGCTGTCGGTGGCGATTGTGGCCCTGCCCTTGTCGATGGCCATCGCCATAGCCTCGGGCCTTGGGCCAGAGCGGGGGTTGTTTACGGCCATAGTTGGCGGGTTCATCGTTTCGGCCTTGGGCGGGTCGCGCTATCAGATCGGCGGGCCCGCGGGGGCCTTTATTGTGGGGGTTTCGGCCTGCGTGGCACAGATTGGCCTTCCAGGGTTGATGGTGGCGACCTTTCTGTCGGGGTTTATCCTGATGGCGGCGGGCGGGCTGAAGCTGGGAAGTTATGTTAAATTCCTGCCTTATCCGGTGACCATTGGGTTTACTTCGGGCATTGCCGTCATCATCTTCACCAGTCAGGTGAAAGAGCTGTTGGGGCTAAGGCTGTCAGGGGCCGAACCGCCCGCCGTATTAGACAAATTATCCGCCCTTTGGGCCGTGCGCGACACGTTTTCCGCGCAAGCCTTGGCCGTGGCCTTGGTGACTATTGCCGCCGTGCAAATCATCAAAAAACTGCGCCCGCATTGGCCAAATATGCTGCTGGCTGTGGCGGGGGTAAGCTTTGGCGTCTGGGCCCTTCATCTGCCGATTGACCTTGTAGGTGACCGCTTTGGCACCCTGCCCCGATTTCTGCCTGCCCCCGTCTGGCCAGATCTGTCATGGCCGATGATCCAGCGCAGCCTGCCCTTTGCCCTGCAATTCAGCCTGCTTGGGGCCATAACCGGCCTTTTGTCCGCCCAAGTGGCTGATGGCCTTTCAGGCAACCACCACCGCCCAGCGATCGAGCTTTTCGCCGAAGGGGCCGCCAATATCGCCGTGTCGTTCTTTGGCGGCATCTATGCCACGGGGGCTGTGGCGCGCACTGTCACCAATCACAGCGCGGGGGCCAAGGGGCCGGTGGCAGGTATGCTGCACGCGGTTTTTGTGCTGGGATTTATGGTCGTGCTAGCTCCCTTGGTGTCGTTTGTGCCGATGGCGGCTTTTGCGGGGCTTCTTAGCGTGGTGGCGTGGAACATGGCGGGCAAGGCGCAGTTCTGGATGCTTTTGCGCACTTCGCGCAGCGATGCGCTGATTGTGGTGGTGACCTTTCTTTTGGTGGTGCTGCGCGATCTGACCGAAGGCATCGTGGTGGGCTTTGCCTTGGCTGGATTGGTCTTTTTGCAGCGCATGTCACACAGCGCGGTGATTGATGCGGGCGAGGGCTCTGACCGCGCCGACCGCGTGGTGGTGCGCCTGTCGGGGCCCTATTTCTTCGGTGCAGCCGCCCAAACCGGCGCGGTGCTGGACCAAATCGCCGAACACCCGCGCCATTTCGTCTTGGACCTAACAGCGCTGGACTATGTCGACAGTTCAGGTGCGCGCGCCTTGGATTTGCTGGCCCTGCGCACAAAGCGTAACGGCGGGCAAATGGTCTTGTTGGGTGTGCGCCCCGGCCAGCGCCGCATTCTGGAAAAGGCGGGCCTCTCCCCACCGTTGGTGCGCTATATTGCAACCTTGGGCGAACTTGATTCGCCTGCATAAGGCTCCGCGTCGCGGCTCATCCCCAGTTTGGACGCAAAACTTTCGGTCGCCCGCGCAACTTGGGCAAAAGTTTTCTTGCGGGGGCTTTGGGTAGGCTTGTAGAGGCTGTGGGCAAAAACCAGAGATTACGATAAGATGAACGCTCGCATAAATCGCCGCCACGCTGGCTTTCGTACATGGCGGGACTTGCGAAAGCGCTGACACTTCGAAGATAAAGACGGCACCCACCACGCGTAAAAGCGGGCACTGGGGCTGACCTAGGGGGATATCATGAACGATCGGGCACCGGCACTTTACACCGCCACAGCAGAGTTTGTCGCACAGGCCAATGTTACGCCTGCAGGCTATGGCGCGCGCTACGCGGCCTCGATGGCGGATCCTGACACGTTCTGGGCCACCGAAGGACGGCGGATCGACTGGATCAAGCCTTTCACCAAGGTCAAGAACACCACGTTCAAACCCGGCGAAGTGTCAATCAAATGGTATGAGGACGGCACCACCAACGTCTCGGCCAATTGCATCGACCGCCACATGATCACGCGCGCCAACCAGACCGCGATCATCTGGGAACCCGATGATCCCAAAACCCCCGCACGCCACATCACCTACGGCGAGCTTTTGGAACAAACCAGCCGTCTGGCCAATGTGCTCAAATCGCACGGTGTGACCAAGGGCGACCGCGTGGTGCTGTATATGCCCATGATCCCAGAAGCCGCCTATGCCATGCTGGCCTGCGCGCGGATCGGGGCCATTCATTCCGTGGTCTTTGGCGGCTTTTCGCCCGATGCGCTGGCCAATCGGATCAATGATTCGCAAGCCAAGGTGGTGATCACCGCCGATTACGGCCCCCGCGCGGGCAAGAAAACGCCCCTGAAATCCAACGCTGATCAGGCCCTGCTGCATTGCAAGGATTCAGTCCGTTGCCTTGTTGTCAAACACACCGGCGATGAAACCCATTGGACCGAAGGCCGCGATTTTGACCTGAAGGCCGAGATGGCCCAAGCCGCCCCCTATTGCCCCTATACCGAGATGGGGGCCGAAGATCCGCTGTTTATCTTGTACACCTCTGGCTCGACAGGAAAGCCCAAGGGGGTGGTTCATACCACGGCGGGCTATCTGGTCTATGCGGCCATGACGCATGAGATGACGTTTGACTATAAAGACGGCGATGTCTTTTGGTGCACGGCAGATGTGGGTTGGGTCACGGGGCACAGCTATATCGTCTATGGCCCCTTGGCCAATGGCGCGACAACCGTGATGTTTGAAGGCGTACCCACCTATCCAGACGCGGGCCGCTTTTGGGAGGTGATTGCCAAACATAAAGTCACCCAGTTCTACACCGCCCCCACCGCGATCCGCAGCCTGATGGCTATGGGAACCGATCTGATTGACAAGCACGACATGTCCTCGCTGCGGCTTTTGGGCTCGGTGGGCGAGCCCATCAACCCCGAGGCGTGGAACTGGTATTTCACCCACATCGGCAAGGGCAAATGCCCCATCGTCGACACCTTCTGGCAAACAGAAACCGGCGGACATATCATAACACCCTTGCCCGGCGCCATTGCGCAAAAGCCGGGGTCGGCCACCAAGCCCTTCTTCGGCGTGCGCCCAGAAGTGCTGGATCCCGCGACCGGCAAAGTGCAAACCGCGACAGAAACCGATGGCGTCTTGTGCATTGCCGACAGCTGGCCGGGCCAGATGCGCACGCTTTGGGGCGATCATAAGCGCTTTGAAGAGGCGTATTTCGCGCAATATCCGGGCTATTACTTCACTGGCGACGGCTGCCGCCGCGATGCGGACGGCTACTACTGGATCACCGGACGGGTCGATGACGTCTTGAACGTCTCGGGCCACCGCTTGGGCACGGCAGAGGTCGAATCCGCCCTTGTCGCCCACCCAAAGGTCGCCGAAAGCGCTGTGGTTGGCTACCCACACGATATCAAAGGGCAAGGTATCTATGCCTATGTCACCTTGATGCGCGGCATCGAACCGTCCGAAGACCTGCGCAAAGAGCTGGTCAAATGGGTGCGCACTGAGATTGGCCCGATTGCCACCCCCGACCTGATCCAATGGGCCCCTGGTCTGCCCAAGACTCGTTCGGGAAAAATCATGCGCCGCATTCTGCGCAAGATCGCCGAGAACGATTTCGCGGCTTTGGGCGACACATCCACCTTGGCGGACCCAGCGGTGGTGGATGATCTGATCGCTAACCGCATGAACAAGGGCTGACAGTGTGGGGCGATGGCTATGCGTTTAGGGTCGGCCTTCCCTATAAAGCCAACAATGTCTGCGCGATCAGGCAAAATTAGCCCAGAAGTGGCAGGGCCATAAAGCGGTCTTCGGCCCAGTATAGTTCGCCCCCGCATCTCTGTCCAACAAGGGGGGGGTCACACCCTTGCAAACCCGTGGCGTATTTGGGCCAAGAGAAATGCGGTTAAAGTTTAAGGCCACGCAATCGCAAAGCGTTGGTGATGACAGAAACCGAAGACAGGCTCATCGCGGCGGCGGCGATCATCGGCGACAGAACAAGGCCGGTAACGGGGTAAAGCAGGCCCGCGGCGATGGGGATGCAAAGCGCGTTATAGCCAAAGGCGAAGAACAGGTTCTGCCTTATGTTACGCATCGTCGCCCGCGACAGGGTAATCGCGCGGGCTATGCCTGTCAGATCGCCACTAAGCAGCGTTATGCCCGCACTTTCCACAGCCACATCTGACCCGGGGCCCATGGCTATCCCAACATCGGCCACAGCCAAGGCGGGCGCGTCATTGACGCCGTCGCCCGCCATGGCGACGACATGGCCTTGGGCGCGAAGACGGGCGATGAGGTCGGCTTTGCCTTCGGGCATAAGGCCCGCCGCAATTTGGGTTAAACCTAGGCTTTGGGCCACAGCGTCGGCTGTGGTTTTGGCATCGCCGGTGGCCATAAGGATGGTGATGCCTTGGGCTTTAAGCGTGGCCAAGGCTTGGGCAGTGGTGGGCTTGATCGGGTCGGCGGCAGCAATCATGCCTGACAGGCTGGAGCCTTGGGTTAAGAACATCACCGTCTTGCCCACGGCGCGCAGAGCCTGCGCTTGGGCGGTGGCCTGTGGCGGGAGGGCGACGCCAAGGGCTGCGAGCAGGGCCTCGTTGCCCAAACCCAGCCGCGTAACACCAAGGTGCGCCACAACGCCCTGCCCGGCGCGGTTTTCAAACTGGCTAACATCTGGCAGATGCAGCCCTTTTTCTGCTGCGGCAGCCAAGATGGCTTTGGCCAAGGGGTGGCTCGCCCCCTGTTCCAGCGCCGCGGCGAGGGTTAGCACAGCGTCAGCGTTTGCCGCGCCCAAGCCAACCACATCGCAAACCTCTGGCCGCCCCAGCGTAAGGGTTCCTGTCTTGTCGATCACCAGCGTGTCAACCTTGGCCAAGCTTTCAAGTGCAGCCGCATCTTTGACCAGCACCCCGACCGAGGCCCCGCGCCCTGCCGCCGTGGTGATGGAAATCGGTGTTGCCAAGCCCAAGGCACAGGGGCAGGCGATGATCAGCACCGACACCGCCGCTGCCATTGCATAAACAAAGCCCGGACTTGGCCCAAAAACCATCCATCCGGCAAAAGCCACCAGCGCCACGCCGACCACAGTGGGCACAAACCACGCGGCCACCCGATCGGCCAGCGCCTGAATAGGCGCGCGCGAGCGCCGCGCGGCAGAGACCATCTCGATGATCTGCGCCAGCACGGTTGCGGCACCCACCCGCGTGGCACGCATCACCAGCGTACCCGAACCGTTCAGCGTGCCACCCGTCAGGGCATCGCCTTGCGTTTTTTCCACGGGCAAGGGTTCGCCCGTCAGCAGGCTTTCATCGACCGAAGACGTCCCCTCAACCACCACGCCGTCCACCGGCACTTTGTCACCCGCCCGCAAGCGCAGCAGGTCGCCTGCGATGATGTTTTCAAGCGGCACCTCGAATGTGCCATCGGGCTGCACGCGAAAGGCGGTGGCAGGCGACAGATCCATCAAAGCGCGGATCGCATCGCCGGTGCGCGCACGCGCGCGCAGTTCCAAGACTTGGCCCAGAAAGACCAAGGTGATGATGACGCCAGTGGCCTCAAAATACGTCTCAACCCCCATCGCCCCTTGGTAGGCTTGCGGAAAGACCCAAGGGGCAAAGGTGGCGAGCAGCGAGTACAGATAGGCCGCCGCCACCCCTAAGCCAATCAGCGTCCACATATTAGGGCTGCGGTTGGCCAGACTGTCGCGGGCGCGTTGGAAAAACGGCCAAGCGGCCCATAAAACGACCGGACTGGCAAGGGCCGCTTGGGCATAGTTCAGATAGGGAGGCCACGCCATGGGCAGGCCAAGCCCCAACATCGGCCCCATGGCCAAGACCACCAAGGGCACCGACAAGGCGGCGGAAATGCCCATGCGGCGGGTGAAATCGGCCAGTTCCGGCGAGGGCGCTGTGGAAGGCGTCATAGGCTCCAGCGCCATGCCGCATTTGGGGCAGGTGCCCGGGGTGTCTTGCACCACCTCTGGGTCCATCGGGCAGGTGTAGGACACCCCTTTCACCGCCAGCTTGCCGCGGATCTTGGCATTGCCGGACAGGTAGAAATAGGGATCGGCCTTAAACCTTGTGCGGCACTTTTCACCGCAAAAGTGGTAGGTGGTGCCCTGATGATCGTGCTTGCGGCTGGTGTCGGTGATCTTGACACTCATGCCGCAGACGGGATCTTTTCCAGTCGGGATGTCAGCGGTTTGGTCCATGGCGCGCTCCTTCAGGTTTGGGTCTTCATCGCCCAGACACGACCCCCAAGCCTTGACCTATAGCAAACAGCCCCGAACTCTAACCTATCGCTGCCCGTAATAAAGACCCACAACATGCTCGGCCTGCGCAAAGAACAACCAGCGCGAGGCCGCAGCCCCTGTCAGGTGGATCACGGCCGCCATGGCAAAGGTCAGCAGATGATGGGGCAGAAGAACAACCATCCCCGCAGGCAGAATGGCCGCAGCCCCAAAGGCTATCGGCCACAACCGCGCAACATGCTTGCGCGCGACGACATAGATCATCTCGCGCATCAGGTAATTGGGGCTGGTGTGGGGCTGTTCAAAGACGGTTGCGCTGCCCACTTGGTCAAGCCCAGTGGCCTTGCCCAAGGTTTGGCCGCGCTTGGCAAAGGCCACATCGCCTTTGGTCTTATGGGCATAAAGCGCCAAGATCAGGGCGATGCCGCCGATCAGGGCGGGCCAGACTTGGCCTGCCAGAAGGGCGCCACCCGTCAGTTCAAACGACAAGAACATCACCGGCACCGTCCAATTGTTCCAGCGCGGCACGGCGGCGATTTGGGCGTAGATCATCGAGGTGGTGAAGACCGTTCCAAAACAGGCCACAGCGCCGATAAGGCCCGTTACGCGCGGCCAGCCAAGGCCCAGCCAATCGGACAGCGCCACGGGGGCCAGAAGCAGCAGGGTCACAACCGACGCCCAAGCCTCGCGGCTCAGCCAAGAAGTTTGCCATTGCGTAAAGGCCCGCAGGGCGCGTTGCGGGTTGCCAAGGTGAAAGGTTGCCGCAGACAGCCCACCCACCGCCAAGGCGTAGCCAAGTCCCCAATGGAAAAAGGCCACCCAACCCACAGGCTGCACAAAACCCGCGCCCAAAAAGGCCAAAAGGCCAAAGCCCATACCCGACAGAACGGTGAAAAGGATAACGGAAGGGGCCGGAGTCATCCCAATTTTCCCAGTACTTTGTCCAGCCATCCGGCAAAGCCTGTGGCTTGAATGTCTAACAACGGGGCCAAAAGGCTGGCCTCTTGCGGGATGTCTTTTTTGCGGGGGGGCAGGTATTTGTTGGTGGGCTTGGTCTTCAGGTCTGGCATCAGATCATACCCACCCCGTTCGGCCACCAGTTTGGACACTTTGCTGTCAGGGTCGGCAAAGTCGCCAAAGTGGCGCGCATTTGTCGGGCAAGTGCGCACGCAGGCGGGTTCGCGGTCTTCTTCGGGCAGGTTTTCGTTATAAATGCGGTCAACACATAAGGTGCATTTTTTCATCACGCCTGCCGCCTGATCCAACTCGCGCGCGCCGTAAGGGCAGGCCCAAGCGCACAGACCACACCCGATGCAGGCATCTTCGTTGACCAGAACGATCCCGTCCTCGGTGCGTTTGTAGCTGGCCCCCGTGGGGCAGACGGTGACACAAGGCGCATCCTCGCAATGCAGGCACGAGCGGGGGAAGTTGATGATTTGCGCCGCCCCAATATCGGGCTGAACCTGATAGCTGTGCACGCGGTTCAAGAATGTGCCGGACGGTTCAGCCCCATAGGGGTTTTGATCCGACAGTTCGGCCCCGTAGCCCTGATCGTTCCAGCCCTTACAGGCTGTCACGCAAGCCTGACAGCCAACGCAGGTGTCAAGATCAATCACCAGCCCCAGTTTTTTGTCGGTATGGGTGGGAAGTTGGGTCATGCGCGGTCCTTTCCTTGCGGCACCACACGGGGGATGGGGGCGAAATCAGGTGTTGCGTGATCTTTTGGCCCGACATTTTCGATCCGCACACGCAGATCGAACCAAGCCGCTTGGCCCGTCACGGGGTCAGAATTAGAATAGCGCATCCCGTCGCCCTTTTCGGGCAGAAGTTCGGAGATGAGGTGGTTGAGCAAAAAGCCCTGATTGGCCTCGGCCGCGTCATCTCCCAAAGCCCAAGCGCCCTTGCGCTTGCCAATCGCGTTCCATGTCCAGACGGTGTTTTCATTCAAGGCCGCCATATGCGCCACGGGTACCGTGATACCGCCGTTGGGCGAAGACACCCGCGCGTAATCGCCGTCTTTGAACCCTTCCGCCTTCCAAATCTTGGTCGGCACATACAGAAAATTGCGCCCCCTGATCTGGCGCAGCCAAGCGTTCTGGCTGCCCCAAGAATGATACATATCCATCGGCCGCTGGGTCAGCGCGTGCACCGGATAGCCCCAACCCGACGCTTCTTGATCGCCAAAGGGTGGGTACCAGACGGGCAAAGGATCCATCGCTTGGATCAACCTTGCGCGCAGATGGTCGGGCGGCTGGATCGGGCCGTGGCCTTCGGCGGCCAATTGGAATTTGCGCATCGGTTCGGACCAGATGTTGAACAAATAAGGCTGCGGGCTTTCGTAGAACGAGGTTTGCACCGCCCAATTCTGGTACGCCATGTTCCAAGGCTTGAAAAACCGCCCCTCTTGGGGCACATGCGCCTGATAAAAGCCGCCGTTTTCGATATAGGCGGCGATTTGGGCGGGGTTGGCATCGCCCCTGCCCTCTTTATCGCCGTCCAACCCACGAAAGCCGATCAAGGGGCCAACCCCTGGGCGGCGGATGTGGTTTTGGATATAATCGGCGTAGTCTTTGAACTTGGCACTGCCATCGGGGTTGACCATGGGGGCCAGACCCAGCCTTGCCCCCAGATCCAGCAGCACCGATTGAAAGCCCCTTACATCGCGGTCAGGCGCGGTGACAGGCCAGCGGATGCTGTCGCCTGCGGCGTCAGGCTCGCTGATCGGGCGATCCAGCAGACTGATGCAATCGTGGCGTTCCAGATAGGTTGTATCGGGCAGGATCAGGTCGGCATAGGCCACCATCTCTGACGCATAGGCATCAGAATAGATGATGCGCGGGATGATATACGCACCATCTGCGTCTTTGTCGGTCAACATCTCCATGACCTTCGTCGTGTTCATCGACGAATTCCACGCCATATTGGCCATGTATAAAAACAGCGTGTCGATGCGGTAGGGGTCGCCCGCATGGGCGTTGGGGATCAGCATATGCATCAGGCCATGGGCGGAAAACGGGTTTTCCCATGTAAAGGCCTTGTCGATGCGGGCGGGGGTGCCGTCTTCTTTCAACGCCAGTTGTTCGGGGCCGCGCACATAGCCCAGATGCGGGCCAGAGAGCGGCTTACCGGGGGCTGTGACGAAATGGGGGGTGGGATGTGCTTCGACCGGTTTGGGATAGGGCGGTTTGAAGCGGTAGCCGCCGGGGGTTTCCACCGTGCCCAGAACGATCTGCAACAGATGCAAAGCGCGGGCGGTTTGAAAGCCGTTGGAATGGGCAGAGATGCCGCGCATGGCGTGGAACGACACGGGGCGGCCCAGCATGGTGTCGTGGGTGTCGCCACGAAAATCGGTCCAAGGCTGTTTGATCTCGATGGCTTGGTTAAAAGCCACATCCGCCAGTTCCGCCGCAAGGGCGCGGATCCGCGCGGCGGGGATGCCGCAGCGGGTGGCCACGGCTTCGGGGGCGTGTTCGGGGGCAAGGTAACGCTCTGCCATGTGTTGAAACACGGTGCGGTGGCCTTGCCATGTTGCCCCAAGGTCGGGCTGCACGCCCTTGCCATCCCACGGCGCGGGGGACCCCGTGCGCTTATCAATCACAAAGGGCTGGCTTTCGGCGTTCTTCAGGATCAGGCCCTTTTCGGGGCCTTCGGTGGCGTTGACCAGCAAGGGCGCGTTGGTCCAGCGGGCCAGATAGTCCAGATCGACCTTGCCCGCCTGCAACAAGCAGTGCAGCAGCGACAGGATCAGAAGGCCGTCGGTGCCCGGAGTGATGCCGTACCAGTCATCGGCGATGGCATTATAGCCCGTTCTGATCGGGTTAACCCCGATCACCCGCGCCCCGCGCGCCTTCAGCTTGCCTAAACCCATCTTGATCGGGTTGGAATCGTGATCTTCGGCCACGCCAAACATCACAAACAGCTTGGTACGCTCCCAATCGGGCTGGCCGAATTCCCAAAAGGCCCCGCCGATGGTGTAAATCCCGCCCGCCGCCATGTTGACGCTGCAAAACCCGCCATGCGCGGCGTAGTTCGGGGTGCCAAAAGCCTGCGCCCACCAGCCGGTGAAGGATTGGCTTTGGTCGCGGCCTGTGAAAAAGGCCAGCTTTTCCGGCGCGGTGTCGCGCAGAGGTTTCATCCATGACACGGCCAGTTCCAGCGCCTCGTCCCACGAGATCGGCTCGAATGCGCCTGATCCGCGCGGGCCGACACGCCGCAGGGGGTGTTGCAAGCGGCTAGGGGCTGTGACCTGCATGATGCCAGATGCGCCCTTGGCACACAGCACGCCTTTGTTGACCGGATGGTCGCGGTTACCCTCAATATAGCTGACTTTGCCAGATTTCATATGCACATTGATGCCGCAGCGACACGCGCACATATAGCAGGTCGTCTTGCGCACCTCGTCAGATACGGCGGGGCTGGTGTTTATCACAGGCGCGTTCATGGCCGTCCTTTACGATCTGCACTTTGGGAATGGTATCGCGAGAACTCGCCGCTTTGCTAGGCTGTTTTCCCGAAAATCATCCCTACATTGGAATTTCATCACCCCACCCTCAGGGCCATCGCATCAAGGGCGATTTGCTTTTCCTCTTGCGCAGGCACGACCACAGCACGCGGGGCCCCTGCCCATGCCAGCCCTTGGGTGATGCGGTCGCGCACCACATTGTCATTCTCGCCAATGCCGCCGGTGAAGGCCAACAGGTCCACCCCGCCCATGGCCGCGATCATCGAACCTGCATGGCGGATCACCCAATAGACAAAGTGGCCAATCGCAAAGCGCGCCTCAGGCGATGTCTCGGCATGAATGGCTCGCATGTCCGCCACACCGCCCAAACCAAGCAGGCCAGAGGCGCGGTTCAAAATCTGCCCTGCGCCCTCTATCCCATGCACCTCGGCCAGTTTCAGCACCGCGTTGGCGTCGATATCGCCACTGCGCGTGCCCATCGTCAGGCCCGAGACGGGGGAATAGCCCATTGTTGTGGCCACCGATTGCCCGTTCAAGATGGCGCACAGCGAGGCCCCGTTGCCCAGATGCAGCCCCAGCACGCGGGGCGGCAAATCCCCCGCATCGCGCAGGTTGCGCACCAGACTGGCGTAGCTGATCCCGTGAAAGCCATAGCGCCGCAGGCCCAGATCGCTGGCCGAATCGGGCAAGGCATAGCGGGTCGCCTCATCAGGGTTGGTGGCGTGAAAGCCCGTGTCAAAGCTGGCATATTGCGGCAGATCAGGGGCAAGGCGAGCCAAAGCCTCGATCGCCATCAGGTTGGCGGGGTTATGCAGCGGGGCAAGCGGGATGCAGGCGCGGATCCCCTCCAAAACCGCAGGTGTCACACGCAAGGTGTTGGTCAATCCCCGCCCGCCATGCACCACACGGTGTGCGGCCCCCGTCAATTGGGCAGGGGTCAGGGCCATATCGGCCAGCCCGTGCTGCAACGCGTCTAGATGGGTCGCAGCCCCCCCCGTGCCGATCCGCTCTGCCCGCGCCTGCGCCACTTGGGCCAACCTTGCGTCAAACACCGCCAGTTTCAGCGAGGACGATCCGGCATTGACGACCAGCAACATTCACAGCACCGATTTCAGCAGGCCAAGGGCCGCCAGCCCTGCCAAAAGCAAAATGGCAAAGCGGCGGAAATCTTGCGGGTCGGTGCGCAGAAAATGGCGGCTTCCCAGCCAGTTGGACAAAACCACCAGCGGCAGGCCGATCAGCCCGATCCACAGCGTATCCCATGTCACCATGCCACCCCACCAATAAATCGGCGTAGAATACAGGTCGAGCAGCGGGAAATAGGCCACCAAAGTCGCACGAAACACCGCAGGCGACATGGCTTGGGCAGCAAAGAACGCCGCAACCGGCAACCCGCCCATCCCCGGCGCATTGGCCAGGCCCGACGCCAGCCCCGCGCCCAGATTTGCCAAGGGGCCAACCTTGCCGCGCAGCTTCCAGCCGGCCAGCAAAATCAGACTCATCGTCAAGACATAGGCCGAAATCACACCCCGTGCCGCATCTTCGGAAATCGAGGTCAGCGCCCAGATGCCAAGCGGCATCCCCACCATGGCCCCCACCAGCAATAAGCCCACCCTGCGCCAGTCGATATCCTTCCAGATGCCTGACAGGGCCTGCAAGGTCATCACCGTTTCCCACAGCACCACCACCGCCACAAACTGCAGTGGGTTGGTGACAAGGGCCGAGGAGGCAATCGTCAGCGCCGAAAAGCCAAAGCCGGAATAACCGCGCACGAATCCTGCCACCAAAATGGTGATGGCCATCCATCCCAGACCGATGGGCGACAGATCAAACGGGATCACGGACGCTCGCCGCGCGCCAGCCGCCCTTCGATGTCATCCAAAACCGCATCCATATCGGCCACGGAATCAATCACATAATGCGCCCCCGTGCGGCGCAGATCGGCATAGGCCGCAGCGCGCATCTGGGCGAATTCGGCAGGCGTCAGCGCCGCAGTTTCGGCAGGGTTCAGGCCAAAGGCATTGCCCGAAACTGCCACCCCTACGGTCCAGCAGCCTGCATTCAACCCCTCGCCAATGCCCACGCCCGTGTCATCGACCTTGACGACCGTATGGGCCGGCCACACCCCAAGATCAAGGAAGGTGCGGTACATCATCATCGCCGAAGGCCGCGCTTCGGCCAGATCGCCGCCGCAGACCAGATTGTCAGGCGAATAGCCCTGTGCCGCCGCAAGCGGCAGCACCTTGGCCATGATTGATCGTGTATACCCTGTGGTCGAACCGATCTTCATCCCCCGCGCGCGCATCCGGTTGATGGCGGGGACTGCGCCTTCGATCATCGTGCAGTAATCGGTGACGGCCTCCACATTCATCGGCACAAAGATTTCGTAAACGCGGTCAATCGCGGCCTCGTCAGGGGCGGCACCTTGTGCTTTTTGCCAAGCTTGCGCGATGCGGGGCACGGCCATGAGGGTTTTGATATGGTCACGCTTGGCCATGCCCATCGGGCCGCGCGCTTCGGCCACGGTGATATCCACGCCGAACTGCTTGAAGGTTTTGACAAAAACCCCCATCGGCGCTTGGCTGCCGTGGTCGATCACCGTGCCTGCCCAGTCAAATACCGCCGCTTTCAGCATCACGCTCTCCCGTAAATCTCTGCAATGGTTTCTTCGCCGATGGCGAAGGAGGTGCTGGCCCCGGTGCCGCTGGTGACAATCACCAATCGGGTTTGATCGTCAATCGTCTCGCGCATCATGGTTTGCGGCCCTGACGCATAGGTGCCGTTCCAGCGTTCGGTGATCTGCGCGCCGGGCACGTTCAGCACTTGGTGCAATTCGTCCATGATCAGATCGTCGACCTCGGCCCGTTGGAAGGGCGAGGGGGACCAGTCGTAATGGTGGCTGTCGCCGACGATCAGGCCGCCGTCAGCGCCTTGCACCACGATCAAATGAATGCCCTCGGCCAAGGTGCGCGGCTGTTCGGCGCGCAGGCGGGCTTTGATCGGTTCAGATTCGGGCAGTTCGGCATAGCCCAGATAGCGCACCATACTTTGGTCTGACATGATCGAACCGGGCAGCTTTATAGGCTTTGCAGGCATCACCTTCATCATATGCAAACGGCAGCGGGTGATCTGGTGGCGGGCGATCACCTCGGGGTAAAGCGTCAGCATATCATCGCCGGGGCAGACAACGACCTGCGTCGCCTCAACCACGCCCGCTGTCGTCAACACCCGCGCCTGCTGCACCTCTTTGACCAAGGTCTTGCGCAAAAAGGTCACGCCAAGGCTTTGGGTCCAAGCGGCCAGCTTGGGAATGGCAAAGCGGCTTTCCACGCGCCGTTCATGGCTGGACCACAAAGCGCCTTGGATGGGCTTGCCCGACAAAACGCCGCCGTGCTGGGCCATGGTTTGCTCTGCGGTCAGCAGATGACAGCCCTGCCCCATTTCGGTGCGCACAAAAGCCTCCAGACACGCCATCGCCTCAGGCCGCTGGGCCACCACCAGCAAACCTTGATGTTCCACCGGAATACCGGCCTTGGGCGCCACCTCTTCCCACACATCGCGCGAGCGCATCGCGCGGCGGTAGCAATCGCCCTGCTGTTGGCCCGTCACCGTGACAAAGCCAAAGTTGCGCACCGAGGCGCCGATCGCCTCGGCCTCGCGGTCTATGACCACAACCTTCAGGCCCCTGCGGGTGGCGGCCAAGGCATGGCCTAGCCCCAGTATCCCCGCCCCCACAATGGCCAGATCGTAACGCATCTTACACCCGTTGCGGGCGCATATCAGCGGCAGAGATACCGGCCACTTCCACCGGCTTTTTCATCGCATCGCGGCGGAAGGGTTCGCCCAGTTCTTGGTTGATCATCGCCTCGATCAGGGTGGTTTTACCGTGGTTCATCTGATCGTCGATGGCCTTGTGCAGGGCGGCGGTCAGCTCGTCTTGCGTGCGCGCCACCACACCTTGCAAGCCGCAGGCCTTGGCGATGCCCGCAAAAGAGACACCCTCGTCCAATTCCGTGCCAACAAAGTTGTCATCATACCACAGCGTCGAATTGCGCTTTTCAGCGCCCCATTGGTAGTTGCGAAAGACAACTTGCGTCACCGCAGGCCATTCGCCCCGTCCAATGGCGGTCAGTTCTGTCACCGCAATCCCAAAAGCCCCGTCACCCGAAAAGCCCACGACCGGCGTGTCAGGGCAGGCAATCTTGGCCCCCACGACCGAGGGCAAACCATAGCCGCAAGGCCCAAACAGGCCTGGAGCCAGATACTTCCGCCCTGCTTCAAAGGTCGGGTAAGCATTGCCAATCGCGCAGTTGTTGCCGATATCGGACGAGATGATCGCCTCTTTCGGCAAGGCCGCCTGAATGGCGCGCCATGCCATGCGCGGGCTCATCCAATCGGGCTTGGCGTCACGGGCGCGCTGGTTCCATGTGGTGCCCACATCGTCTTGCTCGTGGTCCATCGAGGACAGTTCCTGCGCCCAACGGCTTTTGGTCGCCCCAATCAGCGCCTTACGATCCGCACGGCCCGCATCGCCTGCCGATTTGGTCAGCCGCGCCAGAATACCCTCGGCCACGGCCTTGGCGTCGCCGATGATCCCGACCGTGACCTTCTTGGTCAGGCCAATGCGGGCGGGGTTGATGTCGACCTGAATGATTTTGGCGTCTTTGGGCCAATAGTCCAACCCATATCCGGGCAGGGTCGAGAAGGGGTTCAGGCGCGTGCCCAAGGCCAGCACCACATCGGCTTGGGCAATCAACTGCATCCCCGCTTTGTTGCCGTTATAGCCCAAGGGGCCGGCAAACAGCGGATGGCTGCCGGGGAAGGCGTCATTGTGCTGATAGCCCACGCACACCGGCGCATCCAAACGCTCTGCCAGGGCCATCGAGGCTGCTATCCCCCCCGCCAGCACCACGCCAGCCCCGTTCAGGATGACGGGGAACTTGGCTGACGACAGCAGCGCTGCGGCTTCCGACAGGGCGTGATCGCCGCCCGTCGGGCGTTCGAATTCCACGATACGGGGCAGGTCAATGTCGATGACTTGGGTGAAATAATCGCGCGGCACGTTAATTTGCGCAGGGGCCGACATGCGCTTGGCGTTCAAGATCACGCGGTTCAAAACCTCGGCCATGCGAGAGGCATCACGCACCTCTTCTTGATAGCACACCATGTCCTTGAACAGTGCCATCTGCTCAACCTCTTGGAAGCCGCCCTGCCCGATGGTTTTGTTGGCGGCCTGCGGGGTGACCAGCAACAAGGGCGTGTGGTTCCAATAGGCGGTCTTCACGGCGGTGACGAAGTTGGTAATCCCCGGCCCGTTTTGCGCGATCATCATGCACATGCGGCCAGACGCGCGGGTGAAGCCGTCGGCCATCATGCCGCCCGATCCTTCATGCGCGCAGTCCCAAAAATGGATGCCCGCTTTCGGGAAAATATCCGAAATCGGCATGAAGGCCGATCCGATGATCCCGAACACATGCTCGATGCCGTGGAGTTGCAGGGTTTTGACAAAGGCTTCTTCGGTGGTCATGCGCATGGGATGCTCCTTCAAGACGATGTGGCGGTTCTAACCTTAGGGCTTGCGTGTGCTTAGGTCCAGTGAGGATACCGGCATAAGGCCAGACGGCATAGGACCAGACGGCGCGCCTAAAGCCGCGGCGATCTTGGCGATACCCTCGGCAATGCGGGTGTGCGGGATCGAGCCATAGCCCAGACGGTAATGGCAGCGATCTTCGCGCGCGGGGTCAAAGAAGGGGCGGCCCGGTTCAATCAAAACGCCGTGCGCGCGCAGGCGTGTGGCAAGTTCTTCGGTATCCATTGGCGCTTGCATCCAAAAGCTTGACCCACCAAAGCCGCCCTGCCCCGCCACGGTCAATCCATGCGCGTCAATGGCGTCTTGCATCACCTGACGGCGCTTGCGAAAGGCCGCGCGCATGCGGTTGATCAGCGTGTCATAATGCCCAAGGCTTAGGAAATAGGCCATGGTACGCTGGATATGGCCAGGCGGATGGCGCAGCGTCATAAGGCGCAAAGCACGCGCCTCGCGGATAAAGCCGGGCGGGCCGATCAGATAGCCAAGGCGCATGCCGGGAAAGACCGATTTGGAAAACGACCCCGCATAAACCACCCGCCCCTCGCCGTCCAAAGACTTCAACGCCGGCGAGACGGGTTTGAGAAACGACATCTCGAATTCATAATCATCCTCGACAATGACAAACCCATCGCGGGCCGAGGCGTCCAGCAAAGCGCGGCGGCGCTCAACCGGCATGGTGGCATTGGTCGGGCATTGGTGGCTGGCGGTGGTAAAGACCACGTCCACCCCTTTGGGAATAGCCTCGGGCGGCAGGCCATCCGCATCCACATCCACCGCCAGCACTTGCGCGCCCGAAACTCCCAAAACCGAACGCAGGCCCGGATAGCCCGGATTTTCCATCACCGCCCGCCGTCCAGCGCCCAAAAGGCACGCAGCCGCCAGCCACAGGGCGTTTTGCGCGCCCATGGTCAACAAAACCTCCTCTTCTCGCGCGGCAATGCCACGGCGGGGCAGAATGTGGCGCAGAAGGTGTTCGATCAGCAAAGGGTCGTCGCGTTCGTAATAATCCGCCGTCATCGCGGCAAAATCGCGCCGCCCCAACGCCCGCAAAGCGCATTGCCGCCAGTTGTGGTGGTCAAACAGGCTGGCATCGGCCTGGCCGTAGATGAACGGAAAGGGATACCGCTCCCAATCCTCCGGCCGCTCCACCCCGCGCCCGCCGGTGAAACGCCCCGCGATGCGGCCAAATTCCGCCGCCTCGGCCCGAGTGGCCTGCGCGGGCAATTCGCTGGCCAAAGGCGCGTTGTCAGAAATGTAATACCCCGACCGCCCCCGCGCCGCCAAATAATCCTGCGCGACCAGCTCGGCATAGGCCAAGGTCACCGTCAGGCGCGAGATTTGCAAATGCGCCGCTAGCCCGCGCGACGAGGGCATCTTGCCCCCCGGCCGAAACCGCCCCGATAAAACACCTTCCGTCACCATCTGCCGAATGCGCTGCTGCAAACTGCCCCGCTCGGCTGCGGGCAATACAAAGGCCTCGTGCGGGATAGTGGCCATGTCTTCCTCTGGGCGATGCCCCCAATGCAAAGGGGCCCAGCTTTCCAGCCGCGCCCCCCTTTCATATGTGCCCAAATATCCCACGGGGGTGCGGGGGTGTGAAACCCCCGCTCTTTGGCCGCGGGTGCGGGGGTGTGAAACCCCCGCTTTTGGGATCAGCCAAAAACCCGCGTCAAGGCATTGTCGATGGCATCGGTGATGGCATCAATGTCATCCGCCGTGGCAATCAGCGCGGGCGACAGGCACAGCGTGTTGTTCAACCCCGGGATCGAGCGGTTGGTCATGCCGATGATGACGCCATTGGCATTGCAATCGGCCACAACGGCGGCCACACGCTTTTCATCCATCGGCTCTTTGGTCACACGGTCGGCCACCAGTTCTGCGCCGCAAAACAGGCCAGCGCCGCGCACATCGCCGATCACTTTGTGCTTTTCCATCAGCGCTTGAAGGTTCGCAATCGTGCGCGCCCCCATACGCAGGGTGTTGTCCAAGAGATTCTCGTCTTCGATGATGCGCATATTCTCCAAAGCCGCCGCAGGCCCCGCCGTGCAGCCGCCAAAGGTCGAGATGTCGCGGAAATAGCTTAACGGATCGGTGGCATCGTCTTTGAACATGGCAAAGACCTCTTCTGTCGTCACCGTGCAAGAAATCGCCGCATAGCCGCTCGCCACACCTTTGGCCATGGTCACGAAATCGGGCTTGATGCCGTAGTTCTGATAGCCAAACCACACGCCCGTGCGGCCCACGCCGCAGACGACTTCGTCGATGTGCAGCAGGATGTTGTATTTCTTGCAGATTTCCTGCACCCGCTCCCAATATCCCTTGGGCGGCACGATCACACCACCGCCTGCGGTCACCGGTTCCAGCACCAAGCAGCCAATGGTATCAGGGCCTTCGCGCAGGATCACTTCCTCAATTGCATCGGCCGCGCGCTCGCCGTAGTTCGCCACATCCCATTGCTTGCGATACTCCAAGCAATGCGGCACCATGACAAAGCCGTCCGGATAGGGGCCATATTGCTTGGCCCGCTCCGCCTGACCCGAGGTCGCCAAGGTGCCAATCGTGGTGCCGTGATAGTCACGCTCGCGGTACAGGATTTTGTTCTTCATCCCGCCGTGGTGCCGGTGCGACAGCTGGCGGATCATCTTATAGACCTTCTCATTGGCTTCCGAGCCAGAGTTGGAATAGTAAACACGGCTCATCCCCGGCATCTTAGTGATCAGCTTTTCGGCGAACAAAGCGCCGGGCACCGTGCCGTTTGATCCGGCAAAGTAGTTCATCTTCACCAGTTGGTCGGCCACGGCCTTGGCGATGCTTTCGCGGCCATAGCCCACGTTGACCGTCCACACAGCACCCGAAACCGCGTCGATATATTCCTTGCCCTTGGCATCCCAGACCCGCAGGCCCTTGCCTTCCACGATCACGCGGGGGTCAACGGTTTCGTATTGCTTGTGCTGGCTTAGGTGGTGCCACACATGGGCGCGGTCAGCAGCGACGACGCCGCTTAGGTCATTGGTCATCGTGTTCATCGAGATCTCCTCATAAGCGCCACGCGCAAAGCCCGAATCAGGCTGGGTCGCGGCCCCGCCTTGGTGGTTGACAAGATGTATCTTCTGCCCATCGCCTGCAAGCTCTTAGGTCCAGACCCTTTGGGGCGATAGGGCCAGAAACCCCGCCCTTTCTTGCAAAAGCCGGAAGGGTTTTGGGCAAACTGGCAATTGCTCTTGGGCCTAGGAAAGCGCAAAACTGGCGGCAAATGGGGGAAGTTATGCAGGCCAGTTGGATTGCGGTAGATTGGGGCACATCAAACCTGCGGGCTTGGGCCATGGGGCAGACAGGTATTGAGGCCCATGCCACCAACGACAAGGGCATGGGGCAGCTCAAGCCCGACCAGTTCGAAGCGGCCTTGTTAGAGGTGATCGCCCCTTGGCTAACGGCGCGCACCACAGTGCTGGCCTGCGGCATGGTCGGGGCGCGCCAAGGCTGGGTCGAGGCGCGCTACCGTGCCGTGCCCTGCCCCCCCACCGATCCTGCAGCCCTTACGCGGGTCAGCACAAACGACGCCCGCCTAGATGTCCGCATCGCCCCCGGCCTGTCGCAAGACAGGCCCGCAGATGTGATGCGCGGCGAGGAAACGCAGTTGGCCGGTGCGCTGGCTTTGCATCCGGGCTTTGACGGCGTGTTTTGTCTGCCCGGCACCCATTCCAAATGGGTTCATGTCAGCGCGGGCGAGGTGGTGTCGTTTCAAACCTATATGACGGGCGAGATGTTTTCGCTGCTCTCGACCCACTCCGTCCTGCGCCATTCGCTCACCGTTGAGGGCTGGGACGATGCCGCCTTTGATGCGGGCCTCTCCGATGCCATCTCGCGCCCCGACCGCATCGCCGCACATCTGTTTTCTTTGCGCGCCGAAGGTCTGTTGCACGCCATGACAGCCCCCCAAGCCCGCGCGCGGCTGTCGGGCCTTTTGATCGGGATCGAACTGGCGGGGGCCAAGCCCTATTGGCTGGGGCAAAGCGTGAAGCTGATCGGGGCGCAGAACCTGTCGTCCCTTTATGCCCGCGCCCTTGGGCTGCAAGGCTTGCAGGCCGAAACTCTGGATGCCACGGCCTGCACGCTGGCGGGCCTGTCTGCGCTTTACGCCAAATTGAAAGACTAACCCATGCACCACCGCCCCCTCATCGCCATCCTGCGCGGCATCACCCCGCCCGAGGCTGTCGCCGCCGCCCAAGCGCTGATCGCCGCAGGCATCACGCGGATCGAAGTGCCGCTGAACTCGCCCGACCCTTTCACCTCGATCGCGGCCATGGCCAAAGCCTGCGGCCATCAAGCGCAAATCGGGGCAGGGACGGTGCTAACGGTGCAAGATGTGCACGCCGTGCAACAGGCGGGCGGCGCCCTGATCGTCTCGCCCAATTGCGACCCCGAGGTGATCGCCGCCACCAAAGCGCGGGGCATGGCCTCTTGGCCGGGGGTGATGACGCCCACCGAATGCTTTGCGGCCCTAAAAGCGGGCGCGGATGGGCTAAAAATCTTCCCCGCCAGCCTGATCGGCCCCGAAGGTGTCAAAGCCATCCGCGCCGTGCTGCCCAAAGCGACCCAAGTTTACGCCGTAGGCGGTGCGGGGGCGTCAAACTTTGCCCAATGGCTGGCCGCAGGGGCCAACGGCTTTGGCATCGGTACCGCCCTGTACACCCCCGCCCTGCCCTTGGCCGAGATCGCCACCCGCGCCGCCCAAATCGTCGCAGCCTTTGACCTAGCCGCCCAAGGAGCGCAGCCATGATCTACGATTCCCGCCCCTGCACCCTTGGCGAAGGCGTCTTTTGGCACCCGTTGCGGCAAGCGCTCTTCTGGTTTGACATCACCGCAGGGCGGCTTATGGCGAGCGACGGGGTTCACCAACAGATGTGGCAATTGCCGCAGATGGTCTCGGCCGCTGGGGTGATTTCCCGCGACGAATTGCTGATCTGCGGCGAGACGGGTCTGTTTCGGTTCAACTTGGAAACCCAAAGCTCAACTCCGGTTGTGGCGCTAGAACCCGACAAGCCCGCCAACCGCAGCAATGATGGCAAGGTTGATAGGCAAGGCGGCTTTTGGGTCAGCACCATGGGCAAAGACGGTGCCACCCGCCACGGCAAGGGTGCGATCTACCGCTGGTTCAAAGGCGAGTTGCGGCTGTTATACCCTGACCTGTCGATCCCCAATGCCATCTGCTTTGCGCCAGATGGCCATTCGGCCTATTTCGCCGATACCGGCCAGCAAAAGGTCTGGCGCGTGGCGCTGGATGGCGCAGGCTGGCCTGTGGGCGCGCCAGCCGTCTATCTGGATTTCACCGGAACCAAGATTTACCCCGACGGGGCCACGGTCGATGCCGCAGGCAACTTTTGGAACGCGCAATGGGGCATGGGCCGCGTGGCCTGTTATGCGCCGGACGGAGCGTTCTTGAGCGAGGTCAAGGTGAATGCTCCTCATTCCTCGTGCCCTGCCTTTGGCGGGGCAGCGATGAGCACATTGTTCGTGACAACCGCTTTAGAAGACATGTCAGCCGCCGCCAAAGCCACCTTCCCCCAATCCGGCATGGTCTTTGCCGTGGGCGGCGTGGCCAAGGGCTTGGCTGATGCCTTGGTGGCGCTATGAAGCGGGGCTTGGGGGTTTGCTATTATCCCGAACAGTGGGACGAAAGCCTTTGGGCCAGCGATGCCGCCCGCATGGCCGAACTGGGCCTGACATGGGTGCGCATCGGCGAATTCGCGTGGAGCCAGATGGAGCCGCAACCCGGCCACTACGACTGGGCTTGGCTGGACCGCGCCATTGAAACGCTAGGTGCGCAGGGCCTGAAGGTGGTCTTGGGCACCCCCACCGCCACCCCGCCGCGCTGGATGCTGGACCTATACCCCGACATGCTGGCCGTCGACGCCCAAGGCCGCCCGCGCGGGTTTGGGTCGCGGCGGCACTATGATTTCAGCCATCAGGGTTATCGCGGCGAATGCGCCAAGATCGTGGCGCAAATGGCCATTCGTTACGGCAAAAACCCTCATGTCTGCGCGTGGCAGACCGATAACGAATATGCCTGCCATAACACGGTGCTCAGCTACTCTGCCGCAGCCCTTGCAGCCTTTCAAATCTGGCTGGCCCAACGCTACCAGTCTATCGATGCGCTCAACCGCGCTTGGGGCAATGTGTTCTGGTCGATGGACTACACCGCCTTTGACCAGATCGGCCTGCCCAACCTGACCGTGACCGAGGCGAACCCCGCCCATACATTGGCCTTTCGCCGCTTTGCCAGCGACGAGGTCGTCAGCTTTAACAAGCTGCAAACCGATATCCTGCGCAAGCACACAGCCGCGCCCATCGCGCACAACTACATGGGCCAAGTCACCGACTTTGACCATTTCGCCACGGGCGCTGATCTGGATATCGCCGCTTGGGATGCTTACCCCATCGGCTTTCTGTCCGACCGCGTGGATGCCAGCGCCGAGGATAAGCGCCACTTTCTGCGCCAAGGTGACCCTGATTTCCAAGCCTTCCACCACGACTTGTACCGCGCCGTAGGCCGTGGCCGCTGGTGGGTGATGGAACAACAACCCGGCCCCGTGAACTGGGCGCCGTGGAACCCCGACCCTTTGCCCGGCATGGCGCGCCTTTGGGCGTGGGAGGCCTTCGCCCACGGCGCAGAAGCCGTCTGCTACTTTCGCTGGCGTCAAGCCCCCTTTGCGCAAGAGGCGATGCACGCAGGCCTTCTGCGCCCCGACAGCGCCCCCGCCCCAGCCTTTGCCGAGGCGGCCCAAGTGGCGCGCGAACTGGCGGCGATGCCCGATGTCGCCCACACTCAGGCAAAGGTTGCGCTGGTGTTTGACTATGCCTCGGACTGGGCTTGGACGACCCAGCCGCAGGGCCGCGATTTTAGCTATTTCGGGCTGGTGTTCGATAT
Organism: Paracoccaceae bacterium; assembly: GCA_947468085.1. GTDB lineage: Bacteria > Pseudomonadota > Alphaproteobacteria > Rhodobacterales > Rhodobacteraceae > Stagnihabitans. The sequence goes on along the minus strand of CANIKY010000009.1, from coordinate 3,209 downwards.
GTACCGCGGTTTGCGCCGTTTGGGGCTGGATATCGACATTCTGCCCCCCGATACCACCGATCTTTCCGGCTATGCGCTGGTGCTGGCCCCGGGGCTGGCGATGATCTCTCCCACTTTGATGGCAGCCTTGGCCACCTATAAGGGCACAGCACTGATCGGCCCCCGCGCCAATGCCAAAACGGCAGAGTTTGCCATTCCCCTTCCCCTTCCGCCCAACCTGCCCGGTCTGAATTGCGTGGTGGCACGGGTCGAAAGCCTGCCACCGGATGTGAATGTGCCCTTGGCCAGCGGCGGGGCCTTTCACCGCTGGCGCGAAAAGCTGGAAGGGGCGGCAGAGGTGGTCGAACACACCACAGACGGCTTCCCCGCCCTGCTGCGGGCGGGCAGTTTGCACTATCTGTGCGGCTGGCCAGATGAGGCAGCGCTGGAACGTATCTTGACCCAACTTTGTCACAGCGCAGATCTGGCGATCTATCCCATGCCCAAAGGCTTGCGCCGCAGACGGGCGGGGGATGTGACCTTTTTGATCAACTACAACCCCCATCCGGTGACCTATAATGGCCGCACGATAAACGCCGCCGATATCCATTGGAGCCGCGCATGACCCTAGCTGACCTCGCCACCCGCGCCGCCGAGGAACTTCGCGCCGGATGCGCGGCTGTGTCCGAAGAGGACCTGTCAGCGCTTGTGGAAGCTATAGCAACCGCGCGCCGCATCGTGGCCTATGGCTGCGGGCGCGAGGGGTTGATGATGCGCGCCTTGGCGATGCGCCTTTATCACCTAGGGTGTGATGTGTATATGCAGGGCGATATGTCTTGCCCGCCCTTGGGCGCGGGCGATTTGCTGCTGATATCCTCCGGCCCGGGGCGGCTTTCCACCGTGGCGGCGCTGATCGGGCAGGCGCGGGCGGGTGGGGCGCGGGTGGCTTGCATCACGGCTGAACCAACAGGGCCAGACCCGCAATCCTCGGACCTGTGCCTTGTCATCCCCGTCCAAACCATGGCGCGCGACCAGTCTGCGCCCACATCGGTTTTGCCCATGGGATCGGTGTTTGAAGGGGCGATGTTTTTGATCTTCGAGTTTGTGGTGCTGGCCCTGCGGCCCCGCTTGGGTGAAACTTTGGAAACCATCCGCGCGCGCCATACCAACTTGGAATAGGGGCCAAGTCTCGCTCTTGCAAAATTATTCACTTGCACAAGAGCGCGCCGCTGGGTCAGATCAGACAAAATTATCTTGGACCCTCATGCCAAACCGTGAACCTAACGGGGCGACAGCCCCCATCGCCATCAAAGTCAGCGGGCTGCGCAAGTCCTTTGGGTCGCACGAAGTTCTCAAGGGCGTGTCGATGACAGCACGACAAGGCGATGTCGTGGCGATCATCGGCGGCTCTGGCTCTGGCAAATCAACCTTGCTGCGCTGCATCAATTTTCTGGAAACCCCTTCAGGCGGGTCGATTGAAGTGGCGGGGCAAACCATCGCCATGAAGGCGGATGGCAGCGCCCAAGACAAAAAGCAGCTGGAAAAAGCACGCCAAAGTCTGGGCATGGTGTTTCAGAACTTTAACCTGTGGACCCATATGACCGTGCTGGAAAACCTGATCGAAGTGCCAGTGCATGTACTGAAAACCCCCAAGGACGCGGCCATCGCCCGTGCCCGCGCCCTTTTGGCGCGGGTGGGGCTAGAGGAAAAAGAGGCGGCCTATCCGGCCTTTTTGTCGGGCGGCCAACAACAGCGCGCAGCCATCGCGCGGGCCTTGTGCATGAACCCAAACGCGATGCTCTTTGACGAACCGACCTCAGCACTTGATCCCGAACTGGTGGGCGAGGTGTTGCAGGTGATCAAGGGGTTGGCCGACGAAGGCCGCACGATGATTTTGGTCACCCATGAGATGCGCTTTGCCCGTGAAGTGGCCAGCCATGTGATCTATTTGCACAACGGCGTGATCGAAGAAGAAGGCCCACCCGAAGACCTTTTCGGCGCGCCGAAGTCAGACCGTTTGAAGCAGTTTTTAAAAACCGTGGGCTGAAGAGCGACCCGCGGATCCCAGACCAAACCCACCTAGACCCACAAGGAGACTATCATGAAAAAACTCGTTCTTGCTGCCGTGGCAACTCTTGCCCTTGGCACAACCGCTATGGCCGACCCGCTGAAAATCGGTGTGGCGGCAGAGCCCTATCCGCCCTTCACCTCGCCCGATGCCTCGGGCAACTGGGTTGGCTGGGAAGTCGACTTTATGGTGGCGATCTGCAAGCAGGCCGAACTGGACTGCGTGATCACCCCCACCGCTTGGGATGGCATCATTCCGGCCCTGACCTCGGGCCAGATTGATGTGATCATGTCGTCGATGTCGATCACGGCAGAACGCGCCAAGACGATCGATTTCTCGGACAAGTATTACAACAGCCCCGCCATGATCATGGTGGCAGCAGATTCCGCCAGCACCCCAGATGCGGCAGGCCTGACAGGCAAGATCGTGGGCGTGCAGATTTCGACCGTTCATGAAGCCTATACCCAGAAGTACTTCGCGCCGGTGGCTGCCGAAGTGAAAATCTATCAAACCCAAGACGAAGCCAACCAAGATCTGGCCGCTGGCCGTTTGGATGCCGTCATGGCTGACAGCATTGCCCTGCAAGCCTTCTTGGACAGTGATGCCGGAAAGGCCTGCTGCAAGTCAGCTGGCATGGCCGCGGATGACCTGGAAGTGTTGGGCGCGGGCGTGGGCTTTGGTCTGCGTCAGGGCGATCCGTTGAAAGACAAGCTGAATGCCGCCATTGCTGCGATCCGTGCGGATGGCACCTATGCGGCCATCACCGCGAACTACTTCAGCTTCGACGTCTACGGTGAATAATGAACGGAGTTGAGGCCATAGCTGCGGCCTCTGCGCTGGACCTTCTGGCCTTATCGCCCCCCGGTTGGGGGGCGACTTTGCTTGCGGGCTTGGGCAATTCAGTCATCATCGCCTTGGGCGCTTATGGCTTGGGCTTTGCCATCGGCCTGTGTGGCGCGTTTGGCAAACTGTATGGCGGGCCTGTCTTGAAAGATTTGCTAGCCGTTTACACCACAATTGTGCGCGCAGTGCCCGAACTGGTGCTGATCTTGATTCTGTTTTACGCCTTCACCGGCCTGTTAAACCAAGCCCTGCTGTCTTGGGGGATGGAGCGTGTGCAAATCTCGCCCATCATCACCGGCATCGTGGTTTTGGGCGTGGT
>CANIKY010000008.1 GCA_947468085.1 Paracoccaceae bacterium | reverse complement strand
TTTCGCTGGCGGGGGTGATATAGGTGACAACCGCGCCGTCGGGCACTGTGGCAAGCGCCGCTGTTGCCAGTTGCGACGGCGGCAGCGCGGGGCCTGTGACGGCCACGTCTGGCGTATAGCCCAGTTCGTTGCCGTAATAGTTATAAGCCATCATGAAAGCGCCGGTCAGCGCCAGCATCAGCAAAAAGGGCACCACAAAAAGCCCAGCGTAAAAGTGCCAGCGCCATGCGGCGAAGTAGAATTTATTGACCCCATTGGGGGCTGTGGTTTCGACCTGTGACATCGAACATCTCCAGATGTGATTTCAGATTAGGGCTGCGAAATCAGATCAGGGATGGGGGGCCGCGCGCGTAAATGCCGCGCGGATCATGGGCGGGGCGAAAATCAAGGCTGGCCAATGCGGGGGTTGCCCGCTCAACGGTTTGCGGCGGCAAGGGGAGGGTCATTGCGGCGGGAAGGGTGCCGCCTGCTTGCGCCATAGCCCAGTCACAGGCTGACTTGGGCGAAGAGGGCGGGGCTTGTTTGAACGTTCCCGTGGCAGGATCGAGCGTCATTAACATCGGGCCATCGCCGGTGCAAAGCACCCAAACCATTTGCCCATCGTTGCCCTGTCCGGGCATCACGCCGGCCGGAAACAACCCCAGCGCAAGCAGCGGCAAAACCACGAGCAAACGCAGCGCCACTTTCTGCAAGCGAGATATGGACCATGCAAAACCCATATCCTTTGCCTAGTCGCTGCGCCCTCAAGCGTCAAGACCCTGCCGCTTTTGCGGCTTCGTGTCGTTTTTGGCCAACAAGTGTCGGGTCGCCTTGCCCTTCAAGGGGGCTTTGGGGCACATAAGGGATCAAACCTTCTTGCCCCCAAATTTGCGGAGTCCCGATCCATGAAAACCCATGTCAAAGCGCTGGCCGTCGGGGGGGGTGCCGTGGGCACTGGCATTGCCTATCATCTGGCCAAAGCCGGTTGGGACACAATGCTGGTGGAACGTGACGAGTTAACGTCTGGCTCGACTTGGCACGCGGCGGGGCTGTTGCCCTTGTTCAACATGTCATATGCGACGACCCATATCCACAAATACTCGGTCGATTTCTATAAGGGGCTCGAGGCCGAGACGGGCCTGAACCCCGGTTTTTACGTGGTGGGCAACCTGCGCATGGCCCAGCGCCAAGAGCGGATGGACGAATATATGCTCTATTCGTCGGTTGCGGAAACGGCCGGGGTCTACCACGAATTCTTATCCCCCAAAGAAATCAAGGACCGCTGGCCCTTGGTGCGTACCGATGATCTGGTGGGGGCGCTGTATCACCCGCAAGACGGTTACATTAACCCCGCCGATGTGACCCAAGCCATGGCCAAGGGTGCCCGGCAGTTGGGGGCCACGATCGAGCGTAAGATACAGGTTGACGGCTATCGCTGGACTGGGTCGGAATGGATCGTTTCTTGCACGCGGATGCACGAAGTGGGCGGCCGGTTGGTCGGGTCGGACGACAAGTTTGAAATCCACGCCGAACATGTCGTCACCGCAACCGGCAACCACGCGCAACGCACCGCGCGACTGCTGGGGATCAAGACCCCCGCCGTCGTCGTTGAACACCAATACATCGTCACCGAACCTGATCCTGCGCTGGTGGAATACCGCAAAACCCATCCCCAGCACCCTGTGCTGCGCGATGCCGATGCCAAATGGTATGTCCGCGAAGAACGCGGCGGCTGGATCCTGGGGCCATACGAAAAGGGCGCGCCTGCCCGGTTCGAATATGGCGTACCAGAGGCGTTCCGCGCCGACCTGTTTCCGCTTGATCTGGAACGGATCGAGGCGGAATACATGTCCTTCATCCACCGCATCCCGTCGTCCGAAACGGTGGGGCTGAAGGACGATTACAACGGCCCCATCTGCTATACCCCCGACGGCAACCCGCTGGTCGGCCCAGCGCCGGGCCTGCGCAATATGTGGCTGGCGGAAGGCTTTTCGTTCGGCATCACCGCTGCAGGGGGGACGGGCTATTACCTTGCTCAGATGATGACGGCAGGCGAAGCAGAAATCGACATGGCCTCGCTCGACCCCAAACGGTTCGCGCAGAACTGGATGACGACCGAATATGCCGCGCGCAAGAATGAGGAGTGCTACGACCACGTCTTCATCCTGCACCACCCCGATGAAGAGCGTGAGGCCGCCCGCCCGCTACGCACTGCCCCCGTCTATGACCGCCAAAAGGCGCTAGGCGCGCAGTTTGGCCAAGTGAATGGCTGGGAGCGCCCGATCTACTACGGCCCCAAAGACGCGCCCGAAGATTTCGACCATACCTCCCGCAGCTTTCGCCGTGGCGCTTGGTGGCAATACGCGGTGGACGAGGCCAAAGCCCTGCGCGAAACCGCTGGCCTGATCGACGCCACCGCCTTTACCAAACACATCGTGCGCGGGCCGGGGGCGACCGCTTTCCTTGATTGGTTCACCTGCAACACTCTGCCCAAGGTGGGCCGCATCAACCTGACCTATGCGCTAACACCCCAAGGTACCACGCGCACCGAATACACCATCGTGCGCAATGGCGAGAATGAGTATTACCTAGTCTCGGCTGGCGCATGGACGGCCTATGACGCCGATTATCTGCGCAAATGTGCCGAAGATATGGCCCCGACCTTTGGCCATATCGACATTCACGATGTCACCACCCAATGGGGCGTCTTTGCCCTTGCTGGACCCAATAGCCGGAAAATACTGGCTGAACTGATCAAAGACGCCGATCCCGAAACCGCCCTGTCCAACAAGCGCTTCCCGTGGCTGTCGGCGCGCAAGATCGAACTGGGTATGTGCCCGGTCAATGCCATTCGTGTGGCCTATACCGGCGAGTTGGGCTGGGAATTGCACCACCCGATCGAAATGCAGCGCTATTTGTGGGAACAGCTTTTGAAGGCGGGCGAAAAGCACGGGATGAAGCTGGTCGGCGCTCGGGCTCAAAACTGGCTGCGGCAGGAAAAATCCTACCGCGCCTTTGGCAACGAACTTGGCCGCGATGCCAGCCCGCTAGAGGCCGCGCTGGACCGCTTTGTTGACCTGAAAAAGGATTTTCAGGGCAAAGAGGCGATGCTGGCCATCGGTGTTCGGTCAAAATGCTGCACCTTGCTGATCGACGGGCCGTCTGACACAGACCCGTGGGGCAAAGAGGCGCTGTTGCTGAACGGCGAAAAGATTGGCCGTCTGACCTCGGGCGGGTATTCGGTGGCCTTTGGCAAGCAAATCGGCATGGGCTATGTGCGCCCCGATCTGGCCGAGGTGGGGACCAAGCTAAAGGTACGCATCAACCGCGAACTGTGGGACGCCGTGGTGGTGGAAGACAGCCCGTTTGACCCGTCAAACGCGCGCATTCGCATCGATGGCTAAGGGAGCGGGCTGGAGGGTGTTCCTTCGGCCTTTTTGCACCCCCTTGGGGCATTGGGGCTATTCACGCGCCTAAGCCGCCAAGCTATCGGCGGCATAGGGGTTGGGCGATCCGACATCCACTTGCACCCAAGGGACCAAAGTTGAACTCAGCCCCTTTCGGGAAAGACAACTTCGTCCGCGATGATCCAAACGTGACATCCCCACGATCTTGAATGTGGCATTCCACCCAATACCGAGCGTTTGGGGTCGGAAACCGTGGTTGACCTGACGCTGGGCGACGGTAACCGCCTGATTGCAGCACTGGCGCTCGATGCTGTCTTCCCCATTGGTGGCGACTTAGGGCTGACATTTGACGCCGCACAGGCGCATATCTTTCCTGTCTAAGGGATTATAATAGCTGATATCGCCGCCTGCGCACAAATCCCTTCGGCGTTTGCCCCAAAAACACCCAAAAGCTGGGGACCTTTTGTCCCCCGCAACCCCCGGGCCAGCCCCGGACATTTCAGCCCGTAAAACGCCCGCCAGTGGGGCGCTGGCAACACAAAAGCCGGGGGCTCGATGCCTCTGGGTTTTGTTCTATCAACCCAAGACCATCAGTCTTTGGCGCGCTCTTGATAGGTCAGGTCTTCGGTGTTGATCACAATCTTGGTGCCTGGCCCGATATGGGGCGGCACCAGCACGCGCAGCCCGTTGGTGCAGATCGCGGGCTTGAACGAGGATGAGGCGGTCTGTCCCTTGGTCACGGGTTCTGTCTCGGCAATCTCGACCACGGCTTTCAACGGCAGGGTTATGGCGATGGCGACGCCCTCAAACGTCTGGACATAGGCTTTCACGCCTTCACCCAGAAACACCTTGCTGTCGCCCACCACATCTTCCGAAACCGTGATCTGATCGTAGCTGAGCGGCTCCATAAAATGGAACCCTTCGCCGTCTTCATACAAAAAGTCATATTCGCGTTCGTCCACTGTGGCTTTTTCGACCATCTCAGTCGTGCGCCAGCGTTCAGCAACCTTCACGCCGTCTGAGATGCGGCGCATATCGACCGAGGTCGTCGGCGTGCCCTTGCCCGGGTGGAAGTTTTCCGATTTCAAGACAACATAAAGTTTGTTGTCCAATTCGACGATATTGCCCTTGCGGAGCGAGGATGCGATGACCTTCACGTGACGGTTTCCTTGTTTCTCTGGGCCTTGATCGCTATGGAAGGGCCTTATTGGCGCAGCCTTTACCTGTAATTTTCACAAATCGCCAGAGAGAAGCAGCATGACCCAAAAGCCTTGGTGGTCGCATGAGCGTCACGTCGACCGCAGACCCGCCCTTTTGGCCCGTAGTCGGCTGCAAACCGGCCTGCGCCACTGGTTTGGTGCGCGCGATTTTATCGAGGTTGACCCCACAGCCCTACAAACCAGCCCCGGCAACGAGGCGCATCTGCACGGATTTGCCACCCAAGCCATCGGCAATGACGGCTTGGCGCGCACCATGTATCTGCACACCTCGCCAGAATTTGCGATGAAAAAGCTGTTAGCTGCGGGCGAAGAGCGGATATTCGCCCTAACCCATGTCTGGCGCAACCGCGAACGGGGGCCGTTGCATTCGCCGGAATTTACCATGCTGGAATGGTACCGCGTGGCCGAAGATTATACCAAATTGATGCAAGATTGCACCGATCTGATGCAGCTGGCCTGTACGGTTGCAGGCTCCAAGACCCTGCGCTACCGCGATCTGACCTGCGACCCCTTCGCCGAACCAGAGCGTTTGGGTGTGGCCGAGGCCGTGGCGCGCTATGCGGGGCTTGACCTGTTCGCCTCAATCCACGCCGATGGCACCACCGATGCAGCACCGCTTGCGCGGCAGATGGAAGCGATTGGCCTGCGGGTGGCAGAAGATGACACATGGTCAGACATGCTTTCCCGCGTGCTGGTCGCCAAGGTTGAACCCCACTTGGGCCAAGGCCGTCCCACGATTCTAGACCGCTATCCTGCCGCCGAAGCAGCCCTTGCGCGGCGGATGCCGGGTGATGCCCGGTTGGCTGAACGCTTTGAGCTTTATGCCTGCGGGGTGGAACTGGCGAATGGCTTTGGCGAATTGACCAACGCCGCCGAACAACGCCTGCGCTTTGTCGCCGAGATGGACGAAAAGCAGCGGGTTTATGGCGAGCGTTACCCCTTGGACGAAGACTTGCTGGCAGCCTTACCCTTCATGCCAGCCGCCTCTGGCATTGCCATGGGATTTGAACGCTTGGTCATGCTGGCCACAGGGGCGCCTAAAATCGACGATGTGATTTGGGCACCCGTCGCCTGATCTGCGCCGTCAACGGCTTGGTCTGGCCTGCGCGAAAAGAAGGGGCAGGGTTTCTCCGCCCTCTTTGCAGGTTTATGCCACAGGCTTTTGGCGTTTAATGCGCCATCAAAACAGGGATCGCCACCGCTTCCAACACCGCGCGGGTCGTACCACCCAGCACCGCCTCGCGCAGCCGAGAATGGCCGTAAGCCCCCATCACCATCATGTCGCACCCCTCTTCCAAAGCATGACGGGCCAAAACGTCCGAGATTTTCGGCATGGTCTTAGCCAGAACCGAAACCTGCGCTTTCACGCCGTGACGCACGAGGTATTGGCACAAGACCCCTCCCGGATCCGACCGCTCTGGTCCACGGGCGGGTGGGTCGATCACGGTCACATCGACCAGTTCGGCCATCTTCAGCAAGGGCAAAGCGCGGCGCACGGCGGCCAAGGCCTCGCTGCTTTGGTTCCAAGCCAGCAGAACGCGGCGGGGATTGGCCAAGGTGTCCAGCCGCAGACCCGTACCCATTTCGGTTTCGGGAATGATCAGCACCGGTGCGCGGCCTTCAAACAGGGCCGCTTCAATCACCGCCTCGGCCTGATAGTTTTGATCGCCCGTGTAGGGCCTGCATTGCACGACCAGATCGACAAAGCTTGCGGCATTGCCCACGACCGAGGTCAGGCTGCCCATCTCGGCCACGACTGTCTCGACGCTAAACCGCAGGGCGGGGTCCATTTCCGCCAAGGCGCTACGCGCGGCTTTGGCTGCGGCGTGGGCATCGGCCTCGGCGCGTTCCAGAGAAAACTCGCTTAAGACAGCACCTGCGCCGATATAGGCATAGCCCATCTGAGCTTGATCAACGCCTATCGCCAAAATGTCCAAATGCGCATCAAAGCCCAAGGCCATGTGGGCCGCGGCGGTCACCTGCGCCTTGGCCATGCGGGGGTTGGTGACAACGGTGAGGATGGATTTGTAGCTCATATTCGCCTCCGAATTCCACGATGGGGCCTTTATGGCAGTACCCGGATGGCCGCGCCTTGATACGGATCATGTTCACCATCACGCGCAATTGACATGGATCAAAGCATCCCCGCGCCGCACCTGCAAAATTGGTGCCAGTTAGAACCCCTATCGCGGCGCAAGAACCGGCGCGCAAAGCTGGGTCAAAAGACGAAGGGACAAGGAATGTGGGACTACGTCAAATTGATCGTGCTGGCGGGCGTGGGGCTTTTGGCCGCAATCGCCGCCAATTACGCGCGTGATCTGCCCTACATGGTCAACGCCATAGAGGTGGCCATCGCGGCAGCGATCACTTTTATCTATGTGCTGCGCCATGTGGGCGAGGATGCGCCAAACACGCCAGACGAATACCAAGACGGGGTGATCCGAGCTGGCGTGATTGCAACCACATTTTGGGGGATTGTGGGCTTTTTAGTGGGCGTGGTGATCGCCTTTCAACTGGCCTACCCCGCGCTGAACTTAGGGAATGTCACTGAGGGGATTTTGAACTTTGGCCGCTTGCGGCCCCTTCATACCTCAGCCGTGATCTTTGCCTTTGGCGGCAACGCACTGATCATGTCAGCGTTTTATGTCGTCCAGCGCACCAGCGCTGCGCGGCTTTGGGGCGGCAATTTGGGGTGGTTCGTGTTTTGGGGCTGGCAGCTGATGATCGTGCTGGCGGCCTCGTCTTACATTCTGGGCGGGACCGAGGGCAAGGAATATGCCGAGACGGTGTGGTACATCGACCTGTGGATCACCGTGGTCTGGGTGGCGTTTCTGGCGGTGTTTGTCGGCACTTTGGTCAAACGGCGCGAACCCCATATCTACGTCGCCAACTGGTTCTATCTGTCGATGATCCTGACCGTGGCCATGTTGCACCTTGTCAATAACGCGGCCATTCCGGTGTCGATCTTGGGGTCTTTGTCGGTGCCGGTCTATTCGGGCGTGCAAGATGCCATGGTGCAGTGGTGGTATGGCCACAACGCCGTGGGCTTTTTCCTGACGGCGGGTTTCTTGGGCATGATGTACTACTTCGTGCCCAAGCAGGTCGAGCGGCCTGTTTACAGCTACAAGCTGTCGATCATCCACTTCTGGGCGCTCATTTTCCTGTATATCTGGGCTGGCCCGCACCATTTGCACTACACGGCACTGCCCGACTGGGCATCAACCCTTGGCATGGTGTTTTCGGTCATGCTGTGGATGCCCTCTTGGGGTGGCATGATCAACGGCTTGATGACGCTGTCTGGCGCATGGGACAAGCTGCGCACCGATCCGGTGTTGCGGATGATGGTGATTGCCATCGGCTTTTACGGCATGTCGACCTTTGAAGGCCCGGTTATGTCGATCAAGGCTGTCAACGCGCTAAGCCATTATACCGACTGGACGATTGGCCATGTGCATTCCGGCGCGCTCGGCTGGAACGGAATGATCACCTTCTCGGTGCTGTATTTCCTGACCCCCCGTCTGTGGAACCGCGCGGGACTTTATTCTTTGAAACTCGTTTCTTGGCACTTCTGGTTGGCGACGATCGGCATCGTTCTTTACGCCTCTTCGATGTGGGTGACGGGCATCATGGAAGGGCTGATGTGGCGCGAAGTGGATGCGAACGGCTTTCTTGTGAACGCTTTCGCCGACACGGTGGCGGCCAAGTTCCCGATGTATGTGGTGCGCGGATTGGGTGGGACGATGTTCCTGACCGGTGCGCTCATCATGGTTTACAATCTTTGGATGACGGTGAACGCCCAGCCTGCCAAGGCCAGTGCTTCCGCCGCCGTCCCGGCTGAATAGGAGCGGGACGATGGCATTTCTAGACAAACACAAGATCATCGAGAAAAACGCCTCGATCCTTCTGGTTCTAAGCCTTTTGGTCGTGCTGATCGGCGGTTTGGTGCAGATCGTGCCGCTGTTCTATCTGCAAAACACCATCGAAACCGTCCAAGGCATGCGCCCGTATACGCCCTTAGAACTGGCAGGCCGCGACATTTACATCCGTGAGGGGTGCTATGTCTGCCACAGCCAGATGATCCGCCCGATGCGCGATGAGGTCGAACGCTACGGCCATTACTCGCTGGCGGCGGAATCGATGTATGACCACCCGTTCCAATGGGGGTCCAAGCGCACGGGGCCCGATCTGGCCCGTGTGGGCGGCAAGTATTCCAATGCTTGGCATGTTGACCACCTGTCGAACCCCGAAGCCATCGTGCCGGAATCGGTCATGCCGAAATATGCCTTTCTTGCGACATCTCCGCTTGATCCGCAATTCATCGCGGACGAGATGAAAACCCACCGCATGGTCGGCGTGCCCTATACCGACGATCAAATCGCCAACGCCAAGGCCGACTTTGTGGCGCAAGACGCGCCTGATGGCGATGCCTCGGGCCTGCTTGGCCGCTACGGGGCCAAGGTGACGGTGGCGGATTTTGACGGCAAGCCCGGTGTCAGCGAAATGGATGCGCTGGTGGCATATCTGCAAATGCTGGGCACGCTGGTCGACTTTTCGACCTTCACGCCTGATGCGTCGCGGTAGGGGGGCGGTATGGAAACCTATTCCTTCCTGCGCGAACTGGCCGACAGCTGGGCGCTTTTGCTGCTGACGCTGTTCTTTGTGGGCGCTGCTCTCTGGGCTTTTCGCCCGGGCAGCCGCGCCATCCACCAAGACGCCGCCAACGTGATCTTCAAGCATGACAAATCCCCCGGGCCCCTGCCCGGACCTTCGAAGGAGGGCTGAGCGATGTGTGCCAAGCCAATCAAAGACGATGCCAAAGCCAAGGTCGGCACCACGGGCCATTCTTGGGACGGTATCGAAGAGCTTAACACCCCTTTGCCGCGCTGGTGGCTTTGGACCTTTTATCTGACCATCCTCTTTGCCATCGGTTATACCATCGCCTATCCGGCATGGCCGTTAATTTACGGGGCAACGCCGGGGGTCTTGGGGTCATCGACCCGTGCGGATGTTGACGCCGACATCCAGCATTTTGACGCTCTTAATGCGCCCATCAAAGCCCAGCTGGTCGCGGCAGACCTGACCGCCATTGAAGGCGACGATGCGCTGAAGGCCTATGCTTTGGCGGCGGGCAAGTCGCTGTTCGCAACCAACTGTGCGCCTTGCCACGGTTCTGGTGCGGCGGGGGTGCAGGGCTTGGGCTACCCCAACCTTTTGGACAACGACTGGCTTTATGGCGGTACGATTGACGCCATCTACACCACCATCACCCACGGCGTCCGCAATACGGTTGATCCCGATGCGCGCAATGTGGGCATCTATATGCCCGCATGGTCGGACAAGGCCAGCGGACCGCTGGCCGATATGGCCACGGCCAAGCTAAGTGCGGACCAAATCGGCCAAGTGGTCCACTATGTGCTGAAACTCTCGGGCCAAACGGCGCACGAGGCCAAAGCCACGGCTGGGGCGCAACTTTTCAAAGATAATTGCGTCGCCTGCCATGGTGAAGACGGCAAGGGCAACCGTGATCTGGGCGCCCCGAACCTGACCGACGCGATCTGGCTTTATGGCGGGGATGAGGTCACCTTGACCAAGACCCTGACCGAAGGTCGTGGCGGCGTGATGCCCAGTTGGGGCTATGCCTCCGCCAGCAGCACCGCCCGCTTGACCGAGGCCGACATCCGCGCCGTTGCGGTTTACGTCCACTCTTTGGGTGGCGGCGAGTAATTCCGAGCTGTGCCGCCCGCATCCCTTGTGGGCGGCATGGGCACCGGCACCTTCCTGTTCGCGCGGTTCCTGGGTGCCGGTGCTTTCTAACTGCGACCCCGCGCAGGGGTTGCTTTCTCCTCCTGTACCACCTTTGCGGGGCTGGCCTTGTGCCATGCCCCGTCTTTTTTGTGCCGAGGGCCAAAGAGGGGGGAATTGACCTAGGTCAAGGCGGTGCTTGTCGCTGCGGTGCAGAACAGGGGCAGCGAATAGGACCCTGTCATGTCAAACGCCCAAGACCCCTCGCAGCTTTACGCCGCGCATGAACCGATTTTCCCACGAAGGGTGACGGGCAAGTTCCGCACGCTGAAATGGTGGCTGATGGGGGCCATGCTGGCCGTCTACTACATCACCCCATGGCTGCGCTGGGACCGTGGCCCACAGATGCCCGATCAGGCGGTGTTGTTGGATATATCCTCGCGCCGGTTCTTTTTCTTCATGATCGAGATTTGGCCGAACGAGTTTTACTTTGTCGCGGGCCTGTTGATCATGGCCGGATTGGGCTTGTTCCTTTTCACCTCGGCCGCAGGGCGTGTGTGGTGCGGCTATGCCTGCCCGCAAACGGTGTGGACCGACTTGTTCATACTGGTCGAACGTTGGGTCGAAGGTGACCGCAACGCCCGCATCCGTCTGCACCGCCAGCCGTGGAACTGGGAAAAGCTGATCAAGAACGGGATCAAGTGGGGGTTGTGGCTGCTGATCGGGCTGGCCACTGGCGGGGCTTGGGTCTTTTATTTCACCGATGCGCCCACGCTGTTCTGGGGCCTGTTAGACGGCACCGCCAGCCCTGTCGCTTATATCACTATGGCGGTTTTGACCTTCACCACCTTCTTCTTCGGCGGTTTTGCCCGCGAGCAGATTTGCATCTATGCCTGCCCGTGGCCGCGCATTCAGGCCGCGATGATGGACGAAGACACGATCACCATCGGCTACCGGTCATGGCGGGGCGAACCGCGCGGCAAGCAAAGCGTGCAAACCAGCGGCGATTGCATCGACTGTATGGCCTGCGTGAACGTCTGCCCGATGGGCATCGACATTCGCGATGGCCAGCAACTGGCCTGCATCACCTGCGGTCTGTGCATTGATGCGTGCAACGGCATCATGGACAAGATCGGCAAGCCGCACGGCTTGGTGGGCTATCTGGCCCTGACCGATGAGCCCCTTGAAAGGGCAGGTAAAGCTGACAAACCCATCTGGAAACACATTCTGCGCCCGCGCACGGTTGTGTATACGGTGCTGTGGGCGGGCATCGGGCTTGGCCTTGTGGCGGCCTTGTTCTTGCGGGCCAATCTGGATGCCTCGATCACGCCGGTGCGCAACCCGCCCTTTGTGATCTTGTCAGACGGGGCCATTCGCAACACCTATGACATGCGTCTGCGCAACAAACATGGGACGGATCGCTGGTTCACCGTGACGGCCACGGCGGGGGGCGATGTGACCTTGGCGCTAGAGGGGACTGACGCGTTGCGCGTGCTGGTCAAGGCCAACGAAACGCTGGTGCAACGGCTTTATGTGACAGCCTCGGCAGGCACGGTCGCCGCCGCAGCCCACCACTTGCCGCTGCGCTTGTGGATCACCGATGCCGAAGGCACCGAAACCCCCAAGGCCGAGCGAATTTATAAAGACACGATCTTCAACGGCAAAGAGGACAAGTGACATGGCCAACACCGCCCAAAAACCCGTCCGCCCCTTTACCGGCTGGCACATGCTGGTGCTGACGTGCAGCTTCTTTGGTGTCATCATCGCGGTCAACGGGCTGTTGGCCTATAAGGCCGTGTCCACCTTTCCGGGGTTAGAGGTGAACAACAGCTATGTCGCAAGCCAGACCTTTGACCAAGAGAAGGTGGCGCAAGAGGGGCTGAATTGGCACTTAAAGCAGGCCTATGACCGCAGAGCCGCCCAACTTCGGCTGGCGTTCACCGATGCCCATGGCCAGCCCGTCACCCTGCGCGACATCGACGTGCTGATCGGTCGCCCCACGGATGCGGCGCAAGACCAGCACCCCGTGATGGTGCAGGGTGCGGATGGGGCCTATGTTGCCCCAAGCGTGTTGCCATTGGGCAAATGGATGCTGCAAATCGTCGCGCACGCGCCAGATGGCACCCTGTATCAGGCGCGGACCTTCTTTTACGTCAGGGACTGACCCATGGCCTACGACTCCCCCGCCGATCACCCAAGCTTAGCGGCCTGCCCCGCCTGTGTGGCCGCGCCTGCGGCTGAACGTCTGGCGGCTTTGCAACGCCCCCAAACGGCGCGGCTGATCTTGTCGCTGCCCACAGCCCATTGCGCGGCGTGCATGTCAACCGTCGAGGGCGCTTTGAAAGCCCACAACGGCGTGCAGTCGGCCCGCGTGAACCTGACGCTGAAACGCGTTTCGGTCGAGGCAGAGGCCACGGTGACCGCCGCCGAACTGGCGCAAGTGCTGGAAGCCGTGGGTTATGAGGCGCATGAACTGGACCCGGGCCTTTTGTCGATGACCGAAACCGACCGACAAGGGCGCGAGATTCTGATGCGGCTGGGTGTCGCCTTTTTCGCGATGATGAACATCATGCTGCTGTCGGTCGCTGTATGGTCAGGGGCAGAGGCCGCCACCCGCGACATGTTCCACTGGATTTCCGCCGTGATTGCCATTCCCACGGTGGCTTTCGTGGGACAGCCGTTTTTCAAATCGGCATGGGCAGCGCTGCGGGTGGGGCGGTTGGGGATGGATGTGCCGATATCGCTGGCGCTGATCCTTGCCTCGTCCATCTCGCTGTATGAAATCATCCATTCGGGCGAAAAGGCCTATTTTGATGCAGCCGTGATGCTGGCCTTTTTCCTGCTGCTGGGCCGCTATCTGGATCACCGCAGCCGCGCTTTGGCACGATCGGCCGCAGAAGAACTGGCAGCGCTCGAGGTGCCCCGCGCCATCGTGATGCAAGACGGCCAAGAGTTTCTGCGCCCCATCTCCCAAGTGGCCAAAGGCGATCTGGTGCTGGTGCGACCGGGCGGGCGGATGCCGGTGGATGGGGTGGTGGTTGACGGCACGTCAGAAGTCGACCGAGGGCTTCTGACCGGCGAAAGCCTGCCCGCCTTTGCCGGCCCCGGTCTACTGGTGTCGGCGGGCGAGGTGAACCTGACCGGCCCCTTGACCCTGCGGGTGACAGCAGCAGGGCGAGAGTCGTCGCTGCACCGCATGGCTGATCTGGTCGCCGTGGCCGAATCTGCGCGCACCCGTTACACCACACTTGCCGAACGCGCCGCGCAGATTTATTCGCCCTTGGTGCATATCTTAAGCTTTTCGGCCTTTGCCTTTTGGCTGTGGAAAACCGGCGGTGATGTGCGCTTTGCCGTTAATATCTCTGCTGCCGTTCTGATCATCACCTGCCCTTGCGCCTTGGGGTTGGCGGTGCCTGCTGTGGTCACGGCGGCCTCGGGGAAACTGTTTCGCAAGGGCGTGCTGATCAAGAACGGTACCGCGTTAGAGCGGTTGGCCGAAGTGGATGTGGTGGTTTTTGACAAAACCGGCACGCTGACCTTGGGTGCGCCCATGCCGACAAATCTGGACCGTGTCAGCGAAGCGGATAAGGCGGTGGCGCTGGCTTTGGCCAAGGGCTCGTCTCACCCGCTGGCAATGGCCTTGGCGGGTGGAATTTCAGGCCCCCCCGCCGCTGTCAGCGATCTGCGCGAAGTGCCGGGCTTTGGGATCGAGGGGCAGTTGAACGGCCAGACCGTGCGCTTGGGGCGGGCTTTATGGGTTGGGGCGGCTGATGTGGGGCAAACGGCGACTTATCTCGCCATCGCGGGGCACGACCCCGTGGCCTTCACCTTCACCGACCAAATCCGCCCGGGGGCAGAGACTGCGATTGCAGGGCTAACCATGCAGGGCAAGCGCATCAAACTGGTGTCTGGCGATACCGAGCCTGCCGTGCGCGCCTTTGCCGAACGGGTCGGCATTGCCGATTGGGTAGCTGGCGCTTTGCCTGCCGAAAAAGCCGCCATTGTGCGCGGATTGGCTGAACAGGGGCGCAAGGTGCTGATGGTGGGGGATGGGTTGAACGATACGGCGGCGCTGGCTGCGGCGCATGTGTCCATCTCTCCAGCGCAGGCGCTGGATGCGGCGCGGGTGGCTTCGGACATTGTGCTGTTGGGGCGTGATTTGTCAGCCATTGCCGATGCCACGCGCATCGCAAAGCAGGCGACCAAGCGGATGGTGGAGAATTTCCAGATTTCAGCGGCTTACAATGTGATCGCCGTACCCTTGGCGCTGATAGGGGGGGCGACCCCGCTTGCGGCGGCGCTGGCGATGTCGCTGTCTTCGATTACCGTGTCGCTGAACGCCTTGAGGCTGCGCTGATGCAAATCTTAGCCGTTCTGATCCCCGTGTCGCTGTTCTTGGGCTTTATCGGCCTTGTGGCCTTTGTCTGGGCCCTGCGCACCCACCAGTTTGACGACCCGAAGGGGGATGCCAATCGCATCCTGACCAAAGACTACGACGATAGGCCCGCGCCCTGATCAGGCGATCGTGACGATAGCGGGGGACAGGCCATCAATCGTGACAGTGCAAGTCTGGCCCCGCTGCAACGCCCCGACACCGGCGGGCGTGCCGGTGAAGATCAAATCGCCCGGGGCAAGGGTGACCAAGCGTGACAGGTGGGCGATGATGCCGGGCACATCCCAGATCATCTTGGACAATAGGGTGGATTGGCGCACCACGCCATCCACCGCCAAGGTCAGCATGCCATCAGCCAAGGCCGTTTGCGGATGGATCAGCCCGACAATGGCCGAGCGGTCAAACCCCTTGGCCATGTCCCAAGGGCGGCGGGTGGCTTTGGCTTCGGCCTGTAGATCGCGCCGTGTCAGATCGTTGCCAGCGGCATAGCCCCAAACATGGGCCAGCGCTTGTTCTTCCGCAATATCTGCCCCACCGCGACCAATGGCCACGATCAACTCGCCCTCGTAGTGCAAGTCTTGGGTGGCAGGGGGATAGGGGATGGTTTGCCCGGATGGCACAATAGCATCGGCGGGCTTGGTGAAGAAAAACGGAGGTTCCTTCTCAGGGTCGCCGCCCATCTCAATCCCATGATCGGCATAGTTGCGCCCAACGCAAAATATACGCCGCACGGGAAACTGCGCCGAGCTGTTATGAACCGCTAGGCTTGGGATCGCCGGTGGGGGAAAAATATAGTCCATCACTCGCCAATTGTGAAACATTGCACGGCGCGGGCCTGCAGCTTGCGGCAGGCCAGATCAGCTGTGTCACGGTCAAGCCCCATCACAACAGCGTCGTACCCGTTGGATCGCAAGACCACTTTGCGCAGGCCCGCCCCCAGCGTCGCCGTTTCAGCAAACTGAATACTCATCAGCGCCTTTTCGGCCGTTGTTGTGGTGGGGTAAGACCCCAAGTTCACCCCCCAAGTCTGCCCCCCAGACGAGGTGGACACCCGCGTCACGACCTGCGGCTTAGAGACAACAAGGACAGGCTGGGCATCTTGGTCCGTGTAAATCGGCGCCTTCTTTTTGGGCGGAGGCGGGGTCGCGGCATTCAAGATCATGGGTTGGGCGGCGGCACTCGCCTTGATGGTGACAGACGAGGCCGACTGCACTTCTGGCACGGCGTCGGGGTCTGTGGCCAAGGCTAAGGCCAAAGCCACGGCATTATCCAATTCCGTGGCAGCAACCGCTGTCTCAGCCCCGCCGAGTGTGTCTGGACGCGGCATAGGGCGTGGAGAGGTGGTCATCACCAGTTGGGTGTCATCGGTTGCCAGATCACCTTCTGCCTCAGCCACAAGGGCCGTGTCGGGGCTAAGCGCCATTTCAGGATCGGCGGGCTTGGGGGCCACCACTGCAACGCCCGGCTTGGCCATCTTAAACCCCTTGTCCAGCAGTTCGGCCATCTTTTGGTTGCGCATCGGAGTTGACGTGCCACCAAGGATCGTGCCGATCAGGCGAACGCCGTTACGTTCCGCGCTGGCTGTCAAACAAAAGCCCGCTGTATTGGTGAAACCGGTTTTGATCCCGTCAGCGCCTTCATAGGCGTCAAGAAACTTGCGGTTGGTGCTGGCCACTTTGGCTACGCCGGCATCGGTCGAACGACGCGAGAAGATATTGTAATATTGCGGAAAATCATAAAACAAATGCCGCCCCAAGATTGACATATCCCGCGCAGTTGACAAGTGCCCCTTGGCCGGCAAGCCGTTCGCGTTCTTGAAGGTGGAATGCTTCATGCCAAGCGCCTTGGCGGTCGCCGTCATCCGCGCCCCCCATTTTTCCGAAGAGCCTGCAAAGTGATCGCCAATGGCGGCGGCGGCATCATTGGCTGACTTTACCGCCGCGCCTCGGATCAGATAACGCAGGGCGATTTTTTGGCCCGCTTTTAAGCCCAGTTTGGATGGGGCCTGATTGGCCGCATTTTTGGACACGGTGATCATCGTGTCCAAGGTCACATGGCCGGCTTCGATTTCTTGAAAGGTGATGTAAAGCGTCATCATCTTGGTTAAAGACGCTGGCGCCAATGGCGTGTCAGCATTTTTAGCGTAAAGCGTTTCCCCCGTGCGGGCATCCATCAGATACAGCGCTTGCGGCCCAGCATATGCGGCAGACCCAAGCACAATATTGGCCCAAAGGCCGATGACCAACGCCCATATTAAACTGCGGACAGAATCCGCCCAAACCCGTGCCAAATGCCTGCCTCACACTGCTCGCGCCCGCGGTTATTCCGAGGTTTCGCTTTTCAACTCGTCATTAGTCTAGCACGGGCTTGCGGCAGAAAAAACATCTTTGTTTCCATGGGCTTCGCAGAATTTCATAATTCGGGACGCGAGGGTTGTATACCCCTATCTTGTGTGTCTGCACAGACAAACCACAAGCTATTGTGTATTTTTAAGCTCATCAATCAAGGCGGGCAGCGCGCCCAAGTCAGAAATGGCGCGAAACCGTGCTGCATCAATTGGCGGTTCGACCCTTTCATAAGACCAAGTCAAATCATGCGGCACATGAATACCCCAAGCGCCAACAGCCAGCGCGGGCAATACATCTGACTTTAACGAATTGCCCACCATGGCCGCCTGAGCGGCCCCCGCGCCGTGCCGCGCGAAGGCCGCCTGATAGATCGCGGGGGTTTTGTCTGACACAATCTCGACCCCATGGAACAGATCGCCCAAGCCCGATTGCGCCAGTTTGCGTTCCTGATCCAGCAAGTCGCCCTTGGTGATCAAAACCACGCGGTGATGGGCCGCCAGCGTCGCGACGGTGTCACGCGCGTGGGCAAGAAGATCGACAGGATGGCGCAGCATTTCGCGCCCCGCCGCCAGAATCTCGGCGATAACGGGGGCTGCGACGCGGCCGTCAGTGACCTCGATCGCGGTTTCGATCATCGACAGCATGAAACCTTTGATGCCAAATCCATAGTAACCAAGGTTGCGCCGTTCCGCTGCTTCTAGCCGATCGGTCAGGTGGATCGGATCCGAATCAGACAGCAGTTGGACAAAGTGCTGCTGCGTCAAGCGAAAGAAGGTCTCATTATGCCACAGCGTATCGTCGGCATCGAAGCCAATTGTGGTGATCGGCATAGACTTCTCCTGCAGCAAAGGCGGTGGGGGCCTTTCATGGGCCGCAAAATCGTCTATAATGTTTCGATAAGCAACACGCCCCCCTTTCGCACCGGAGCTCTGGTTTGACCTCTTTTCCTGACATGATGTCTGACGGCCCTAAGGGCCCGGGTCAGGACACTTCGGTTCTGACCAAGACCAAGACGAAAACCGAACGCCCACCTTTGTACAAGGTGATGCTTTTGAACGATGACTTCACGCCGATGGAATTCGTCGTGCATGTGTTAGAGCGGTTCTTTGGCCTGAACCACGCGCAAGCGTTCGAAATTATGCTGACGGTGCATAAAAAAGGGCTGGCGGTGGTTGGGGTGTTTTCGGCCGAGGTTGCCGAGACCAAAGTGGCGCAAGTGATGGACTTTGCCCGTAGGCATCAGCATCCGCTGCAATGCACGATGGAAAAGGAATAGAAATTTTCACATAATTACTTGTTTTTGAACGATTTTTATATTTCAAAGACGAGACAAAAACGGTTGAAAATCACTACGTTAGCGATCATTGTGTCAAAGACACTTACAAACTTTGTGTGCTTTTCTGACGCACGAAGTGGGGATCGCAGACATGGCAAAGACAGAAAACGCATTCATCGTTGAGCAGCATGACATATTGGGCGGCAAAGCAACAGTTTTGCGGACAACACAGTCGGGCAAGCGCTATCAGTTACGGATGTGGGTATCGAGCGAAAATCGGTACATGCGGAAATCGTTGCGGACGGAAAATTTGACGGAAGCGAAGCAACGCGCAGAGCAGACAGTCATTGAGACATTGGCGCAGGTTCAGAACGGGAAAAAGATATTTGGTCTTACAATTCAGCAACTTGTCATCGAATATTTGCAGTGGCGCAAGGAAGATGTGGAGACGAAAAACATCACAGCGGGACGCCATGTCACATTAAGTTCGCAGTTAAAGCACTTTGTCGCATTTGCAGGTGCGACATCAAAAGTAGCAAGTTTCGATATGAAAAGTGCATTCGATTACGCAAATTGGCGACGTTTGAGGCATGAAGAAGTTCGCGACATCACAATTCGAAACGAACAGACGACTATAAATCACATGATGAAGTTCGCATTTCGCGAAGGACATAGTCATTTCACACAGTTTGAATTTCGAAAGCTACGAATAAGAACAGAAGAAGATGATGACGGTAGACGCGGAACATTCACTTTGGAACAATATGATGAATTAGTAAGGTTCATGCGAACATGGTCTTCAAAAGCACAGTGTGGGGATGACGAAGAACTTCGAAACAAGCGTTTGCTGATTCGAGACTGCATTTTGATAGCAAGTAACACAATGTTGCGGGTTGGCGAGTTGTGGCAATTGAAGTGGGGCGACATCGAAAAGTTCGAAACGATGAAGCAGGATGGTTGGAACGATGTTGAGTTGGTCACGCTGCGCGTTAAGGCAGAGACATCAAAAAACAGAAAAACCCGAAATGTCACGGCAAGAGGCGGCGAATATTTTCAAAGACTATTCGAACGAGTGAAGTTCAAAGAAAGCACAGATTACATATTTTGCGGTAAAACGGGTGCAGAACGATTCAATTTGAGACACTACTATTCGGCATGGTCAGAATTGATGAAAGGCATCGGTCTTGATTACGAAGCGGAAAACATCACATGGTATTCGCTTCGACATTTTGGCATTACATGTCGATTGAAAGCGGGCGCGTCGATTTACGAAATTTCAAAGATTGCGGGAACGAGCGTCGGATTCATCGAAAAGCATTATGGACACTTTGACGAAGCGATGGCGAAGTCTGTGGCAATGAAGAATTTCAGCATATCGAAAGACGGAATCGTAATACGCTGAACAAAAGCGCATGGCATAGGCATGGAACGGCAAACGCATGATCATCGTTGTGCGTGCGTTTTTGACGGGTCTACGGTCATATAAAGCGATCATCGAGCAGACCATGTCAGTTTTGGTGCATCATCGACGACAGGTAACGAAGCAACATAGCGTTCGATGGCATGGGCAATGAGCGATGTGCGGGTGGTATAGCGATTTCGATGCATGTCGAGCGAAGACACGAGATCACGGGGTAGAAGCAAGTGAATGGCGCGGGTTTCGGTGTCATACGATGTTTTCATGGTCAACTTTCTGAACTGATTGAATTTCAAATTTAGTTTCGAGGTCGGTCAGCGCATCGTTTAAGATGAGCAGTTGTTGGGACAGTATCGAGATGTTGGTTTCGATGTGTTCAAGACGCGAATTTATGTCATTTTTCATGTTTCTTGTTCTCTTACTTATGGACATGTTCAATATATTTATACAATCATGTATTTCATAAATACATCAAACAGCGAAAATGACAGGCAAGATGATGGTCAAGACATTCAAGGAACAATTTTCAGATGACGAGCGTCGAGCAAGTTTCGAGCGCATCAAAGAAGCATTGTTAGAAGAATCGTATAAAACGAGGAAGTCAGAGTTTTATAGCGATTTGGCAGAAGAGTATAAATTTATTAAGGATCGAGTTCAGAAAGCGTTGTTGTCGATAGGATGCAACGATTTGGCAGATAAGATCGAAAATTGTGGTCGTGGAAAGAAGTGTCAAAGCATATGGTGTGAATCGTGTCGAAACAATGCAGCAGAGACATACAAGAATAAAGTTAAGAAGCAAATTGTAGCGAAGTATGGATCAGATCATGATGAAAAATTCGTTTCAGACAATCTGCTTCATGTGACGGGTCATTGTGAAGTGTGTCGGTTCGACATCGATAGTTTGGGTCAAGCAATCGAGCGAGATAAGATTAGATGGCGTAAGATGCGAGAAAGAAACGCATCATCAGGCATTTGGGGAATCGCAACATATGAGTTCGAACTGATAGATTTCGAATTTATGCTTCGTTCGAATGAGGATGAAAAAAAGCAAGCAGCATTGGCGCAGATGATCAAACAAGCACGAACGCAAGGTTCGTTGTCGCAAGATGACAGTCATGTTTTGTGGGTTCATTGGCATGGCATATTCTGTGCAACAAAGGATCAGATCGAAAGGATGGTCGGTGATTTGTATCATGTCGAATATGACACGGTGAAGAATGGCGAAACGATCAGTGTCAAAGAGCGTGTTAAGAAGACAGCGGAAAGTGGTTTGTTTGTTCAGGAGTTTCACAAGAGCAAAAGTTTAGAAAAGAACATAACGGGTATCACATCATACAATTTCAAGAACGCTGTAAGATACAAGCACACATTTGCGGGTTCAGATTACAAGGGTGGTGAAGAGATTGATCGGCAAGATTTGGGTCGATTGGTCAAGTTATACAGCGATGTTCAGGGTTCAAATTGGAGATCGTTGTATCGAGAAATCGGGGTTTGATGGGTTTGCACGCGTCAAACAGATTTGGGTTAGGGGTTTTGATAAAAATATCAATAAAATCAGTTATTTAAGTCATCAATTCTATCGTCGGCGGGCATACATTGTCACAGCGGACACATCACATCTTAAAGCAACACATCACATGACAATGTAACACTGAACGACACATTCAGAATACTATTAAATACAATCATTAACACATATAGGGAGAGCATAATGTTCAACAAAATATCAACAATGAAGATCACAAAAAACGCATTGGTAGCAGAGATCAGCACATCAAAAATCAGCGATGTGACTGTCATCAAATCGGTGTCGAAATCAGACACAGCAGAAGTGTCGAAAATCGTTCAAGCATGCATCGGCAAAAGTGGATCAGTCGATGTAATCGTGGTGCAGTCATGATCAGTTTCAAGCAGTTCATCGAAGCAGCAGATCACAAGGATCAGGTAGCACAAGCGCGGCAGAAGGTCATGGACGCACAACAAGCACAGCAGCGGGTATTACAAGCAGCAGCGGCAAAGAAGCGATTCAGCGATGAGATGACAAGGATCAAGGGTCAGGGAAAGGCAAGTGGTTCAAATTCAGGACAAAATCATTAGTTTGACGGGTCAGCAGTTTCAGAATATGATTGGTTAAGCGCAATAGTGGAGCGTCGGATATGACAATTTTCAAGTATTTAGCGTTTTCGACACTTTTTGCTATCAGTGTATCAGGGACAAGCACACATGCAGAATGGCGCTCATTGACGCAGGCGGAATATCAGGCGTTATTTAAAGAAGATATGCCATTAGCTGTGCAAGGTGATGCGAAAGCGCAAGCGCAAATTGGCATGTTATATGAGTATGGTTATGGAGTTGCACAAGATTATGTTGAAGCAATGAAATGGTATCGATTGTCAGCGATGCAGGGAAATCATGATGGTCAGTTTGGACTTGGATTTATATATGAGTATGGTCGAGGTGTGATGCAAGATTATGTTCGAGCACACATGTGGTTCAATATAGCGTTGGCAGGTGAATCTCGAGATGTTATTGCAGAGAAAATGACGATTGAGGATGTTTCGAAAGCGCAAGCAATGGCAACGATCTGTGTTAACAGCGGATATGAAGATTGCGGTTGGTGAGTGAGGATAGGAAGCAGTGGAAATGACTATCATATGCACTTGTAAGTATTTGGCGTTTTCAGCACTTTTGGCGGTGAGCGTATCAGGTGCAAACGCACAGGATTGGGAGCAAGGTCTAAAAAGTGCTGAACAGGGTAATTTTAAAGCAGCACTAATCAATTATTTGAATGCTGCACAAAAGGGTGATTCGCGCGCTATGATGTCACTTGGGGCGATGTATGAGGATGGTGAAGGTGTTCCTAAAAATTACGCAGAAGCAATGCGGTGGTTTCGCCAAGCAGCAGAACATGGGGCGACAAACGCTTATGATACTCTTGGTCTTACATATGAAATCGGCAAAACAGTTGAGCAAAATTATGTGAAAGCACACATGTGGTTCAATATTTCTTCAGCAAACGGCGGGCTATTTGGCGGTCAACAGCGAGACTTGTTAGAAAAATACATGACACGCGAAGAAATCGCAAAAGCACAAGCGATGGCACAGGAGTGCATGAGCAGCGGTTACAAGAATTGTGGTGAGTGATCGAACATCACGAACGGTGTCACATTAGACAGTACTCGTGTGTGACAACAGAAGAATGAACAAGATCGACATAATCATCGTCACAGATGGTTGTGTTTTTTTATTTGTGACATATTATCATTTACATCACAGAGGCAAATGTTACAGCGGAGCGAGACGATGGCGAAGATTGGTTACATCAGAGTGTCGACTGACGAACAGAACACGGATCGTCAACAGATGGACGGGATGGACAAGATTTTCGTCGACAAAGTGTCAGGTGGTTCGACTTCAGGTCGGCAAGCGTTGGCAGACATGATCGAATGGGTCAGGGAAGGGGACGAGGTTATCGTTCACAGCATTGATCGTTTAGCGCGCAATTTGGCAGATCTGCAAAATATCATCAAAACGTTAAACGATAAGGGTGTCACTGTTCGGTTTGTGACGGAAGGTTTGTCATTTTCGCATGATGTCAAAGACGCGATGTCGCGTTTGCAGTTGCAGATGATGGGAGCATTTGCGGAATTTGAACGGTCATTGATCAAGTCACGACAGTTGGAAGGTATCGCGAAAGCGAAGGCAAAAGGCGTTTATAAGGGTCGCGTCAAAACAGTCGATGACGACAAGATCGTTTCGATGCATAAGCAAGGTGTTGGCGTGTCAGACATAGCGAAAATGTTGACGATCAGCAGAATGTCAGTTTATCGTGCGTTGGAGATGTCAATCAACGAGGGATGACAACATGGCATGGGCAGATGTAATCAAGCGTCGGGGTTTGTTGGCGGAAAAGCCAAAAAAACCAAAGAAACAATCGTCGAGTCGCGGGTGGTCGATTGAGAGTGAGCGGAAAAAAATTGCAGATAGACTAAAAAAGTGGGTCGACAACGATCTTTCAGAAGAGGGTTGGAAGGGAAAACCTTTCACTTCGATTGGAGAAAGCGAAACGAAGATTTCAGTGCATTATTTGACAACATTGATCGGCGGAAAATCTCTCTACTTCGCGACGACAGATAGAGATGAAGTAAAGAAGTGTTGTTTGGAGTTGGCGGACGACATCGCTTCAGGTGAGGCGGATGAAGAGATAAAGCGTATATCAGTCGCGTCGAATGACAAGAAGAAAGCCAAAACAAGTAAATTGGCAGGATGATTGTTAAGCAGCGACGACAGAAATGTCGTCACTTTCGCTTCGCAATAGTTGAAGTTTGGCGTTAAAGGTTGTCGTGGAGAAATCGAGTTAGCGGTTCGTGATTTACAAATTGGTTACAAAGACCAAAAAAACACAGCAAAAACATATGGTTGAAGACATATGTTTTATTGAAAAGGAATGACCGCTTCGCGGTGATCATGAGAGCAGTTCGTTTAGAGATGGCCCTGCGCGCGGGGGCCTGGGCCTTGCCGCCTGCGGGTGACATTGCCGTGATGCGCCCGCGCGCAGGAGATGACCTGTCGGCCTTGCCTGCGTCGCGCACGGTGGTTTTGACGGGTTTTCGCCCTGATCAAGATTATTTTGCTGCCCTTGGTTACCGTGTTGAGGGCAAAGCTTTCTCGGCAGCTTTGATTTGCCTGCCGCGTGCAAGGGCTGAGGCTTGGGCGATGATGGCGCAGGCGGTGGATTTGGTGGGGGTCGGTGGGTCGATCGCCGTGGATGGGCAAAAAACCGACGGATTTGACAGTGCGTTGAAAGACTTGCGCGGTGCGGGGTTTGGGTTGGGTGAGGTCATCTCGAAGGCCCATGGCAAGTTTGTATCCTTCAGCGCCGCTGCCGTGCCTGCGGCTTGGCCGGCCGTTGACCGGCAGATTGATGGATTTATCACGCGCCCTGGCGTCTTTTCGGCCGACGGCGTGGATAAGGGTTCGCTTCTGCTCGCCGCAGCCTTGCCGCCCGATTTGCCCGCACGGGTGGCGGATCTGGGCGCTGGCTGGGGTTATCTTTCGCGCGCCATTCTTCAGCGCCCCGGCGTCAAGCGGTTGGATGTGGTCGAGGCGGAAAAGGTGGCGCTGGAGTGCGCCCGCCTGAATGTGCCCAACCCAAGGGCTGAGTTTCACTGGGCCGATGCCACCACATTCACGCCCCAACGCCCATGGAACGCCGTGGTGATGAACCCGCCGTTCCACGCCGCGCGCGCGCCTGATCCGGCACTTGGGCTGGCCTTTATCCGCGCAGCCCACCGTGGACTTGCGCCGGATGGCGTGCTGTGGATGGTGGCAAACAGGCACTTGCCCTACGAGCCAATGCTTAAAGCGCTGTTCCGGCAGGTCGAGGAGGTTGGCGGCGATGGGGCTTTTCGGGTCTTTCGCGCGGCCTATCCGGTGCGGGGCAAGTGACCTATTGTGGAAATTGCGCCTGACATTGCGCGATGGCGGGCTGCGCTTGGGCTTCTAGGGCGGCCCTGCGGGCCTGCATTGAGACGAGCTTGGCCGCCTCGGCCGTCAAATCTATCGCCACCGCTTTGCGCATCATGGTCGGGGCCAAGCCCATGCATAGTCCCGAACTGACATCGCCCCCGCTTTTTGTGGGCCAATTGCCACACGCCACCCAGACGGGGCGTTCTACCACGACATCGGCAAAGGCGTAGCCGCGCGCAAGGTTGCCTTCTATTTCAGCGATCAGGCCGTTCAGCACTGGCAAATCGGGAGCGGCCTGATTGATGCACCGCTGAAGCGGAGGGGCGCAGGCCATTAGGACCAGCAGGAATGGGGCGGCCAGATAGGGTTTCATCGATGTCTCCTGTGTCTGCGTCACATTACGCGCGAGATTCTTAGTTTGAAAGGCAGGCGCGCGTTGAGCGGCATGGAACTTCCTGCTAGCACTGTCTTGTTGCGATGGAGCCACCGATGACCGACCTATTTGACGACCGCAAGACCCGCGCCGCTGCTTGGTTTCGCACCCTGCGCGACCAGATCGTGACCGCCTTTGAGGCGATCGAGGATGATTTTGGCGGCCCCGCCCCCGCTGGAAGGTTCGAGGTGACGCCCACCACCCGCCCTGATGGGGGTGGCGGGTTGATGAGTGTCATGCGTGGCGGGCGGGTGTTTGAGAAGATCGGCGTGAATGTTTCGGCCGTGCACGGCACCTTGGCGGAACGTGCCCAGCGGGCAATGGCCGCGCGCGGCGTGCCCGGGATGGATCAAGATCCCCGATTTTGGGCTTCCGGCATCTCTTTGGTGGCGCATATGCAAAACCCCCATGCTCCCGCTATCCACCTGAACACGCGGATGTTCTGGACACCCCATGCCGCGTGGTTTGGCGGTGGGACGGACCTGAACCCCTGCATCGAATATGCTGAAGACACTCAGCATTTCCACGTGACGCTGCAAACCACCTGTGATGCGCATAACCCTGATTACTACCAGCGCTTTAAAGCTTGGGCCGATGAGTATTTCTTTATCCCCCACCGCGGCCGCGCGCGCGGTGTGGGCGGGATTTTCTACGACGACCTCGCCACCGGCGATTGGGAGGCGGATTTTGCCTTTACCCAAGCGGTGGGCAGCACCTTTTTGCCCGCTTACGAACCCCTAACCCGCGCCCGCATGACCAGTGCCTTTACCGATGCAGATCGCGAAACCCAACTGATCCATCGCGGCCTTTATGCGGAATACAACCTTGTCTACGATCGGGGCACCAAATTCGGCCTTGAAACCGGCCATGATGCCAACGCCGTCTTGATGAGCCTGCCGCCGGTCGCCAAATGGACGTAGTGGGGTTTTTCAACCGCGAAATTCCCGCGTTTCGACTAGCGTTGCAGTTTCTAACCCGTCTGCCTGTCGCTGCCCCCTATTCGGATGAGGCCATGCGCCAAAGCCCGCGCTGGTATCCAGCTGTTGGAGTGGTTATCGGGGCCTTGGCGGGGCTGGCCTTTTTGCTGGGTGATTGGGGCTTAACGCCGCAGTTGGCTGCTATGCTGGCGGTGGGTGTGGCTGTTGTGGCCACCGGCGCCTTGCACGAGGACGGTTTTGCCGATGCCTGCGACGGCTTGGGTGGTGTGCGCCCAAAAGAGCGCGTGCTTGAGATTATGCGCGACAGTCGCATTGGCGCCTATGGTGTGATTGGTTTGATTTTGATCATTGGCACCAAGGCGTTGACGCTACAGGCCATGCCAGCCGCCCATGTGTTTTTCGTGCTGATTGCAGCCCATACGGCCAGCAGGGCTGCGATGGTATGGGTTATGGCATCGTCTGATTACGTGCGTGAAAAAGGGGCAGGATCCGCGGTGGCCGGGGGAATTGATCGGAATGCCGTTATCGTGGCGTTGATCACAACCGCCCTTGCTGTGATGCCTTTGGTTTTTTGCATCAGGTTCGAGGCGATTTTTGGCGGCCTTTTGGGCCTTGGGCTGGCCCAGTATCTGATGCGTCGGTGGTATGAACCGCGCTTGGGGGGCTATACAGGCGATTGTTTGGGCGCAGTCCAGCAATGCAGCGAGGTTGGGTTTTATGTGGGGCTTTTGGTCGGGCTTGGCGTTTAAGGTGCTTTGGTCGCATCGGCCAGCACCAAAGCCCCCGCGCCCGCCAAGGTGACCGCCGCCGCCAGAATGGCCGCCAATGTATATCCCGACAAACCTGTGCCTAAGGCAAAGCTGCCTGCCGCCAGCGCGTCGCCGGCCACTTTCATCAAGGCCATTAGCGCCGCCGCTGTTCCGGGCCGTTCGGACAGTTGGTCTTGCAGATAAACGATGGGCAAGGTCAAAGTCAGCGCCCCGCCTGCCGCCCCCGGTATCAGCAGCAGCCAAAGGAAGGCAGAGTTGGCGAGCAGCGGAATGCCCACCAGATGCATCACATAAAGCACCGTACCGATGGCGATCAGGGTTGCGCGCCGCCAACGCGGCAATAGGGGCAGCGCAAGCATAAAGGGCACTTCTAGGCCAGCAACCAAACCTGCATAAAGTGCTGCGTGCCCGCCTATGCCTGTGGCGGGCGTCAGGACCAGCCCCATCACCGCCCAATAGGCCGTGCCCCCCGCCGAAACCGCGCCCAAGGCAAGGATGCGCAGGGCAAGGCCGGGGGTTGCAAGCTCGGCCAATGCGGCGCGCAGCGATAGGCCCGAGGGCGCGTCGCGCCCCGCCATGGCATCGCGGCTCGGCCAGCTGGCCCAGATCAGGGCCAACGCGGCCAAGCTTAGCCCCAAAGCCACAGGATAAATCGTCATTACCGGCACGCCGCGCGCAAAGCCCAGCGACCATAGCGGCAAGATCACCAGAAAGGGCACGGCCAAAAGCGCACGGATCGTGGCTTGGATGCCGTCGCGCTGCGCGGGGGGAAGGGTGGCCGTGGCCAGCCGTGCTTGGGCGAAAAGCTGGCCGAACAGGCTGTTGGCTGGCAAAAGCAGCGCATGGGCCAGTATAAAGCTGACAGTCGATGGCAAAAAGGTCATCACCGCCACGCCCACCACAGTCACCGCGCCGGAAAACAGTGCGATCTCGCGTCGGTTGGCTGTCTGATCGGCGCGGATGCCCGAATACAGCGCCGCCGCCACGGACACCAATGTCGAGACGACCATGACACCCGCATATCCCGCATCGCCCAAGCCAAAAGCCCGCACTGCCAAAACTGAAACAAACGGGCCAAAGGTGCTCATCAAGGCCCCTTGCAGCACCATCAGCACCGATACCATCCGCAAGGCCGGATCGCGCCAGATCAGGGCAAAGGGCGGCACCTTAGACCTTGGCCGCAAACAGGTTGACGCGGTCAGCCCAATACAGGCCACCCGCCCCAAACAGGCTGCACACCACACCTGTGACGGCCACGGTTTCAAACCCGCCAAAACTTGTTGTGGCGGCAAAGATGCCTGCGGTTAGAACATCAGACACCAGCTTTTGCACGGCCAACATGGCGGCGGCAGTGCCCGGACGCTCGCGCAGCAAGTCTTGGTAATAGGTGATGGGGGCTGTGATCACCATGGCCCCGCCGACGCCGCCAAACAGCGGCATGATCCACAAAAACGACGATTCCGATAGCCAAGGCAGCGCCAGAAGATGCGTGCCATAAAGCACCGTGCCAATCACCAACATCGTCGATTTGGGCACCGAGCGCGTCAGACGCGGCAAGATCAGCATGGCAGGCACCTCCCACCCCGCGAGCATACCGACATAAAGCGCCACATCCGAAGGCCCCCGCACCGGCGAGGCATCAAAGATAAGAGAGATCAGAACCATGTAAAGCGTACCGGACGATGCCATGGCCCCGATGAAAAAGACGCGCACCGCCACCCTTGGCTTGGCAATCTCGGCCAAGGCATCGCGCAGGCGCATACCAGAACGGGGGTCGGCCCAAGGGGTTTGCCCATCTTTGGGCCAACCCAACAAGATCAAACCTAACAACCCCAGACTTGCCAAGCCGCCGCTGACAAAAACCGCCATCTCTGAGAGGCCATAGCCAAAGGCAAAGGTCCAAAAGATCAGCATTGCAAGAAAGCTGAACGAAAGGGCCGAGCGGATCACCCCCAAAATGCCATCTCGGTTTTTCCCCTCGTCAGGGCTGGCCAAACGGGCCAAGGCGAACAACTGGCCATACAAGCTAGAGGCCAGGGGCAGCAAAACGCCCAAACACAGAACCAGTGTCAAAATCCCCGGAAATGCCAAGATCAGCGCAATGCCCAGCGTGCTGCAAAGCGTGGTTGCAATGGCAGTCACGCGCCTATGGCCGAACTGGTCGCTCAAAATCCCCAAAACAACCGAAGAGATCACTGCAACCAGCGACGCCATCGCCAGCATCAGCGAAAAGGCTGGTTTGCTCATCCCGATCCGCTCAATCGCGATCAGCGACTGATAGGGATAGACTGACGCATTCAGGCCCCCCAGCACCAGCAAAGCTACGGCGATCAACCGCAGCGTGGGATGACGCAAAACAAGACGAATTGGGGACATTTGGTGCTCCAGCAGGGCTACGCTACCGCTAACGGGGCGTGGGTATGATGTCCAGAGACAGGCTGCGACACGATATGTCGGGAACTGGCCTTCGTGCAATCTCCGCCTCGGCTAGCGTGAAGGCAAGTGAATGAGGCCTTTATGGACGCAGATTATATCATCGTAGGCTCTGGCTCTGCCGGGTCGGTTCTGGCCAATAGGCTGTCGCAATCGGGCAAACATCGGGTGGTGGTGCTGGAAGCAGGCGGCACGGACAGTCGGTTTTATGTGCATCTACCCTTGGGCTACGGCAAGCTGTTCTTTGACCCAAAGGTCAACTGGATGTACCGGACCGAGCCCGATCCGGGCCTTGCAGGATCCACCGATCATTGGCCACGCGGCAAGATCTTGGGTGGGTCGTCGTCGATCAACGCCATGGTCTATATTCGCGGCAATCGTGCGGATTACGACGAATGGGAGCAGGCGGTGCCCGGCTGGGGCTGGGATCAGGTTCTGCCCGCCTTTCGCGCGATGGAAGACAACGAGGCGGGGGCCGATGCCTATCGGGGCCAAGGCGGGCCCTTGTTCATCTCAGAAAATCGCCGTGGGCTGCATTGGCTGGTGGAAGACTACATCGCCGCTGCAGGCGAAGCGGGCCTTGCCTATACACCTGATTTCAACGGGCAAACGCAAGAAGGGGCCGGCCACTACCAGATGACGATCAAAGGTGGGCGGCGCAATTCGGCGGCGCGCGCCTTCCTGCGGCCCGCGATGGGGCGCAAGAATTTGCAAGTCATCACCAAGGCCATGGTCACACGGGTATTGTTCGAAGGCACCAAGGCTGTGGGCGTGGAATACCAGCGTGGCGGGCAAACCTTGCACCTGAAGGGGGCAGAGGTGATTTTGGCGGGCGGGGCCATCAACTCACCCCAGCTTTTGCAATTGTCGGGCATCGGGCCGGGCGGGGTGTTGCAGGACATGGGCGTGCCGGTTTTGGTCGATAACCCCAATGTGGGCGACCATCTGAACGACCATCAGGGCATCAACTACACATGGCGGATGAAGGTTGCGACCTATAACGGCATCTTGCGGCCGTGGTGGGGCAAGGCTTGGGTCGCGCTGCACTATGCACTGTTGCGCGGCGGACCCTTGGCCAAGTCAATCAACCATGCGGGCGGGTTCTTTCGCACCAGCCCAGACTTGGACAGGCCGAATATGCAATTGTATATGCAGGCATTTTCCACGCTTCTGCCCAAACCGGGCGAGCGGCCCTTGCTGACCCCCGACCCGTTTCAGGGCCTGTCGATCGGCCTGTCAAACTGTAGGCCCACCAGCCGAGGCCACATTAGGCTGCAAAGCCCCGACCCGTTGCAGCACCCCAAGATCGTTGCTAACGCGTTTTCGACCCAGCACGATGTAGATGAAATGCTGCTGGCGGTGAAGTTCCTGCGCAAAATCGCCAGCCAGCCCAGCTTTTCCCGCTGGATCGACGAAGAGCTGCGCCCCGGCCCGCAAGTGCACAGTGATGACGACCTGATCGCCGATTTCCGCGCGCGGTCTGGCACGGTTTATCATCCGTCTTGCACTTGCCGGATGGGGGCTGATCCGGCCACCTCGGTGCTGGATGCGCGCTTGCGCGTGCGCGGGGTTCAGGGGTTGCGGGTTTGCGACGCTTCGGCTTTTCCCAATTTGATCGCGGGCAACACCAACGCGCCCTCGATGATGATGGGTTGGCGCGGGGCGGATTTGATCTTGGAAGACGCGCGTTAGATCAGGCCCAACAGGCGGGGCAGGTCGAACATGCTGGCGAAGGGTTCTGCCCCTTCGGCCAAAAGCGCGGCCCTGTCATGTGGCGCATAGCCCATGCAGCGCATACCGGCGGCACGCGCAGCACGCGCGCCGGTTGGGCTGTCTTCGATCACCACACAAGTTGCAGGATCAACCGCCAACGAATGGGCGGCGTGCAAAAAGACATCGGGAAAGGGTTTGGGGCGCGGCATATCTTGCCCAGAGAATATCCGCCCACCAAAGCGGTCGATCAGCCCCGCGTGTTGGCCCAAGGTGATCTGCATCTTGCGTGGGCTGCCGTTAGAGCCGATGGCATAGGGGATTTCGGCCGTGTCCAGCGCATCCAGAACCGTCAGCACACCGGGCACCAAGGGCGCGCCCTGTTCAAGCCGCACATAAAGGCTGGCGTAGAAATCGTTCACCCAAGCCTCGGGCAAATCCGCGCCAAGGGTGCGGGCTTTGGCGGCGACACCGGCTAGGGTCAGCCCGATCAGTTCTTTTTCCAACGTGGCGCGGGGCAAGTTTAGACCACGGGCGGTTAAATCACTGGTGAGCAGATCAAAGGCGATCTCCTCTGAATCCACCAGCACGCCATCACAATCGAAAATCACCGCCTTTGGCGTCATGGGTTTAGCTCCAACAGGGTCACCCATGTGTCGCCATAGCGCCTTTGGTCAATCATCGCAAAGCCTTGCGGTGGGGCAGGGGCGCTGCCCTCTTCCCACACCACGATGGCATCGGGGGCGATCCAGCCTTGGGTGCGGGCAGATTGCAAGGCGGCTTCGCCAAGGGCCTTGCCATAGGGCGGGTCAAGAAAGATCAGGGTAAAGGGCGTGAGTGCTGCGGGCAGTTTGGTGGCATCGCGCGGCAGAACGGTGACTTGGGCCTGTACTCGCATTTTGGCGATGTTCTGCGCGATCAAGCTTTGCGCTGTGCAGCCATTTTCAACCAAAGTGGCCGCGATTGCGCCGCGCGACAGCGCCTCTAGCCCCAAGGCGCCGGTTCCGGCGAACAGGTCAAGCACCACCCGCCCGGTCACCAGATCGCCGTGACGGCCATTGATCAGCAGGTTGAAAATCGCCTCGCGCACGCGGTCAGAGGTGGGGCGTAACTGCGCCTTGGGGTCGCCCGCGCCCACCTCGGCCAAGTGCAAGCCACGCCATTGGCCGCCAATGATCCTCATCCCTTCAGCAGGGCTTTCAGGTCGGTGGCGGGGTCGGCCACGCGAGCCATATCGGGGGTGCGGCCCGATTCGATCAAGCGTTTGCCCACCATATAAGCGCGGCTGTCGTTCATCGCATCAACAGCGATCAAAGCCCCCGCCTTCAGGTACCAAAAGCTGACAGAATCGCCATCCGGCCCGCGCGTGACGATCTGGTCATACCCCGTATTCAGTCCCGCGATTTGCAGCTTGGTGTCGTACTGATCTGACCAGAACCAAGGTGCCGGCACATAATCTTGCGCCGCCCCCAGAATGTTTTCGGCCACAAGTTCGGCGTGGTGGATTGCATGGCCCACCGATTCCAGCCGCATTTGCACACCGTTCAGCGGAAAACTCGCGCAATCGCCAGAGGCCCAGACATTATCGGCCGAAGTCCGGCCCTGCGCATCGGTGCGAATGCCGTTGTCGATCACAAGGCCAGCGGCGGCGGCTTCGGCGGTGTTGGGGGTGATGCCCACGCCCACAATCACAAAATCGGCGGTCAATTCGCTGCCATCTTTCAGGCGCACGCCGGTGACATGACTGTCGCCCAGCAACCGCTCTAACCCCGTCGATTCCAGAACTTTCGCACCGTGGTCTTGGTGCAACTTGCGGAAATAGCTGGATGTTTCCGGTGCTGCCACGCGCTGCAAGATGCGTGGGGCCATTTCGATCACCGTCACCTCTAGCCCCAGTTTGCGTCCCACGGCGGCGGCTTCCAGACCGATATAGCCGCCCCCGATGATCACCAAGCGCCGTCCTGCGACAAACTCTGGCCGCATCGCATCGACATCGGCCAAGGTCCGCACGGCGTAAACGCCGTCCAGTTCGCCACCAATCTCGGCGGGCAAACGGCGCGGGGTAGAGCCGGTGGTCAAGATCAAGGCGTCATAGCCCAGCACCTGATCGCCCAAGCGCACGGTCTGCGCTGTGGTGTCAATCGCTGTCACCGCAGCGCCCAGCTTTAAGGTAATCTGCGCCTCGGCCCAAAACTCGGGCGCGCGCAGCCAAAGGCGGGCTTCTTCCATCTCGCCCATAAGATAGGCCTTGGAAAGCGGGGGGCGCTGGTAGGGGGGGGCTGTCTCTGCCCCGATCAAAGTCAGGGAACCAGCAAATCCCAAGGCGCGCAATTTGGCCGCCGCCGCAGCCCCCGCTTGCCCAGCCCCAACGATTACCAATTGTTGCATCATTCCCCCACTGGTCGAAAACCCAAGGCCAGCCTATATCTGGCTTCCAACGAAACGCAACGCGCGAGGGTTCAAGAATGACGATTACAGTGGGCGATAAAGTTCCAGCCGGCACCTTGATGGTGGCAGGCACTGACGGGATCAGCGATATTGCCATGGCCGAACGGCTGGCGGGCAAATCCGTGGTGATCTTTGGTTTGCCGGGGGCCTATACCAGCACCTGTTCGACAGCCCATGTGCCGTCGTTCATCCGCAACATGGACCAGTTCAAAGCCAAAGGCGTAACCGAGATCATCTGCGTGTCGGTCAACGACGCCTTCGTGATGAAAGCTTGGGGCGAGGCGACGGGTGCGACGGCGGCGGGCATCGTGATGGCATCCGATCCGGACGCGTCTTTCACCCAAGCGCTGGGCCTAGACTTTGCCGCAGGCTTTGTGCGTGGCGCGCCCCGGTCGCTGCGCTATGCGCTGCTGGCTGTGGACGGCGTGGTCAAGGTGCTGAACGTCGAGGATAACCCCGGTGCGTGTTCCGTATCGGCGGGCGAAGGCTTGCTTGGGGCGATGTAACCCTGCACCACGGCAGGTGGGGCAATAGAAAAGGGCGGGCAAATGCCCGCCCTTTCCGTTTTGGAAGTGGGGTCGATTAGAACGACAGTTCTACGCCAGCAAACATGTCCTGGTCGTTGTTCGCGCCAGCAACGATCAAAGCGCCGCCGCCCAGGTCGCTGGAAACGGTAACTTCCTGGTATTCGCTGCTGTTAGCCAAGATGGCGAGCGACATAGCACCAGCGGTGTAGCCACCGGTGATTTCCCACGAATCGTCGGTGCCGAACTTGGCAGAGGCGCTCATGCCATCAGCCGAGTAAGCCACTTTGACTTTCTGAACGTCGCCCGAATTGGCCGACAGGGTGATGGTTGTCGGGCCAGAGGTGTAAGCAGCCGAGGCATTCCAGATGTCATAGGTGTCAGCGTCAACCGACAAAGCCACGCCGCCAACGCTTGCCGACAGCTTTGCCGAGTAGTTGGAGGTTTCGAGGTCGGCGACCAAACCAACAGTCACGTCGCCAGCCGTGTAGTCATACTGCACATCGGCGCCGCCGTTGGTGTCGTCGAAGAAGTCTAGGTTATCTTTGGAGAACGAGATTTTGCCGAAGCTACCCGACAGGAAGACAGTGGGAACGCCCCAAGAACCGGTGCCGGTGCTACCGATCACCGATGCGTCATCAAAGTCACCCAGCGAATCGTACTTGTTGCCGATCGTAGTGTCGGTGCTGCCGCCGAATTCCAGGCCGCCGTCGGTGACGCCCGAGCCGGTGAACTTGATCTTGACAGCGCTGTAAGCAGCGAAGTCGCCGCCATCTGCAGACGCGATACCAGCCTTAGCCGAACCGCCCACTTTAACTTCAGCAGCAGCGAAGCCTGCGGTCATGCCCAGGATGGTGGTAGCAAGAAGAATCTAATCCTGTATTGATTAGATGAAGGCTACTGTTTGTTTAGCGTTATCTTTTTGGTCAATTCCCGCCACAGCGCTAAAAGTGCAGGCACTTGACCGTTTCCCCCCAAAATCACAATCACCAGAAAAGAAAGGGCTACTGTTGTTCAACCGTCCGTCATTGCATAGGTTTTTTGGAAATGAACTGGCACTTTGCCAATCAGCTTTTCCATGGCTGAATCGTGGCGGTTTTTTACACGATGATCTGGAAGGTATCGGCATGGGATAGGCTGAATCGCTTAAAACACAAACCTGACGAATCGCCATAAATCTGAATCATTATTGATTTAGAAATACGATGTGCTTTTTCTAACGAAAGGGCAGAGAAGTTATCACTTTCGTAAGGCGCGTCACCCGGTAAAAAACCTATAGAAACGAATACAAGCTCATCGAAGGTAATATCCATGCGCATGCTTCCCAAATGGCGGCTCTTCTCAGAGCCAGACCCAGTCCCTGCCGAAAAAGCCCATCCAGGCAATATTCTTCTGGCCGAGTTTTTCGACAAACACTTCTACCCCCATGCCGAAGCCACACGCCGCCGGCCACGCATCGTGAAATATGTGTTTGATCGCCATATGCGCGGCGGTTTGGGCCAGATCAAACTCGCCGACCTGTCCAGCTTTGTTCTGGATGAGTGGATTCGCGGCCAGATCAACCAGCGCTACAAGCCCGGCACGATCAACAAGCACATTTTCTTGGTGAACCGCATGCTGAACGTGGCACAGAACTGGGGGTTGATTGACAAGAACATCTTCCAGAACTGCCTGATAAAACGGCTGCCCTTGGGCGACTATAAGCAGCACTTTCTAACCGCAACCGAACTGCGCACGCTGTTGAACGCCTGCACACGCGACCAACATCCCTATCTGGAACTGTTTGCCAAGCTGTTGATCTTGACCGGCGCGCGCAGCAGCGAGGCGCGTTTGTCGCTTTGGTCACATTACGACATTGAAGCCCGGATTTGGACTGTACCCATCAGCAAAAACGGCCGCAGCCGCCGTATTGTGCTTAGCACCGCCGCCTTGGCCCTTTTGGACGAGATCCGCGCCAAGACCGAAAGCTTGATGCTGCCCACAGGTCGGCAGGACAATTTGTTCATCAACCCACGCCTAAAGCAGCCTTATGACAGTTTTCACGCCGCATGGGACCGCGCCCGTTGCAGCGTTGGCATGGCGCAAGTGCGCATCCATGATCTACGCCACACCTATGCCAGCCTGCTGATCAACAATGGCGCCAGCATTTATGAGGTGCAAACGCTTTTGGGCCATCACAACGTGTCGATGACCCAACGCTACGCGCATCTGGCGCCAAGCACCTTGCAAACGCGGGTCGAAATGGTAGCAGGCCTTTTGGTTTAGGGTGCTTTGGCCGCATGTTCTTGGCACAGGCACGTAATGGGCTGGGAATGGTCGCGTTGAACCGTTGCTTCAGGTGCCAGCCTGTCCAAACGGGTGGCAAGATCAAGGTCAAGACCGGATAGGCCATGGCAATCGTGGGTGGTCAACGTCACATCGACCACGTTGTAGACATTGGACCACTCAGGATGGTGGTTCAGCTTTTCGGCAATCAAAGCGGCGCGTGACATAAAGCCCCACGCCTCGATAAAGCTTTTGAACTTCCACACTTTTCGAATGGCATCGCGGTCAGGCACCGCCCCCCAGCCCGTATCGCCCAAAGCTGGCAGAGAAGCGGTGCGTTCGGCTTGGGTCAGCAGGTTTGCCATGGGGTGGCCCTTTCAAGGTTAATCTTTTTCGTCCTGTTCTGTCTTGCGGAAGGGGCCATAGGCGGTAAGCACCTCGATCTCTTCATCCACGGCACGGCGTTCTTGGTCAAGATAGCGCGAAACGGCTTTGGCAAAGGCAGGGTCGGCCATAAAGTGCAGGGAATGCACGGGGGTGGGCAGGTAGCCGCGCGCCAGTTTGTGTTCGCCCTGCGCCCCCGCCTCGACCCGTTGTAGCCCGTGGGCAATGGCCCAGTCGATGGCTTGATAGTAGCACAGTTCGAAATGCAGGCACGAATAGGTTTCCGTGCAGCCCCAATAGCGGCCAAACAGCGTTTCGCGGCCGATAAAGTTCAAGGCCCCCGCCACGGCGCGATCGCCGTCAAAGGCCAGACACAGCAAAACATCGCCGCGCATCGTGTCATGCAGTTCATCGAAAAAGGCGCGGGTCAGGTAAGGCGTGCCCCATTTGCGGCTGCCGGTGTCTTGGTAAAACGTCCACATCGCGTCCCAATGTTGGGGCTGGATGTCTTCACCCGTTAGCATACGGATCGTCAGGCCGTGGCCCTGCGCTGTTTCACGCTCTTTGCGGATCATCTTGCGCTTGCGCGAGGAGAGATCGCCCAGAAAGACATCAAAATTTGGGTAGTCCTTGTTTTCCCAGTGAAATTGCTGGGTGATACGGTGCAATGTGCCTTGATGGCCTGCCAATGCCGCCGCCTCCTTCGCCGTGCAAAAAGTGATGTGCAGCGACGACAGGCCGTTGTCTTTGGTCAACCCAATCGCCGCATCCAAAAGCAACGGGGCCAAAGTGGCATCACCCAGAAAGCGGCGGCCGGTAGCAGGGGTGAAGGGCACGGCCGATTGCAGTTTGGGGTAATAGGTGCCGCCCGCGTTTTCAAAGGCCTGCGCCCAGCCATGGTCAAAGATGTATTCGCCTTGGCTGTCTGATTTCACATAAAGTGGCATGGCTGCTGCGGAAATGCCGTCTTGGGTTAACACCAACGGCCGCGTCTGCCACCCTGTGCCCTTCCCAGTTGATCGCGACCTGTCCAACGCCAGAAGAAAGCGGTGGGTGGTAAAGGGGTCGACCGGAACGCCGCCGTCAGGGTTGGCCAAGCCGTCCCAATCGGCAGCTTGGATCTCGGCCATCCCGCTCAGCAGGGCTATTTCATAGGTCATCCGCGCCTCCATCACACGGTATGATGGCGCGGTGCGGGGGGGCGTCAAGCGGGGAACGGGGCGGCGTAGTCTTCAAACGTGATGTTCTGGGCGATTTTGCGCGCTTCAGCCTCGGCCTGGGGCGAGCGAATGGTCCAGCACAAAATGGCAGCGCCTTGCGCC
The DNA here is from genome assembly GCA_947468085.1 of Paracoccaceae bacterium. GTDB lineage: Bacteria > Pseudomonadota > Alphaproteobacteria > Rhodobacterales > Rhodobacteraceae > Stagnihabitans. The sequence continues at coordinate 8,808 of CANIKY010000008.1, read as the reverse complement.
TTAAGTTCGGCCACGCGTGGGCGGTGCAAATCGCGCGCCTCATGGCTGATGAAAGAGCATAGCGTGCGGTCATAATCGGGGATATCGCGCAGCGTATCGCAAGTGGCGGCGCTCAATGCGCCCCAATCGGTATCATAAGCAGCGGTGGTCAATCCGCGCGCGCGGTTCGGGCAAAGCCGTGCCATGTGGGCTACCGAATCGGGGTTAAACGCCATCAGCGCCACTTCGCCAGAATAGCTTTCCAGATCGGCGGCTGTGGCCTGTTCCAGCCTGCCATCGGTTTGTGTCATGGTCAGGCTTTGGTCCTTAATCTCCACCAACAGCGGCACAGCACCGCCGATCAGTGACAAGACTTGGGCAAAGGTCGGGATTGTGTCATCCGACCCTGTCAGCTTGATGCGGCCCAGTTCGGCAGCGCTGCGGGCGTTAAGCGGGCCGTCCTCATCGGTCAAGCGGCCCAGATCCTCGTCGTGAAAAACCATGGCCACGCCGTCCGCTGACAATTGCAAATCAATCTCGATCCCATAGCCCGCAGCACGCGCAGCCCGAATGGCCGAGGTAGAGTTTTCGATCCTGCGCCGTGCGCGGTCATGCAGGGCGCGGTGTGCTATGGGGCTGCGCAGAAAGGATATGGGCAAAGGGGCACGCAATTAAATCACCTCGAATATGGCTTCGATTTCAACGGCCACGCCCAAAGGCAAGGCCACGGCCGATACAGCAGAGCGGGCATGACGCCCACTCTCTCCCATGGCGGCAACAAGAAAGTCAGAGGCGCCGTTGATCACCTTGGGTTGATCGACAAAGTCAGGGGTAGAGTTCACAAAGCCCACCAGTTTCACCGCACGCACAACGCGGCCCAAATCGCCACCACAGGCGGCTTTCAACTGGGCCAGCAGTGCTATGGCGCAGGTTTTCGCGGCCTGCGCCCCCTGCGCGGTATCCATCGTGGCGCCAAGTTTGCCGATGATCAACCCGCCCGAAGCATCGCGGCTGATCTGGCCTGAGATATAGACTTGATTGCCCACTTGCACGAAGGGCACATAATTGGCCGCAGGGGGTTGGGCATCGGGCAGGGTGACACCAAGGGCCGTTAGGCGGGTTTCGATTGTGGACATGATTCCTCCAAAAAAAGATGGGCGCTGACCATTTGATGTGACGCTACGCCCTGCTTATGACAGCGTAAAGACGGCCATGATGGAGCCCTTAATCCTCGCGCATAGCCATGCGGAAGTAATCAGTGAAGGGTTTGAGAAGGTAAGCCATGGGTGTGCGGTCGCCCGTACCAATATAGGCTTGCACCGGCATGCCCGGCACAAGTTTGTTGTCTTTCAGCTTAGCCATTTCGCCAGCCTCCAAAGTAATCTCGGCGCGGTAAAAGCTTTGGTGGGAGGCTTGATCGGTCATAGCATCGGCTGAAATCGTGGTCAGGGTGCCCGACAGTTGCGGCGTGGTGCGGGCAGAGAACGCGGCAAAGGATACTCGCACCTCTTGGCCGACGCGCACTTCGTCGACATGGATGGGCGGGATTTGGGCGATGATAATCAGCGGGCGGTCTTGCGGGATGATGTACAAGATCGGGTCGGCCGGACGGATCACGGAATGCGGCGTCGTCACCGCCAAGCCCAACACAATGCCCGAAACGGGCGCGCGGATTTCTAGCCTATCGACTTGTTCTGTCAAAGCACGGCGTCGTTCGGCCAGTTCCAGGGTTTTGTCACCCATATCGCGCAACTGGGTATTGGCATCTTCGCGGCGCGCCGATTTGATTTGCAGGATCTGCAACTTTGTTTCGGTGGCCTTGCCTTCGGATTGGGCGAGGTTGGATTGCAACTCGCCCCGATTGCCGTCAAGTCGCGCCACTTCGCGCTTCAGGTCCATGATTCGGGCTGACTGCGCAAGGCCCTTATCCAGCAAAGTTTGCTGATCGGCGATTTCAGGTTGCAGCAGCACGATCTGGTCGCTGACTGCGGCCATCTGCGCCGCAATTCCCTGTCCCTGCGAGGCGATTTGGTCAAGCCTTTTGCCCAACTGGTCAATTTGGGCACTTTGGGTTTCCAAACGGGCGACAAAAAGGCGCTTTTGCCCTTCGATCTGTTCAGCGACATCGGGACGGGATTTCGCAAGGTCGGTGAGTTCGGCGGGAAAAGCCAGTTCGGTCAAATCGTCGCGCTCGGCCTCAAGCCTTGATTTGCGCGCCATAGCATCAAATAATTGCCCTTCAACGATGGCCAGACTGGCCTTGATTTGGGTTCCATCCAGCCGGATCAAAAGCTCGCCAGACTGCACCGTCTGCGCCTCTTGCACAGCAATTTCGGCGACGACACCCCCGTCAGGGTGCTGCACGATTTGGCGGTTTTGTTCCACCTGAACCACGCCAGGGGCCACGACAGCGCCGGAGATGGTGGTCATCATGCCCCAACCGCCAAAAAAGGCGATCAACAGGATGACTGTTAAAACGCCTGTCCAGATTGGCCGGCGCGTCGACCATGCCGCTGTGTTGGGCGCAGTCAGGGGGCGGGTGGGTTTGGACAGCGCGGTCGATCGCGGATGATCAAGCGCAGTGGGGGCGGCCTTAGCCAAGGCCGTGGCCTGTGCTGTGGCGGGCACAGTGGCGCTTGCGCCTTGGGGATCGACGGGGTTTTGGCCGTCATTGAGAGGGGATTGTGTCATGCCACACCTCCGGCCGTTGGTGACTTTGCAATTTCGGCGTGGTTCTTGACCATCTCCTTTAACACCGCATCGCGAGGGCCAAAGGCCCTGCGCGCGCCATCTTCCAAGACCAGCAACATTTCGCATTCTTGAATAGCGGCGGGCCTATGCGCCATGATCAAAACGGCGCAGCCCGCCTCTTTCATCTGGCGGATCGCTTGGTTAAGCGCCACCGATCCGTCATTGTCGAGGTTCGAGTTCGGCTCATCAAGCACCAACAGCACGGGGTTGCCATAAAGCGCACGGGCCAGCCCGATACGTTGAATTTGTCCACCGGAAAGCCTGCCGCCCAAGGCTTGGACGCGGGTGTCATAACCATCGGGTAGTTTGGTGATCATCTCGTGCGCTGCTGCTTTGCGCGCGGCCTCGACCACGGCAGCACCGTCGGGGTTTTGTTGCAAGCGCGCAATGTTTTCGGCGATGGTGCCGTCAAACAGGGTGATGCGCTGGGGCAAGTAGCCGATATAGCTACCCAACTGGTCAGGATCGTATTGGTCCAGCGCGGCACCATCCAGCCGTACCTTGCCGCCAGCGGGTTTCCACGCCCCAATCAGTGCTCGCGCCAGACTGGACTTGCCCGCACCAGACGGCCCGATCACCCCCATTGCCTGCCCCGGTTCCAGCTGAAAGTTGATCATCCGCAAGACAGCTTGGCTTTCGCCCGGGGGCACGACGGTCAGGTTTTGCGCCTCAAGCAGGGCGCGGGGGCGGGGCAGATCGGTATGGGTTGGTTCGGGCTGCACGCGGGTGAGCAGTTCTGAAAGACGAGTCCGCCCCTCTTGCGCGCGGGTGACAAGGGCCCATTGACCCACCACCACTTCAATCGGCTGTAAGGCACGCCCCAGCAAGATTGACGCCGTAATCATGGCGCCAGAGCCTAGTTCACCCTTCAATACCAGATAGGCGCCTGCCCCCAACATGCCCGATTGTAAAAACTGACGGAAGACTTTGGAAATTGTCCCGAATACCCCGCCTATGTCTGAGGCCACGATGCTGTGTTCCAGCCCCAAGCGGCGCGCCAGCTGCCAGCGGTCAAACGCGGCATTGGTCATGCCTAGGGCGTGCACCACCTCGGCCTCTTGCTTGATACCGTCAGAAAGCTGCTCGCCGCGCAGGGTGGACGCGCTGGCTTTTTGCAGCGGGCCTTTGGTCAGCGCTTGGTTCAATACCGTGACAACAACCAAAATAAGCCCACCCGCCACCGACAACCAGCCAAGCAGTTGGTCAAACACAAAGATCGCGGCCAAGAACATCGGGGCCCAAGGAATATCAAACAAAGCGATCAGGACGGGCGAGGCCCACAACCTCTGCACCGCCTCAAGGTCGCGCTGGGCTGCCAAGGCTGCGGGGTCACTCGGCGCTATCGCCATGCGTTTCATGGCGGCGGCAAAGACCCTGCGGTCAAGACTTTGTTGCATCCGCGCCCCGATTCGCGCCATGATCCTGCCACGGCTATAATCCAGCACACCCATCGCCAGATAGAGCACTGCCATCAGGCCCGACAAAGCCCAAAGCGTCGGTTCCGAGCGGCTGCCCAGCACGCGGTCATAGACCTGCAACATGTAAAGCGGGCCGGTCAGCATCAGCAAATTGACAAAGATCGAAAAGAAAAAGGCAGCAAACAAAAGGCCGCGCATCGCGCGCCGCGCTGCGTCCAGCTCATCTCGGCCACGCTTGAATTCGATCGGCGCCATCGGTCTAATCCTGACTTGTTCGCAAGGTTCGGCGATAAATTACTTGGGTGCGAGAAGCAATGCGCTTGTCCGTTGTCTTGTTCTTCGTCAAAGCATAGACGTTGCACGCAAATAGTAAAAGACTAGCAAATGGATTTGGAACGGCCCGACCAGAATGACGACCTTTGTTACCAAGCATAGCCAAAAACCGCACAAAATCCCGATGTTGGCAGTCGGGCTCGCTTTAGGCGTGTTTGTCGCTGGCCTATCAGCTTGTGCGCCAGCGATGCCCCCCCAGGGTATCAATGACCCGTTTGAAACGCAAAACCGCGCCACACATGCTTTGAACCTTAAGTTGGACACCTATGTTGTGCGCCCCTTGGCCACCAAGGCCACCCGGTTTGTCCCAGACCCTGTGTTTCGCGGCGTTAACAACTTTGCGGGCAACCTTTCTCTACCCAGCACCGTGGCCAACGATCTTTTGCAGGCCAAGCTTCGCCCTGCGTTGAACAACACGCTGCGGCTTGCGTTGAACTCTTCCATTGGGATCGGGGGGCTGTTTGATCCTGCCACCAAGATGGGCCTGCTTGCCCAAGAGACAGATTTTGGCGAAACCCTCAGCGTCTGGGGAATGGGCGAAGGGGCCTATGTGGAACTGCCGCTGTACGGCCCCTCAACCCAACGTGACGCGTTGGGGACGGTGGTGGATGCGGTGCTTGACCCTGCAAGCCTGTTGGTACCTAAACAAAAGCGCTGGATTGGCACATTTGCAAAGGTTGCGGCTAGAATTGGCGATCGTGGCCGCTATTCCGAAACGTTCGATTCGATCCTATATGATAGTGCAGACGGATACGCCCAAGCGCGGCTATTGTATCTTGAAAGCCGCCGTCACAGTCTAGGCCAACCCACCGCCGAGTCGGAGTTTGAAGACCCCTATGCGCAGTAAGACCGAAACCACCTCGATGCACCTGACTCGCCGCGCTTTTGGCGCGGGGCTGGCAGCAGGTACAGGCTTTTTGGCCTTTGCCTTGCCCGTTCGGGCCTTAACCGTCGATCAAGCGCGCCAACTTGTGGATAAGCTGATCGCTGACATCAATACCACGATCAATTCGGGCAAGTCCGAAGACGCTATGTTTGGGGACTTTGAGCAAATTTTTGCGACCTATGCTGATGTGGCCACGATTGCCCGTTCGGCCCTTGGTCCTGCCTCAAAATCTGCAAGCGATGGGCAGATGGCGACCTTCACCAAGGCCTATAAGGGCTATATCAGCCGCAAATATGGCCGCCGCTTTCGCGAGTTTATCGGCGGCAAGATCGAGGTGACAGACGCACGGCCCTACAAAAGCTATTACGAGGTCATCTCGACAGCAACTCTGCAGGGCGAGGCGCCGTTTGATCTGCGCTGGTGGGTGGGCGACAAGTCGGGGCGCAACCTGTTCTTCAATATCATCATTGAGGGCGTCAACATGCTGGCGTCCGAACGCACCGAGATTGGCGCGATATTGGACAAGAACGGTGGCGATATCGACAAGTTGATAGCAGCGCTGAACGCCACCTAAACGGCCAAAACTTGTCGCCTATCCAAGGTCGGGGTGCGCCCCGGCCTTTTATTTTGGCATCAGGTCCCGTCTCCCAGCAAGCGTTGCAAGACTGACATGAAAGGGTCTGATGTTTCTGGCTGGCCACCTTGGGGGGGCAGGGGTGTCGGGTCAGTCCCGGGGGCTGGACGCAGGCGTGGTTCAGGCACGATCAAGGGCAAGGGGGTGATGGGCAATCCGTCTTCGACACGCATCATCACCTCGTGCCAGATTTCCGCGGGAATGCCGCCGCCAGTGACACCGCTAAGGGGGGTGTTATTGTCATAACCCATCCAAACGCCCGTGACGTAATCGGCGGTAAAGCCGATAAACCAAGCATCTCTTGCCTCTGACGTCGTGCCAGTTTTGCCAGCCACTGGGCGGTCGCCCAATTGGGCGCGCTGGCCCGTGCCGTTTTGCACCACTTGGGTCATCATCCATGTCAGTTCCTTGGCGGCGATGTCCGAGATCACCCTCTCTCCCATGCCGCCGACTTGGCCGATCAGGGGTGTCTCTTCGCCCTTCAAGGACAGATCGCGCAATCCAAAGGGCGCCACCGCCGACCCGCCGTTCAAGATGCCGGCATAGGCCCCCGTCATTTGCAACAAGGTCGCCTCCGAAGCGCCCAAGGCCAAAGCAGGCCCCGCCGCCAGATCGCCCGAGATGCCAAACCCGCGCGCGGTGGTGCGCACAGTATCCAGCCCTACAGCCATGGCAATCTTGACGGCGGGGATGTTGCGGCTTTCCTGCATGGCCTGATAAATTGGGATGACACCTTTGAATTCATTATCGTAATTGCTGGGCGTCCAGGGGCCGGAACCGGGAATGTTTAAAGTGAGCGGGCTGTCTTCGACATAATCCATCGGGCTCCACCCGATATTCAGCGCCGAGGCATAGACGAAGGGCTTAAAGCTTGACCCCGTCTGTCGCAGCGCCTGTGTGGCCCGGTTGAACGAACCCGCCTGCGGCAGATCGCGTCCGCCTACCATAGCGCGCACAGCGCCATCGGCACTCATCACGACAATGGCCGCTTGGGCGTTTGACCCGTCTTTCAGCTTTAGCGTGAACACCGCTGTCAGGGCATCTTCAGCCGCCTTTTGCAGGCGCGGGTCTAGGGTTGTCTTGATGATAACGTCTTCGGTTGTGGTGTTGCCCAGATAGGCCGGCGTGCTTTCCATCACCCAATCGGCAAAGGCCCCGCCCGCATTGCGCGCCGCCGCTTGAGAAAGCTCTGCCGGATGTGCCAAGGCATCGTCCGCCTCGGCCTTTGTCAGATAGCCCTGTTCCAGCATCAATGCGATGATCACCGCCGCACGATCACGCGCGCGTTGCAGGTTGTTGGTGGGCGCGTATTTTGACGGTGCTTTTAACAGGCCGGCAAGCATCGCAGATTCGGAAGGGGACAAATTGGCCGCCGATTTGCCAAAATAGCGCTGCGAGGCCGCCTCAAACCCGCGACTGCCTGCACCCAGATAGGCGCGGTTGAAGTAGATCGTCAGGATTTCGTCTTTGGAATACTTGGCCTCCATCGCCAAGGCATAGGGCACTTCTTTGATCTTGCGCCTTAAACCGCCGGATCGGCAGTCATCCTCGTAAGCGCTTTCAGACTTCCACTGCGTCGGATCATAATCCACGCCAAGGCACAACAGCTTGGCCGTCTGCTGGGTGATGGTGGATCCCCCGTTGCCCTCGAACGCGCCGCGCCCGGCCCGCAGGTTGATCGCCACGGCTGAGATGATGCCACGCGGGCTGATGCCGAAATGCCGGTAAAAGCGCTTGTCCTCGGTCGCGATGACGGCGTGCAGAAGGTTGGGCGACACAGTTTGCGGCGTGACCTGCCCGCCAAAGGTTTCGCCGCGCCACGCAAAAACTTGATCGTTGGCGTCCAGCATAGTGACTGAACCGCGCGCCCGCGCGTCGATCAAGGCTGATACGGGGGGCAGTTGGACGTAAAAGTATAAGACGGCACAGCCTAAGACCGTGGCCCCCACGGCCACGGTACGCCAGAAAAAGCTCCAGATCAGCCGCAACACAAAATGCATAAAGCCCGCTGTAATTCCACGTTTGCGGGCGGGCTTACGCTTTGGTGTGCGCTTTGCAGAGGGCGGCTTGATAGGCTGCTTCCCACGCCCGCCCGATGACGAAGAATAGCGCCTGTCTGCGGTCAAAGGCCGACCTTTGGGGGGGGGTGCCATTTTTAATCAGTGCCTGTGCTGCTGCGGTGCCCGTTTTTGGGCTTGTTTGGCTTACCATACCCCAGCTTGGCCAGAATGTGGAGCGGGTCTTGCTTCTGATTCGGGATCACATTTTGCCTAATTTGTAGTCAATATGACAGGTACGCATATTTTTTGTGCAACAGACTCGCCCGTTTTTGCTGCACGCCCCACATAACCTTGTGCTGCACCTGCGAAAGCGGCGTTGGTGGAGGCAAGGGCTGGTTCGGTCCGCTCCAGAAAAGAGGTGCATTTTGAAACTCATTATAGCAGCCATCAAGCCGTTCAAACTGGAAGAAGTGCGCGAGGCGCTGACCACGATTGGTGTGCGCGGCATGATGGTGACAGAAATCAAAGGCTTTGGCCTGCAATCGGGTCACACAGAAATTTATCGCGGCGCAGAGTACGAGGTGAACTTTGTGCCCAAGATGCGCATAGAGATCGTCGTCGCCGATGGACTGGCCGATCAAGTGGTTGAGACAATCACCAAAACGGCGCGCACCGGAAAGATCGGTGACGGCAAGATTTTCGTGCTCGACGTGGCGGCTGCGGTCCGCGTGCGGACGGGCGAAACCAATGACGATGCGCTGTAAGCGTTTGGCCTAGGGGAACATAGTGATGCAAAATATGTCGAAA
>CANIKY010000007.1 GCA_947468085.1 Paracoccaceae bacterium | reverse complement strand
TTCAGTCTTAGTGATTGTGCGCGTGGTCCCAGTCTTCCCGCTTGGGCAGTTGCTCGAACGTGTGTTCGGGCGGCGGGCAGGGCAGGGTCCATTCCAGCGTGTCGGCGTATTCGTTCCAGTAGTTGTTGACGGTGATCTTCTTGCCAAAGAACATCGCGTAAAAAATCATCACAAGGAAGAATACGAAGGATGCAAAGCTTAGGAACGCGCCGTAGGACGAGATCTGGTTCCAGTAGGCAAAGGCTTCTGGATAGTCGATATAGCGGCGCGGCATGCCCTGACGGCCGAGGAAGTGTTGCGGGAAGAAGGTCAGGTTGGCACCGATGAACATCGTCCAGAAGTGCAGCTTGCCTGCCCATTCCGGAAATTCGCGGCCCGACATTTTACCGAACCAGAAGTAGATCCCGGCAAAGATGCCAAAGACTGCTCCCAAACTCATCACATAGTGAAAGTGCGCCACAACATAATAGGTGTCGTGATACATCCGGTCGACAGGTGCTTGGGCCAGCATGATGCCCGTCACACCGCCCACGGTGAATAGGAACAAAAAGCCAAAGGCCCAAAGCATCGGCGTCTTGAACTCGATCGAGCCGCCCCACATCGTGGCAATCCAGCTGAACACCTTCACGCCCGTGGGCACCGCGATCACCATCGTGGCCATCATGAAGTAGCTTTGCTGGGTCAGCGACATGCCCACTGTGTACATGTGGTGCGCCCAGACGACAAAGCCCAGCACCCCGATCGCCACCATGGCGTATACCATGGGCAGATAGCCAAACACCGGCTTTTTGGAGAAGGTCGCAATCACATGGCTGATGATGCCAAAGGCCGGGATCACGATGATATACACTTCCGGATGGCCAAAGAACCAAAGGATATGCTGGTACAAGATCGGGTCGCCGCCACCGGCGGGGTCAAAGAAAGTTGTCCCAAAATTGCGGTCAGTCAGCAGCATGGTGATGGCACCGGCCAGAACCGGCAAAGCCAGCAAGATCAGCCAAGCCGTCACAAAGATCGACCAAGCAAACAGCGGCACCTTGTGCATCGTCATGCCCGGCGCGCGCATATTCAAGAAGGTGGTGATCATATTGATCGCCCCCAAGATAGACGAAGCACCCGACAGGTGGACAGCGAAAATCGCAAGGTCCATCGCGTAGCCGTCTTCTTTCGATGACAGCGGCGGGTACAAAACCCAACCCACGCCCGCGCCCGTGCCGCCTTCACCACCCGGTGCAAAGACTGACATGATGCCCAGAGCCGACCCAGCCACAAACATCCAATAAGACAGGTTGTTCATGCGCGGAAACGCCATGTCCGGCGCGCCGATTTGCAGCGGCATAAAGTAGTTGCCAAAGCCGCCAAACAGAGCGGGGATCACAACAAAGAACATCATCAAGACACCGTGCCCCGTGATGATCACGTTCCACTGGTGGCCGTCAGGCGTACAGGTCTGGCTGGCATCGGCCACAAAGCGCAGGCCTTCGGTGCACAGGTACTGCACGCCTGGATACATCAGCTCCATCCGCATATAGACGGTGAAGATGACCGAGATCAGGCCAACAAGCCCGCCGGTGAACAGGTACAATATCCCGATGTCTTTATGGTTCGTTGACATGAACCAGCGGGTAAAGAACCCTTTGTGCTCATGGTCATCGTCGTGGCCATGCAGGGCTGCGTCAGCCATTGGCGTCTCCCGTCTATTGCGTGTCAGGTTCGGCGCGCGGTCGATAAAGACTCTGCTCCGATTGCAAGACTACTTAGTTTGCGCCCGTGTCCAGAGCAATGTCAGACTTGGATCTTAGCCCATAAAATGTAAGGCCTACGTGACTTTTTTTGCATTTTTTCTGGCGGCTTGGCCAATCTGTCTGATTGCGACAGCCAACGGCGTCGTTTTTTGCTTGCGGCGGATCGACCTAGTCGGGGAAATGCCGCGGGAATTCGGCCAAAAGGGCGGCGTCCAGATCGGCCATGGTGACGGGCAGGCCCAGATCGACCAAAGAGGTGACGCCATGATCGCGGATGCCGCAGGGCACGATGCCGGAAAAATGGCTTAGGTCAGGTTCGACATTGATCGAAATGCCGTGAAAACTGACCCATCGGCGTAGTTTCACCCCGATGGCCGCAATTTTATCCTCGCGCACAGTGCCATCCGCATTCTTGGGCTTGTCCGGGCGCGTCACCCAAACCCCCACGCGCCCAGTGCGGCGCTCGCCCTTAACGTTAAAAGCGGCCAAGGTTCCGATCACCCAAGCCTCAAGCGTTGTGACGAACTGATGCACATCGCGCCCCCGTTTGTTCAAATCGAGCATGACATAAGCCACCCGCTGGCCCGGCCCATGATAGGTATATTGCCCGCCTCGCCCCGCCACATGAACGGGAAAGCGGCTTGGGTCAGTTAAATCTTCCAGCTTAGAGGACGTGCCTGCTGTATAAAGCGGCGAGTGTTCCAACAGCCAGATTGCCTCTTTTGCCTTGCCTGCGGCGATCGCAGCCACTTGGGCTTCCATCGCGGCCAAGGTTTCGACATAGGGCGCAAGGCTGGGAAGTGTGGTTATCTGCGGCATATCGCGTTAATATCCCCCTCGACTGTGCCCGTCCAGTGCGCTGCCCTTATCCTGCAAAAGGTGCGGGTACTTCCCATAAAACCTCTTTCCTTCGCGCGCGGCCTTCGTTATCACGCCCACACCCCGAGCCGGATCAATGCGGATGTGGCGGAATTGGTAGACGCGCAGCGTTGAGGTCGCTGTTCTTTAATCGGAGTGAAGGTTCGAGTCCTTTCATCCGCACCAATCCGGCCGGGCTTTTCAAAAAAACTTACGTATTTGCCGATGAAAACCGCGCAAACGCTCGGCAGATGTCGCTACACTTGAACTGACGGCTTTCGCGGCGGCATCCCCCAACCCACGAATCGCAGGCCTAGCGGAAGGCGCCCATCGGCCAGCCTTTAAGCCTTTGCTCGATCGCGTCACAAACGCCTATTTTCTGGTCACTTTGGCGTTCCCATCAACAAATTCGGCGCAAAAAGACTGATCGTCGGGCCTTTGCCGTGGCTAGCCTTGTTATTATGCAAGCCAATTGCATTGATGTTAGGCAGAGGCTTAACTTATAAGCATCAAGGCCGACCAACGGCCACGTCGATGGGGAGAAAAGGGTGACACAGTCTAGCGCTCAATTGGGTGGCAAGCCGAGCGCCGGCACGGCGTTTGTCGTGTTCGACCATGTGCAAAAAAGCTATGATGGCGTGTCGTTGGTGGTCAAGGATTTGAACCTTGCCATTGGCAAAGGCGAATTCGTGACGATGCTGGGGCCGTCTGGGTCGGGCAAAACCACGTGCCTTATGATGCTGGCCGGCTTTGAAACGGCCACGCACGGTGAGATCACGCTGGACGGTCGCCCGATCAACCAAGTGCCACCGCACAAGCGCGGCATTGGGATGGTGTTTCAGAACTACGCCCTTTTTCCGCATATGACAGTCGGCGAAAATCTGTCCTTTCCGCTAGAAGTGCGCGGCATGGCGCGTGACCAACGCGAGGCCAAGGTGAAACGTGCCTTGGATATGGTGCAGATGGGGGCCTTCCTGAACCGGCGTCCCGCACAGCTTTCGGGCGGCCAACAGCAACGCATCGCCTTGGCGCGGGCTTTGGTGTTTGACCCGGCCTTGGTTTTGATGGACGAACCCTTGGGGGCCTTGGACAAGCAACTGCGCGAGCATATGCAGTTTGAAATCAAGCACCTGCACGAAAGCCTTGGCATCACGGTGGTTTATGTGACCCATGATCAGGGCGAGGCGCTGACGATGTCAGACCGTGTCGCCGTCTTCAACGATGGGCGCATCCAGCAACTGGCCACCCCACAAGATCTGTATGAACGCCCCGACAACAGCTTTGTCGCGCAATTTATCGGCGAAAACAACCGCTTGGCGGGGGTAATTGAAGACATCAGCGGTGGTCGCTGTCTGGTGCGTTTGGCGACCGGAGAGGTGATTGACGCCACCCCCGTCAATGTCACCACGATCGGTGCAAAAACTGTGGTGTCCATTCGTCCTGAACGGGTGGAATTCAAGCCCGAGATGATGCCCGCAGGCGTGCATACGATCGATGCGGAAGTTCTGGAATTTATCTATATGGGCGATCTCTTTCGCACCCGGCTGCGCGTTGCAGGGTCCGAAGATTTCGTCATCAAAGCCCGCAACGCCCAAGGCCAGCGTGTCCTTGTGCCGGGCGAAAAGATCAAGGTCGGCTGGCATCCCCAAGATGCCCGTGCGCTTGACCCTTGAGAAGTGTCATTGAACACTTGGCTGCCACGAAACTGAACTGCACGAAACTGAACTGAACAAAACCAAGCTACCGTACAACATGGAGAGTTGCATGAAGAAGATCCTAATCCTGTCCACCGCGCTGACCGGTTTTGCCGTTGCGGCAAACGCCGATATCACGGTGATGTCGTGGGGCGGCGCTTACGGCGAAGCCCAGACCGAAGCCTTTGTGAAGCCGTTCATCGCGGCCACCGGCAAAGCCACTATCATGGTGGATAGCGACAACCCTGCTCCGGCGATCAAGGCGATGGTCGAAGCTGGCAACGTTACCGTTGACGTGGCCTCGGTCGAATATGCCGACGGCATTCGTCTTTGCGACGAAGGTATGCTAGAGCCAATCAACGTGGCCAGCCTGCCGGCCGCCCCCGATGGCACGCCCGCAGCTGACGACTTCTTGGCTGGCGCTGTGACCGAATGCGCGGTGTCGACCGACATCTGGGCCAACGTCTACGGCTTTGACACTACCAAGTTTACCGGTGCCGCTCCGGCAACCGCGGCTGATTTCTTCGACCTTGCCAAGTTCCCGGGCAAGCGCGGCCTGCACAAGTCGGCCAAAGCTGTTCTGGAGTTTGCCTTGATTGGTGACGGCGTTCCGGTTGGCGAAGTTTATGCGGTGCTGTCGACCCCTGAGGGCGTGGATCGCGCCTTCGCCAAACTCGACAGCATCAAAGCGGATGTTGTTTGGTGGGAAGCAGGCTCTCAGGCGCCGCAGCTTTTGGCTGACGGCGAAGTTGTCATGACCACGGCTTACAACGGCCGTCTGTTTGCTGCTGCGATGAACGAAGGCAAGCCATTCCAGATCGTCTGGGATGGTCAGGTCTACGAGAACGAAATGTTCGTTGTTCCAAAGGGCGCGCCGAACATGGCTGATGCGATGGAATTCATTGCGTTCGCAACATCCACCGAAGGCCTGCGTGCCTCTGCGCAGCAGATCTCTTACGGCCCGGCCCGCAAGTCGTCGATGGCCGAAGAGATCATCTATAAGGACGGCAAGACGGTGATGGCACCGCACCTGCCGACCGCGCCTGAAAACCTGACCAACGCGCTGCTGTCGTCGGCAGACTTCTGGGTCGACCATGACGCAGAACTGAACGAGCGTTTCCAAGCTTGGTTGGCGCAATAATCGGGTCAAGGCCCAAAACAGGGCGCGGGGGGAAATCTCCGCGCCCAAATAGCCCAAAAAGGAACGCGGCATGACAACGGCCACGACAGAGCTTTTGAAAACTGCCGATGGCCGTCCCTTGCGCGAGGCCCTTGCGGCCGCCCAAGCCCGTTCAAAGCGCAAGGCCTTTTGGCTGGTGTTTCCGCTTCTGATCTTCGTGCTTTTGACCTTTCTGATCCCGATTGGCTACATGTTGAAACGCTCGGTCGAGCATGATGGATTTTCAAAATCCTCGCCGACCCTGACCGCATGGTTTCAGGCCAATTCAGATTTTGACCACATGAACCCACCCGAAGCGGCATTTGCGGCCTTGGTTACCGACCTTGCCCAGATGCAAGCCACCAAGAACACCGGCATGGCGGGCACGCGGATCAATTATACCGTGCCCGGCACCATCAGCCTGTTCAAGAAAGGCGCACGCGAGGCGGGCGATATGCAGCCGCCGTTCAAGGCCGCGCTGCTGACATTGGACCATGCATGGGGTGCGCCCGAGTTGTGGTATGCAATGGAAGCCGCCGCGTCAAAGTGGACGACCGATTTCTATCAGGTCGCAACCGACCGCAAGCTGACCGAAACCGGATGGCAGCGTGGCGACGATAAGCAAAGAATATACCTGTACCTCTTTTTCAAGACCTTCCTTGTGTCGGGAATCATCACGGTCATTTGCATGCTGCTGGCCTTTCCGGTGGCGCATTTGCTGGCCGTTTTGCCGATGTCCAAATCATCGCTTTTGATGATTCTGGTGTTGTTGCCGTTCTGGACATCGCTGTTGGTGCGCACAACGGCGTGGATTGCTTTGTTGCAAGAACAAGGGATTGTGAATGACGCCCTTGTCTGGATGGGGGTTTTGTCGGATGAGGGTCGCCTGTCGATGATGTACAACATGACAGGCACGATTATCGCGATGACGCATGTTTTGCTGCCCTTTATGATTTTGCCGCTTTATTCGGTGATGCGGGTTATTCCGCCCTCTTATGCCCGTGCCGCGCGCAGCCTTGGGGCCACATCATGGACCACGTTCCGCCGCATCTATCTGCCACAGACCTTGCCCGGGATCGCGGCGGGGTCGCTGTTGGTGTTTATTCTGGCCGTGGGTTATTACATCACCCCGGCCTTGGTGGGCGGTGCTGAAGGGCAGCTGATTTCAAACCTGATCAGCTTTCACATGTCCAAATCAAACTGGTCGTTGGCGGCAGCGCTGGCGGCCATGCTGCTGGCGGCGATTTTGGTTTTGTACTGGATTTATGACCGGCTGGTCGGCATTGACCGCCTGAAGTTGGGTTAAGGAGCAGATCATGGCACTTCCAACTTACGCCTCGCCCTTGGAACGGATCTGGCACTATGCCTATCTGGTCATCTGCACCCTGATCTTCATCTTTCTGATCGCGCCTATCCTGCTTGTGGTGCCGTTGTCATTCAACGCGGAACCCTATTTCAGCTTTACCGAAAAGATGCTGTCGTTTGATCCTCAGGGGTATTCCCTGCGCTGGTATGACACGCTCTTGACGCTAGGCCATCCTGCGCCAGACACAGTGCGCGACAGCACATGGTGGGCTTTGGTATGGGAACGCGCAACATGGGTGCAGGCGGCCAAGAATTCGTTCTGGGTCGGGCTGTGGGCCACCGTTCTGGCGACAGTTCTGGGCACCATCGCAGCCCTTGGCTTGTCGCGCCCCGAAATGCCCTATCGCCGGCTGATCATGGCTATTCTGATCAGCCCAATGATTGTTCCGATCATCATTATCGCCGTGGGGATGAGCTTTTTTTACGCCCAAGCCTGTGTTCCGCCTGACAGCGTTTTTGCCACCCTTACCGGTCCGTTCCTGTCAGAAAAGGGGTGTCTGGCCAATTCCCATCTGGGTGTGATTGTGGCGCATGCGGTGCTTGGCATTCCGTTTGTGATCATCACCGTGACAGCGACGCTGTCGGGGTTTGACCAATCCTTGACCCGTGCGGCGCATTCCTTGGGGGCAAACCCACGGGTGACGTTCTTCAAGGTCGTGATGCCCTTGATCCTTCCGGGGGTGATTTCGGGGGCCTTGTTTGCCTTTGTCACCTCGTTTGACGAGGTCGTGGCGGTGCTGTTCATCGCAGGGCCCGCTCAGCAAACCATCCCGCGTCAGATGTTCAACGGTATCCGCGAGGCGATCTCGCCCGCCATTTTGGCGGTGGCCACGATCTTGGTGATCGTGTCGATTGCGCTTCTGGCCTCGGTAGAACTTCTGCGCCGCAGGTCAGAACGGTTGCGCGGCATGACGCCGCAGTAGGGACACCCCATGGCACACAGTTACGACTCTGGCCGACTGAACCTGCCCTTTGTGGGCATCGCTACCTTTGGCAAGCGCCCCTATGTCGAAGACTGGGGGCAGATTGACGCCGATGTCGCCGTCATGGGCGCGCCTTTTGACTTTGGCACCCAGTTTCGCGCCGGCGCCCGCTTTGGCCCGCGGTCGGTGCGCGAGGCGTCAACCTTGTTCAGCTTTGGCCATGCGGGGGCCTATGACCACGAGGATGACGCGACATATCTGCCGCAATCGGTGCGCATCGTCGATATCGGCGATGCCGATATTGTGCATACCGAGACGGCCCAAAGCCACGCCAACATTCGCAAGGGGGTCGAGGCGATCTTGCGTGCGGGCGCTTTGCCCGTGGTGATTGGCGGCGATCATTCCATCAACATCCCCTGTGTCGAGGCTTTTGCCGGTCAAGGCCCGATCCATATCCTGCAAATCGACGCGCATCTGGATTTTGTCGACGAACGCCACGGGGTGAAGGTGGGGCACGGCTCTCCCCTGCGCCGTGCGGCAGAGAAAGCCTATGTCACGGGCCTAACGCAGGTCGGCATTCGCAACGTGTCTTCTACCGCGCGCGACGGGTACGAGGTGGCGCGGGCGATGGGATCGGATATTCTGTCCGTACGTCAGTTTCGCGCACTTGGGCCGCAGGGCGTGGCAGACCGCATCCCCAAAGGCGCGCGGCTTTATGTGACGATCGACATCGACGGCTTTTGCCCCTCTATCGCGCCGGGCACGGGCACGCCCAGCCACGGCGGTTTTTTGTATTACGAGGTGTTGGAACTGCTGCAAGCCGTGGCCAAGGCCCATGACATCGTGGGGATCGATCTGGTCGAGGTTGCGCCTGATTACGACCACAGCCAATCCACCGCGATTTTGGCCGCGCAGGTTTTGCTGAACTTTCTAGGCTTTATCTTCCACGCGCGCGGCGCAAGGTGATTTAGGTTTTAAAACAAAAACCTATGGTAGGATCTGCAACCAAATCCACGCTGTGAAAATCGATAACCCGGTGGCAATCAACACGGCCGATGCATTGGCCCTGCGCCCTGTCGCATACAAATGCGCAAAAAGATACGCATTTGCCCCGGGTGGCATGGCCGCCGTGACGGTGGCCGAACGAAGGCTTGCCACATCCAGCTGGAACAGCATTGCCAAACCATAAGTGGTCACGGGGTGCAGTACCAAAGACACCCCCACAATCAAGGCAATCAGGCCCTTGTCGCCTTCGGGGCGATAGCGGTTCAGCACCCCGCCCAAACCAAACAGCGCCGTGGGAAGACCCGCTTTGCCCAGCATCTCACTCGCCGCGTCCAAGGCGCTGGGCAAAGCAATTCCTGACAGGTTGACCAAAAAACCCAAGGTAATCGCCAAAACCAAGGATTGGCTGAAAATCGCCTTAACCACCTTCACCGTCAGAACCCGTCCCGTCAGACCCTGCCCATGGTTGCGCACCAGCTCCATCAAGGTGATGCCAAAGGCATAGAACATCGGAGAATGCATTGCGATGATGGCGTAATTGCCGCTGAGAGCCGCAGGCCCATAGGCGCGTTCTGTAATGGATAGGCCCAAAAGCAAGGAGTTGGAGAACATACAGGCAAAGCCCGTTGTTACGGCTTCTTCCAAGGGTCGTGAAAATAGCTTCCACGCGCCGAAAAAACCGGCGGCAAAGCACAAGAACCCGCCGGCGTAAAAGCTGCCGATCAGTCCGGGGTCAAAGCTGGTTTTTAAGTCGATCAGGGCGATTTGGCGAAACAACAGGGCAGGAACGGCAATGCTTTGGGCAAACCACATGAGCGCATCTACCACGCTTTCGGGCATGCCGCCCCATTTGGCCATGCCATAGCCAAACCCGATGACGACAAAGACCGGCAGGATGACGTCTAACAACAAGCCCATATCAGGCGATGGTGTCAAATGTGATCGTCATGCCGTCATAGGCAGGGTCGATGCCCTTGGGCAATTCTGCGCGCAGGGTTTCGTAGTCCATATCCAGATGCATATTGGTCAGCACGGCGCGGGCGGGCTTGGCTTGTTCTATCCAACCCAAGGTCATGTCTAGATGCGCATGGGTCGGGTGCGGCTTGCGGCGCAGGGCATCGACCACCCAAACATCCAAGCCTTCCAAACAGGCCCAGCTTTCCTTTGGCAGGGCCACGGCATCGGGAAGATAAGCCAAGGGCCCGATGCGAAAGCCTAAAGCGATCATGGCGCCATGGTCAGCGCTGAAGGGCGAAAAGCGAATGGGGCCTGCGGGGCCTGTCACGTCAAAGGGCGCATCGCAGATGGCGTTTAGGTCCAAAATCGGCGGATAGGGCGAGTCTTTGGGTTGCAAAAAGGCATAGCCAAACCGTGCAATCAGCGCAGTCTCGGTTGGGCCATCGGCCCAGACGGGCAAGCGTTTGCCCGTGTTAAAAACGATCTGGCGCAGATCGTCGATGCCGTGGGTATGATCGGCGTGGGAATGGGTAAAGACCACCCCGTCCAATGTGCCCACGCCCGCATCTAACAACTGATCGCGCATATCAGGCGACGTGTCGATCAGCACCCTTGTGCGCGCATCGCCACTGATCCGCTCGACCAGCATCGAACAACGCCGGCGGCGATTTTTGGGGTTGGTCGGATCGCAAGTGCCCCAATCACCACCCAATCGCGGTACCCCGCCCGAAGACCCGCATCCCAGAATGGTGAACCGCAAACTTGCCATCATGCGGCCTGTGCTTTGCGAGCTGCGCGGGTGAAAAGGCGATCAAAGTTCGCGGTTGTGACGGCGGCAAACTCTGCCTCAGTCACCCCATAGAGTGCGGCGCCCGTTTTGGCCGTAAAGGCGGTATAGGCGGGTTCGTTGCGTTTGCCACGATGCGGGATCGGGGCCAGATAGGGGCTGTCGGTTTCCAAAAGAATGCGGTTGATGGGGGCTGCGGCGAAAATATCGCGCAGCTCGGTGCTTTTGGGAAAGGTCGCAATGCCCGACATCGACAGATAAAATCCCATCTCCAGCGCAGCCGCAGCCAGATGTGCGCCCGAGGAAAAGCAGTGCATCACGCAGGCATAGGGCTTGGCACGCATCCCTTCGGCTAAGATGGCGGCAATGTCGTCATCGGCGGCCCGCGCGTGGATGATCAAGGGCAGCCCCGTTACTTGCGCCGCCTCGATATGCACCCGCAACGAGGTTTTTTGCACCTCTGCACTTTCGGCTGTGTAATGGTAATCTAGGCCCGTCTCGCCAATGCCCACAAACTTGGGGTGGCGCGCCAAGGCGACCAATTGGTCCAGCGTGGCCATCGGCTCGCTGGCGGCGGACATCGGATGAGTGCCTGCGGCGTAAAAAACGCCCTCAAAGGTTTCGGCAATGGCACGCACGGCGGGTTCTTGGTGCAACTTGGTGCAGATCGTCACCATGCGGCCCACGCCTGCGGCGCGCGCGCGGGCAACCACAGCCCCGCGTTCATGCGCAAAGTCGGCGAAATCAAGGTGGCAGTGGCTGTCAACCAGTTCGTAAGGGGCGTTCATCTTGTCACCTTTGGACGACCTGTGCCGCCGTCTCGTCGACATTCAGAAGCATATCCATCAGAAGGGCGGCGGGGTCAAGATTTACAGCCTTTCCCTTGCGCGCCCGCAAGCCCAAATGTTGCGCCAGATCGGCCCATACCAGTGCTGCCTCGGGAATTTGCGCCAACCGCTCGATCAGGGCCGATTCGCCCTTGGCTGCTTCTGGTGGCAGGGTGCGGGTGGCGGCAGCGCGGGCGGTACGCGCCAAAAGCGCGTCCAGCAAGGTGACAGTCAAATCAAAGGCCTCGGGCGTTTTGCGATTGGCCCCCGCTTCAGCCACGGCGCGGGCGAGGGGGCGGTCTAACTTGGGCAGTGTCGAGAAAAGGCGGATGAGGGTGCTATAAAGCTTCAGCCCCTCAAGGTGTGAAAGGCGAAACGCCTCGCCCACCGAACCTCCGGCCAATTGCGCCAAACCATCGCGGTCGTCGGCCTCAATCGCAGCGCCTGCTTGGGTCAAGGCGTCGGAAAGGTCGGCTGGCGATAGGGGTGCAAGTCGCAGATCGCGGCAGCGCGAGCGGATCGTGGGCAGCAGGTCAGCGGGTTGATGGCTGATGATCAAGAAGGTGACCTTGGCAGGTGGTTCTTCCAGCAGTTTCAAGATGCCATTGGCAGCAGACCTGTTCATCTCGTCCGCGCTGTCGATGATCACCACGCGCCGCCCGCCGTCTGCGGCTGAAAGGCCCAAGAAGGTCCGCAAGCTGCGGGTTTCATCGACCGTGATGTCGCCCCGCAGCCGTTCGGTCTTTTCATCATAGGGTCTACGCAGCAAAAACAACCGTGGTTCGGACAGGGCCAGCAGGCGGTGTGCCACAGGATCATTGGCCGAAATATCCAACGTTTCGGGTTTGGGCGCTGCGAAAAAGCCGCCTTCCGTTTCGGGGGTTGCCAGCAAGAACCGCGCCAAGCGCCACGCGAGGGTGGCCTTGCCCACGCCCTTGGGGCCACTGATCAGCCAAGCGTGGTGCACGCGCTGGGCATTAAAGGCCTCAAGAAAGACAGCCTCTGCGGCTTTATGCCCAAACACCTGCACAGTTTGGCGCGGATGGGGCGCGCCTTCTAAGCAATCAGGTTCGGGGATATCGCTCATCCCAGATGGGCTTGGGCTATGGCCAAGATCTGGGCCGCAATGTCGTCTTGTGATTGGGTTCCGTCGATCACGGCAAAACGGGAGAGTTTCGCCGCCAAGGCCAAAAAGCCGTGGCGCATTTGGCTTTGCAAGGCCAGTCCCATGTCTTCAAACCGCATCTCTGGTCCGGCACGGCTATGCGCGCGCGCAAGACCCATTTCTGCGGGCAGGTCGATCAGAAAGGTCAGGTCAGGCTCTACCCCAATCATCAGCGCGTGCAGATCATCCACCACTTGGGCCAAATCCCCGCGCGAGATGCCTTGATACATCCGCGTGCTGTCGGCAAAGCGGTCGGTGATCACCACAGCCCCGCGCGCCAAGGCGGGGCGGATGGTCTTTTCCAGATGATCGCGCCGCGCTGCGGTGAAAAGCAAAATCTCGGTCTCGGCGGACCAGCGGTCGCTTTTACCTTCCAGCACCAGACGGCGGATTTGCTCGGCTCCGGGGCTGCCGCCCGGTTCGCGGGTTAAAACCACCTCATGGCCCGCTGTGCGCAAGGCCTCTGCCAGCAAGCGGGTTTGGGTGGACTTGCCCGATCCGTCGATGCCTTCAAACGACCAAAAGCGCCCTGCCATGGATCAAAGACCGTATTTGGCGCGCAAATAGTCTACTGCCACGGAAAGTCGCGCCGTAAAACCTGCGACCCCCACATCCGCCGCAGCCAAAAGGTCAACCCGCTGATCCCCCAAATCGGGGACATGCACGATCAACTCTCCCAGCTTTGTCCCCTTGGCGATCGGGGCCTTGATCGGGCCAATATAGACCACATCTCCTGCCACTTGGCTTGCCGCACCTGCTGGCATCAAGTGGCGTAGATTCTGGGCCGCAACCAAGCCCACGCTTTGCGCATCGCCTAAGAACACCGGCGCTTGCGCCACTTCCTGCCCAGCCTTGACAGTGGTTTTTAACGAAAACTGCCGAAAAGCCCAATTGGCGGTGGCCTCTGCCTCTGTGGCGCGCTCTTCCTTCGAAGTCAGGCCCGAAAAGGCAAACACAATCCGCCGCTCTCCTTGCAGGACCGATCCAACCATCCCAAAGCCCGCTTCGGTCGTATGGCCGGTTTTCAACCCATCGGCCCCGGACACCACGCCCAAAATCGGGTTGCGATTGTCGGCATTGGCTGGCGCGCGGTCTTTGTAGTTGAACTCGGTATCGGCAAACTGGCGGTAAAGCTCGGGGTAGGTTGAAATGATATGGGCTGAAAGCATGCCAAGGTCGCGCATGCTCATCTTTTGGTTGGGATCGGGCCAGCCAGAAGAATTGGCAAAGGTAGAGTGTTCTAGGCCCAAAGTCTTGGCCCGTTCGGTCATCTTGCGGGCGAATTCTTTTTCAGAACCTTCCAAGCCTTCGGCCACGACCGTGCAGGCATCGTTGCCAGAGTTCACGATCATGCCCTTGATAAGATCTTCCACTGTGGGTCTGTCGCCCTGTTGCAGATACATGGTCGATCCGCCCAAGGCTGTGAAGGCAACCGCTGCATCCGACACGCCAAAGGTGGTGTCCATTTGCACGCGGCCATCGGACAAGGCTTCAAACAGCATTTCGATGGTCATCAGTTTTGCCATCGAGGCGGGGGGTACCGGCAAATCGCCGTCTTTGTCCAACAGCACGGTCTGGGTTGTCATGTCATAAACCCAAGCATGGGGTGCTGCCGTTTCAAAGGCTTGCACGGGCAGGGCCGCAACAAGGGTGGCGGATAAAAGGCAGGCAAGACGGCCGAACAGGGTCATGAAGCAAAGGCCTTTCAGCGTATGGGTCAGGCTACGGGCAAAAGCCCGCAGATGTACCCACTATAGCGGCAAGCCGCCGTGCAGGGAAGGGCGCGCCACAAGGTGGCCGCGCCCTGCCGCTGACCTTGCCCGCACCTTAAACCAACACGGATTCCGTAGCCTTTTGGGACGCTTCCAACCGCTTGCCGGTGTCTGCTGAAAACAGATGCACCGCTTCCGGCGCGATTTTCAGACCCATGGGCTGGCCCACCTGAACGGGTGGCTTGTCGGATGACAAGACAGCAATCATCAAATCCTCAAACCGGAAGTGATAAAGGCGGGCCGGGCCCAGTTCTTCGAAGAAATCAAAGGTGGCGTCAAATGCGCCCATTCCGGCAGGTACAAGGTTTAACGCCTCGGGGCGCAGGCCGATTTGCACCAAGTGGCCGGCATGGGCTGCAGCCAAGGCTTGCGGGATCGCAATCCGGCAGCCATTTTCCAGCGCCACGCAGGCCTGTTTAGGCGCCACCATGCCGCCCATGAAGTTCATCGCCGGCGAGCCGATAAACCCGCCGACATAAACCGAAGCGGGGGCGTGGTAGATTTCTTCCGGTGTGCCAACCTGTTCGATCACGCCCTTGTTCATCACCACCAAACGGTCGGCCAAAGTCATGCCCTCGGCCTGATCATGGGTCACAAAGACCGAAGTGGCGGAAATTTGATTGTGGATCCGGCGGATTTCGTGGCGCATCTGCACGCGTAGTTTGGCGTCAAGGTTCGACAGCGGCTCGTCAAACAAGAACACCGCAGGTTCGCGCACAATAGCGCGTGCCATGGCAACACGCTGGCGCTGACCACCCGAGAGCTGACCGGGCCGGCGATCCAAAAACTCGGTCAATCCGACCGAGGCGGCTACGGCTGCCACCTTGGCTGTGCGCTCGGCACGCGGCAGGCCTGCGACCTTCAAGCCGTAACCGATGTTGTCACCCACCGTCATATGCGGATACAGCGCGTAGTTTTGAAACACCATCGCGCAGCCGCGTTCGTGCGGTTCAAGGTCGTTCACGACCTTGCCCGCGATGGTGATTTGACCGCCGCTGATGCTTTCCAAGCCCGCAATCATGCGCAGCAAGGTCGACTTGCCGCAGCCTGACGGGCCAAGGATCACGACAAACTCGCCGCTTTGCACCTCTAACGAAACGCCGTGGACCACTTCGGTCTTGGCATAGGATTTGCGGACGTCTTGGATGGTAATATGGGCCATGGCTTTATCCTATTTGTCGGTGTTGATCAGGCCGCGCACGAACCAGCGTTGCATGGCGACGACGACCACAATGGGTGGCAGCATAACGATAAGGGTTCCGGCCATGGCGATATGCCACTTGGGCACCTCGCCGCCGGTGGCGGTGAATTTGGGCACCAGACGGCTGAGTTCCACCGCGATCATCGCGTAAGACTGGTCTGTCACCACCAAAAGCGGCCAAAGGTATTGGTTCCACGCATAGACGAACATGATTGTGGCAAGGGCCGCGATATTGGTGCGCGACAGGGGGATCAACATATCCCACAAAAACCGCACCGGCCCTGCGCCATCCATCTTGGCAGCTTCAACCAGCTCTTCGGGGATGGTCAGGAAGAATTGGCGGTACAGGAATGTGCCCGTGGCCGTGGCGATCAAGGGCATGATAAGCCCTGCGTAAGAGTTGAGCAGGTTCCACTCCAGCTTCACCTCAACCCCCGACACAGCGTTGATCACCCAAGTAATCCCCGACAGGTCAAGCAGGGTTTGGAAGGGCAAAAAGGCATTAGCGGCCACGGCATAGGTTGGCACGATCCGCACCTCTAGCGGCAGCATCAGGGTGATGAAAATCAGCCAGAAGATCGGCATCTTCAACCGATGGTCAAAGAACACGATGCCAAAGGCCGTAATGCAGGACAAAACGATCTTGCCCGTCATGACGCCCATCGCCACGATAAAGGTTGTGACAAACCGCTCACCCAGATGGCCCTTAGCCCAAGCGGCTTGCAGGTTTATCCAAAGCTGGTCGCCCGGCAGCAAGTTGGGTGGCACGGCCACAACATCTTGTAAACTGTGCGAGGCTGCCACGATCACAAGATACAAGGGCAGCAGCAAGAACAGCAGGCCAAAGACCAATATCGCGTGGGTGGCGATATTCAAAATAGGGGTGCGTTCGATCATGTGTAGTGCACCTTACGTTCGATGTAACGGAATTGGACAAAGGTCAGGGCGATAACCAAAAGCATCAGGATGATCGATTGCGCCGCGGCGCCCGAATAATCCAAGCCCTGAAATCCGTCGTTGAAGATTTTATAGACCATCAGATCGGTGGCCCGCGACGGGCCGCCTGCTGTCATCGTGTCAACTATGCCGAAACTGTCGGTGAAACTGTCGGTGATGTTGATCACCAGCACGAAAAAGAAAGTGGGCGCCAACAAGGGCAACTGAATGTCGCGCATCCGGCGCAGCACGCGGGCCCCGTCCATAGCGCCCGCCTCGATCAGGCTGCGCGGGATGGATTGTAGGCCTGCAAGGAAGAAAATGAAGTTGTAGGCCACCTGTTTCCACGCCCCGGCCACGATCACCATCCCCATGGCTTGGGTGCCGTTGTCGACAGGGTTCCACAGATCGGGAAACATTTGGTTGATAAACATCATCAACCCCGCGCCGGGCGTGAAGATGAACCGAAAGGCCAATCCAACCGCTGGGGCTGCGATCGCATAGGGCCAGATCATACCGACGCGGTAAAGCTTATACCCTGCCAGTTGCCGATCCGCGAAAATCGCCAAGGTCAGCGCCATGATCACGGCAAGGGCCGTAGACCCAATGGCATAGACGATCGACACCCAGATCGAGTCCCAATAATAGGCGTCGCCCAAAATCGCTGCAAAATTGTCAAAGCCAACCCAAGTGTTCCCGCCGCCCCAAGGCTGTTCTAGCGTAAAGGCCCAGTACAAAGCCTGCGAGGTCGGGAAATAGAAAAAGGTAAAAACGATGATCAGTTGCGGTGCCACCATCAGGGCCGCCACCCAGTTGTTCTTGAAATACGCGCGCCGCATGGGTCATCCTCCACGAAAAGCCCCCTCCGGCACAGGCCGGAGGGGGCAGGGTTATGTCAGATCACGGCAGGGTCTTGCCAGCGTAGGTCTTGGCAAACTTCTCAAGCAGGGCATTGCCACGCTCGACCGAGGTGTCGTAAGCCTCTTGCACCGTTTTTTGGCCAGCCAAGGCTGCTTGCACTTCCGACAGCCATTCTGCGCGGTGCTGGATCATCGACCCCAGACGGAAGCCGCGGTTCAGCGGGCCCGGTTCGGTTGCGGTCAAGGAAGCGATCGCAGTTTCACGGCCTTTGAAGGGGGCGGCCGCGTAGAAGCCTTCAGCGGTCAGCGCGTCGAAAGCCGACTTGGTGACGGGGATGTAACCGGTGTTCGACACCCAGAACTTGATCGACTCAGGGGTGGAGATGAACTTCAGGTATTCCGCCACGCCGCGGTATTCGTCTTCCGACTTGCCAGCCAGAACCCAAAGCGAAGCACCGCCCACGACCGAGTTGTGACGCTCAGCGGTTTCGCTCGGGATCATCGCGACTTCCCAATGCAGGTTGTCGGCATGCTTGAGGTTCAAGGACGAGTGGTTGGCGATCGAACCGAAGAAGAACGAGCAGATATTCTGCGAGAAAGCTTCTTGGCTGTTCATGCCACCGGCCGAAACTTTCATCTCTGCCAGACCAGCGTCAAGCCAGCCCTTGATGTCTTCCATGTGCTTGACGGCCGAGGTGGTGTTATAGACGTACTGGGTGTCCATACCATCGTAGCCGTTGTTGTTGGTGGCCAAGGGCACGTTGTTGATCGAGGAATACTGCTCAAGGTCAACCCAAACCGAGGGTTCGTAGCCGTAAGAGCACTTCTCGGGGTTCTTGGCCTTCAGCGCCTTCAAAGTGGCGTCGAATTCTGCCCAAGTGGTGGGGGCAGGCATGTTCACGGCAGCAAGATCATCCGTGTTGTAGTACATCATAGCGGTCGACGAGTTGAAGGGCATCGAGAACAGCTCGCCCTTGGACGAAGCGTAGTAGTTGGCGATACCGGGGAAGTAGTCGGCCCAGTTGATCTCGATGTTGTAGTCTTTCATCATCTGGGTGACGGCGTAGAACTGGCCCGACATCATCAGGTCAGCGGTGCCGGCATCAAACGATTGCAGCAAAGCCGGGGCTTTGCCAGCGCGGAACGCAGCGATGGCCGACTGGACAACCAGTTCGTAGCCATCATAGCCGGTGCAGACAGCTTCGTACTTGTCTTGGCTTGCGTTAAAGCGGTTGCAGGTCTCGGCAAGGGTTTCACCTAGATCGCCTGACAGGCCATACCAGTAGTCAAACTTGATCTTGTCGGCGGAGGCGGTGGTGGCACAAAATGCCAGCGCCAGCGCGGCAAGCGCCGGATAGGACTTGTTCATCTTCGTTCTCCAATTTGGACGTCCCGCAGAAATTCGGGCGCTAGGGATTGATAAGGGGGGCTTGTGTCAGGGTGCAGACACTTGCGCGAAGGTTTGGAATCGGGAATGTTTCAGGGGTGCAACAAGTTCTTGACGGTTGGGCCACAAGGCCAGCGTCTGGCCCAACCGATCCTTTTGGCCTTAGTCTGGATCGTGCAGGCCAATCACCGTGTTGCCGTCGATGAAATCTTCAAACAGAACTGTCGTGGCATGGGGCGTGCCCAGAACCACCGCCATCTGCCCCGGTCCCGTCAGGCTTTTGAACGGGGTTGTGGGTTGGTCGGCGTTGAAGCTCACCGAATAATGCCCGCCCGCCAGCGTGGTAAAGGGCAACCCGTGATAGATCGCAGTCGAGGTCAGGTGGACATGGCCTGCAATCACCTGACGGATGTCGCCATGGGTTTTGAGCACAGCGATAAAGGGCGCATCGTCATGGATCTTGATCGTATCGGCTGCGATATGCAGCGCGTTGGCATTGTGGTGCAGCACAACGATCACAGGGCGGTCCGCCGCCTCGGCCAAGCGGGCGGTCAGCCATGTCATCTGATGGGTGGTTAGAACCCCATCGACGCGTCCGGGTTCAGACGAGTCCAGCACGATGACGCGGTAGCCCTTGGCGTCGATCACATGGTTGATCTTGCCTGTCTCATCGGCGTGATGGGCGCCAAAGACGTTCAGATAGGTCGGGCGGTCATCATGGTTGCCCAAGGTGATATAGGTGGGAATTGTAATACCCGCTGTGATGGTTTTCAGGCGCTCGTAAGCTTCCGCCTCGCCCTCATCCGCCAGATCGCCGGCGATGACGACGAAATCGGCGTCCGCGTAGCGTTCGTTCAGGCAAGCCACCGCTGCCTCAAGCCGTGCGGCGGTGTCCAGTGTCATCGATATTTGGCCTTCGCGCACCAGATGCAGGTCGCTCATCACCACAAATTTTAAAGTGTCACTCATTGACCCAACCCTTGTGCTTCCAGATAGGCCATCGATGCCGGGATGCCGGCCTTATTGGCCAGTTCCAAGATAAGGCGCGGTTTCACGTTCAGGGCGGCAATTGCGGCAAAAACCGAAGGCCACAGGATGTTGCCTTGGCCAATCTGCCAATGCCGGTCGGCATGGCCATCGGCGTCTTGCAGATGCACATGGGCCAGCATGTCACCAGCAGAGCGAACAAAGTAATCCACCGGCGGCGCGCCGGTCGACCCATGGGCATAGTGCGCATGGCCCGTGTCGATCGACAGTTGCAAGGCGTCACTGCCAAAGCTTTGGCACAGTTCCTTGCGGTCAGCAGGGTTGATGTCTTCGATGTTTTCCAAAACCAGCGTCACGCCTAAAGTTTCGGCGCGTTTGACGATGGGGGACAATAGCTCATGGACACAGGTCAACATCCGGTCGCGGGCATCGGTATAGCCGTCAAGGTTATTGTAATCCCATGTCGTAAAGGGGGAATGGACGACCATGTGCGTTCCGCCGACTGCGGCGCATACGTCCAAGCCCTGCCCTAAGCGCTTTTGCACCACGGCACGCACCAAAGGATCGGGCGTGTCGATGGTAAAGCCCCAAAATGGGCCGTGAATGCCCATGCGGCCTTTGTAGCCTGCCAGAAGATGCTTGACCTCTTCCGCCAAAGGCGTCCAGTCGTCGTCCAGCACGGCAGCGCCCACGAAGCTTTGCAGTTCCAGATCGCGGTCTTTCTCCAAAATCCAAGTTTGATAGGTTGCCAATTCGGCATTGGTCAGCGCGGCGCCTATGATGGGGCTGGTCATGTCACTCTCCTAAAATGAATCTTCTATCAGGATAGCAGAGCCAAATGACAGGCGCGTGTCGCTTGCGTAAGGCTTGGGTGACATAGATAGGCTTTGGGCGCCTTTTGGGTGGTCAATGCCGCGAAATCCAGCAAAGATACCTTCTGTCCATCCAAGGCCAATCTCAATGCAAGCCGCGCTGCCTCTGCCGTATGTTAGCGAACACTTCGCCCTTTGTGGGCAGGTGGGGTCTGGGGTCTTTCCCGTGTGGATCAGGCGGCACGCGGGGCGATTGGGTTTGGGGCTGCGGCTTTTGGGGCAAAATGCTGCCCGCCTTGAGATGATCGTCTCTGGCCCGCCCGATTTGTTGGACGCTATGGCCTTGGCCTGTAGCCTAGGTCCGCAAGAGGTATGGGTGGATCAGGTAGATCGCTTTAGGGCAAACGATCCGCTTGATGCGGAATTCTCTTCACCCCTTGCCTGAAACATGTTCAACTTCCCAACGAAGTGCCACATTCTTAGGCATGTGCGCCGCCTGCCATCTGCTTTTGCCCCCGCAAGGCTGGAGCAGGGCGTGCCAAGCCGAAAGACTGCGCCGTGAGTGAGGGAGTTTGCATGACACCGCGTTGGACAGCCACTGGCCTGTCACAGGATCTGCCAAAGGCAGTGGCTATGGCCGGCCATTGGCAGGGTCAGGATCTTGCTGTTTGGCGCAGTGCCACGGGGCGCTTACAAGCCTGGAACGACCGCTGCCCGCACCGCGGCATGCGCCTGTCGCACGGATTTGTGCGCGGTGAGACTTTGGCCTGCATCTATCACGGTTGGGTCTATGGTGCTGAGGGTGGATGCAAACATATCCCCGCCCATCCCGCGCTGACCCCGCCAGCCACCATCCGCGTTGCGGTTTTTGCCTGTGTCGAACAAGACGGCGTGATCTGGGTCGCCCCTGCGGATACTTTGGGTGCGCCTACGGCGTTGCGCGGATTGCAGCCTTTGCGCAGTATCAGCCTGACCTGCGATGTCGCCGCAGTGCTTTTGGTGGAACCGGCGTTGTCTGGTGAAGATACATTACGCGGGTTGGTGCAGATCGCAGGGCAGGCGTGTGAGGTCTGCCTTTTGGTGCAACACGGCGCTTCGGGCCTGACGCTGCACGCCTTGTGCGCAGTGGGGGCGGATCGCATCGCCGCCTCGCGCTGGCTGGAAGACTTGCGCCGCCGCGCGGAAAGAAAGGGGACAGCATGATCGCGCCTCAGGTTTTGAACGAATGGTATCCTGTCGCCATGGCTTCCCAAATCCGTGCGGGGCAGCGGCGCCTGACGCAGCTTTTGGGCGATCCGATCACGGTTGAGGTGCAAGACTGTGCCATCGTCGTGACAGGGCAGGGCGGCGCTTTGCGCGTGACCGAGGCCTTCGGCCATGTCTGGGCCTGCCCGGGCACGCCAGCGCATCCGCTTTTCCCCATTCCCGAAGCCTTGGAAACAGGCCGCCGCTTGGTGGATGTGGGGGTGGTGCGGGTCAAATGCTCGCCCTTGCGCGCGGTTGAAAACTTTTTGGATATCGCCCATTTTCCCTTTGTCCACACCGATGTTTTGGGCGCTGAACCCCACACCGAAGTGAACCGCTACGAGGTGAATATCCGCGCAGACAGCGACGAGGTTTGGGCGACCAAAGTCACCTTTTACCAGCCCCAAGCCGCCAAATCGGCCGAGGGCGGGATTGTGACGCAATATATGTACCGCGTGCCCGCGCCCACCGCGGCGGTGCTGTATAAAACCTGCCCTGCGCGGCCCGATGCTTGGGATGTGATCGGCATTTTCGTGCAGCCCTTAAGTGAAGAGTTGTGCGATGTCTGGCCGTGGATGGCGCTTTATGATGACACGACCCCACAAGCCGAACTGATCGCCTTTCAGCAAATGATCTTCCTGCAGGACCGATCCATTCTTGAAAACCAGATCCCCCGCCTGCTGCCGCTGGATCCGGGGATGGAGGTTCCAACCCAAGCCGACCTCACCTCTATCGCCTATCGGCGGTGGCTGAAGAAACGCGGTCTAACCTACGGCGCGCAGATGGTGGCGGCATGATCCGGCTGTATGATTATGTGCTGAGTGCCAGTTGCTACAAAATCCGCCTGATGGCGGCTTTGCTGGGTGTTAAGCTAAAGCATGAGGCGGTGGATTTTCACCCCGGTCGGGCGCATAAATCGGTGGAATTTGCGCGGCTTAATCCGGCGGGCACGCTGCCGGTGCTGGTGGATGGCGATTTGATCCTGACCGAAAGCACCGCGATGCTGGTCTATCTGGCGCAGCTTTTGGGGCGTGACTGGCTGGCGCCCTCAGACCCCAAATCCGCCGCCCAAGTGCAGCACTGGCTGGCCTTTTCGGGCCGCTTGGCCGCCAGCTTGGGCATGGCAAGGCTGCATGATATGTTGCTGTACGAAGGCAATATCGACGCATGGCGCGCCCAAGGCCATGCGGCGCTGCGCGAATTGGAAGCCGCCCTAAGCGAGCGGCGCTTTGCGGGCGGGGTTTGGTTGGTGGGCGATGCCCCCTCCATCGCTGACATCGCCTGCTTTCCCAATGTGGCGCTGTCCCAAGACGGCGGTGTTAGCCTTGATGCCTATCCGTCCGTTCGCCTATGGACCCGCGCCGTCCGCGCACTTGACCGCTTTGTCGAAATGCCCGGCATTCACCGCCTGCACGAATTGCACCCCGCGCCTGAGGTTGTCTGATGGGATATTTGCTGAAATCTTGTGCGGCGATTGTGCGCTCGGCCCATCTGCCGGTGCTGCGGGGTCAGGATATCTTGATCCAAGGGCCTGCGATTGCCGCCATTGGCCCCAACCTGTCGGCAGGCCCGCTGCCAGCAGGCACCCAAGTGATCGACGCCAGCGGGTGGTTTGTTTATCCGGGCCTGATCAACACCCATCACCATTTCTTCCAAACCTTCGTGCGAAACCGCGCCGATCTGGATTGGACCAAGCTTTCCGTGCTGCAATGGCTGGACCGGATCTATCCGATCTTTGCCCGCTTGACGGAAGAATGCTTTTACCACTCTTCCGTCGTGGCTATGGCCGAACTGATCAAACACGGCTGCACCACGGCCTTTGACCATCAATACAACTTCCCCCGCCATGCCGGATCGCGCATCGTTGACCGCCAGTTTGAAGCGGCCGATCTGTTTGGGCTGCGGTTTCATGCGGGGCGGGGCGGCAATACGCTGCCCAAAAGCGAAGGCTCCACCATCCCCGACGAGATGCTGGAAACCACCGATGGTTTTCTGGCCGATTGCGAAAGGCTGATTGATCAGTACCACGATGCGGGCGACTTTAGCCTGCGGCAGGTGGTGATATCGCCCTGCCAACCGGTGAATTGCTACCGCGACACCTTTGTCGAATCGGTGCGCTTGGCGCGCGATAAGGGCGTTTTCCTGCATTCCCATGTGGGCGAAGGCGAAAGCCCCGTGATGCAGGCCCGCACGGGAAAGCGCACAGTCGATTATCTGCAAGAGATGGGCTTTTGCGGCCCAGACACGTTTTATGCCCATGCGTGGGAGTTAACCCATAGCGAACTGGCGCAACTTGCCGCGACCAACACAGGCGTGTCGCATTGCCCTGAACCGGTTTATCTGGTGGGGGCAGAAGTCACCGATATTCCCGCCATGCAGGCCTTGGGGCTGCGCATCGGGCTGGGGGTGGATGGGGCTGCGTCGAATGACAATTCCAACCTGATGCACTGCATTCATTCGGCTTATATGTTGCAATGCTTGGTGGCCTCGGGGCGCAAACATCCCGTGCCGGAGCCTGCCCAATTCCTGCACTATGCCACCCAAGGCGGGGCTGATCTTTTGGGGCGGCGTGATCTGGGCAGTTTGGCAGTGGGCAAGGCGGCTGATCTGTTCGCCATCGACACCCGCAAGCTGGACTATGTCGGCACCCGCCATGACCCCGTCAGCCTGATCGCCAAAGTGGGCGTGGGTGCCCCCACTGACCTGACGATGGCCAATGGCCGCATCCTTTGGCAAAACGGCGCTTTCCCCGGCCTTGATGAAGGGCAGTTGTTTGCCCAAGCCGAAGAGGCCCTGCACCGCACCCTGACCTAACCCTTAACCCTGACCCAACCCTTAACCCACCCCTTAACCCTGAACGGAGAAGACCATGTCCTTAAACCGCCGCAGCTTTCTAAAATCCACCCTCGCCGCCAGCACAGCCCTTGCGCTGCCTGTGCCAGCTTTTGCTGACGATGTGCTGAACGTGGCGCTGATCGTGCCCTCGCCCGCAGCCGATGTGGGTTGGTCGCATACGCTGGAACTGGGCACCAAGGCGCTAGAGGCGAAATATGGCGACAAGGTCAAAGTGACCCTGTTGGAAAACATCGCCGAAGGCCCCGATGCCGACCGCATCATGAACAAGACCGCAGCCGACGGCACCACGTTCCTGATCTTGGGCTCTTTTGGCTATATGGAAGGCGGGCTAAAGCTGGCCAAGTCGCGGCCCGATATGTCAATTTTGCACGCTTCGGGCTACAAGACGGCCGACAACTTCTCGCCCTTTGGCGCGCGCTATTATCAGGGCACTTATCTGATGGGCATGGCGGCGGCTGCGCTGACCAAATCCAAGAAACTGGGCTGCGTCGGGGCTTTTGCCATTCCTGAACTGATCACCTCGATCAATGCGTTCACCTTGGGCGCGCAATCGGTGGACCCTGCGATTGAAGTCTCGGTTGTTTGGGTGAATTCGTGGTTCGATCCGGCTTCCGAACAGCAAGCGGCTAAGGCGTTGATTTCGCAAGGCGTGGATGTGATCTTCTCGAACGCACAAGACACGCCTTCGGTGATCCAGACGGCGGAAGAGGCGGGGGTTTACGCCTTTAACCTCAATTCGTCGATGAAGACCTATGCGCCAACGAAGTATCTGGGCGTGGTCGGCACCGATTGGGCCCCCTACTTCTTGCAATCGGTTGAGGCGCATCTGGCGGGCACCTTTGCAGGCGCCTCGGCTTGGCTAAGCATGGCCGAGAAATGCGTCTTTGTCGCCGATTGGAACCCCGATATCCCCGCCGACATCGTGGCCAAGATCACCGAGACGGAAGCTGCCATTGAATCGGGCGCCTTCTCGCCCTTCACCGGCCCGATCACCAACCAAGACGGCGCAGAGCAGGTTGCAGCGGGCGTCACCTTGGGCGACGATATGATCTTGTCGATGGATTGGCATGTGAAGGGCGTCACCACGCCCTTGCCGAAGTAAGAGGTTCCTATGGCCCCGCTGTTGCAGCTTTCTGGCGTCTCGAAACGCTACGGCGGGGTACAAGCCAATGCCGGCATCGATCTTTCGGTCGATGCCGGATCTATTCATGCGATCTTGGGCGAAAACGGTGCTGGCAAATCCACGCTGATGAAGCTGATCTACGGGGTGGAACGCCCCGATGAGGGGCAGGTGCTTTGGCAAGGCCAAGCGGTTACCCTGTCCAGCCCGTCTGATGCGCGCCGCTTGGGGATCGGGATGGTGTTTCAGCACTTCTCGCTGTTTGAAACACTTAGTGTCGTGCAAAACATGGCGCTGATCGTGCCGGGATCGAAAGGCGAACTGGCCGCGCGCATCCGCGATCTGGGCGCTGCTTTTGGCTTGTCGGTTGACCCACAGGCCATGGTGCATGCCTTGTCGGTGGGGGAACGCCAAAGGGTAGAGATCATTCGCTGCCTGCTGTTAAACCCTGCGTTGCTGATATTAGATGAACCAACCTCGGTCTTACCGCCACAATCGGTGGCGCTGCTGTTTGATACGCTGCGCGCGCTGCGGGCCAAGGGCATGGCGATTTTGTTCATCAGCCACAAGCTGGAAGAAATCCGAGAGCTTTGCGACACCGCCACGATCCTGCGCCAAGGCCGTGTGACGGCACGGCTGGACCCGCGCCAAGGCACGGCGCATGACCTGGCCACCTTGATGATCGGCCGCCCGATGCCGCCACCGGTGCATCCCACCCCGCATGGGCTGGGAGAGGAGCGGCTGGCGCTTTCGAACCTGACCTTTGCCAATGATGATCCTTTTGGCGTGTCGCTGACAGATGTGTCGCTGTCTGTTCGGGGCGGGGAAATTCTGGGCATTGCGGGTATTTCGGGCAATGGCCAGCAAGAATTGGCAGCGCTGATCTCGGGCGAGATTGCTTTGAAATCAGGCGGTAAGGCCGTGATGTTAATGGGCCAACCCGTGGGCGATTTAGGCGCTGCGGCGCGCAGGCAGCGCGGGCTGGCCTTTGTGCCCGAAGACAGGCTGGGGCGCGGCGCTGTGCCGGATATGTCTTTGGCCGACAATGCGCTGCTCACCGCTCATTCCCGCGGGCTGGTGAAAAACGGCTTTATCAACCGCAAGCTTGAGCGCGCCTTTACCGCCGACTGCATCGCCCGCTTTGATGTGCGCACCTCCGGTCCGCAGGCCGAGGCGGGGTCCCTTTCGGGGGGCAATCTGCAAAAGTTCATCATGGGGCGCGAGATGATGCTAGAGCCGTCGGTGCTTTTGGTAGCCCAACCCACCTGGGGCGTGGATATTGGTGCCGCCGCTGACATCCGCCAGCGGTTGGTGGCCATGCGCAATGCAGGGGCGGCGATTGTGGTCATCTCGGAAGAGATCGACGAGTTGTTTGAAATCTGCGACCGCTTGCAGGTGCTGCATAAGGGGCGCCTGTCGCCCTCGGTGGAGGTGGCGGCGACCTCGGTGGCCAAGATCGGCACCTATATGATCGGGGCTGTGGCATGAAGATCACGTTTGAACGCCGCGCAACCCTGTCGCGACCTGTGCTGTTTGCAGCCCCCCTGATTGCCTTGGGGCTGGCCATGCTGACCAGTCTGATCCTGTTTGCCGCCTTGGGCAAACCCGCGGGGCAGGCGCTGTATTCGCTGCTGCTGGAACCCTTTGTGGGGTGGTACAATATCTCGGAAGTCTTGCTGAAGATGGGCCCTTTGATGCTGATCGCCCAAGGGTTGGCGATTGGCTTTCGCGCCAATGTGTTCAACATCGGGGCCGAAGGGCAGTTGATCATCGGTGCCCTCTTCGCCAGTGCGCTGCCGGTGTATTTTCCCGAAGGCGCCTCGCCGCTGATGCTGCCCGCCATGATTGCGCTGGGGGCTTTGGGGGGGGCTACTTGGGCGGCCATTGCGGCCGGCTTGCGGGTGCGCTTTAACGCCAATGAGATCCTTGTCACCTTGATGCTGACGCTGATTGCCACCCAAGTGCTGAACTATCTGCTGTTGGGCCCATGGAAAGACCCCAACGGCTTTAACTTTCCCCAAAGCGTGATTTTTCCTGATGCTGCACTTTTGCCTATTCTGCTGTCTGGCACGCGGGTCAATATCTCGGTTTTGGCGGCGCTTTTGATCAGCGCTTTGGCCTATGTGATGATGCGCTACCGCTTTTCGGGTTATCAGTTGCTGGTGGGCGGCCTAGCGCCGCGCTCCGCACGCTATGCAGGCTTTACCGAGGCGCGGGCGGTTTGGGTCAGCCTGCTTTTGGGCGGCTTGATGGCGGGGCTGGCTGGCGCTTGCGAGGTGGCGGGCCCCTTGGGCCAATTGCAGCGGTCGGTTTCCACGGGCTACGGCTATTCGGCGATCATTGTGGCCTACTTGGGCGGGTTGAACCCCTTGGGCATTGTGGTTTCGGCGTTCTTGATGGCGGCGCTGTTTATTGGCGGGGATAATGCCATGGTTTCGGCCGATCTGCCGGTGGCGGCGGTGTTTGTCTTTCAAGGGCTGCTCTTGGTGTTTTATCTGGGCAGCCTGACCTTTATCCGCCATCGGGTGATCTTGAACTGGGCAGGGCGCGCATGACGATTTTGGCCTTTATTCTTGCGGGCACTTTGGCTGCTGCCACACCCTTGTTGCTGGCAGCCCTTGGCGAGCTGATCGTCGAACGTGCGGGTGTCTTGAACCTTGGCCTTGAGGGGATGATGGCCTTGGGCGCGGCTGTGGGCTTTGTAGTCACCTATAACACCCACAGCCCCGTCTTGGGCTTTGCAGGGGCAGCTTTGGCGGGTATCGCCCTGTCGATGGTTTTTGCCACGCTGGCTTTGGGATTTATGGCAAATCAGGTTGCGGCGGGGCTGGCCATCGGGGTGCTGGGGCTGGGTTTGTCGTCGCTGATTGGCAAGCCGTTGGAAAGCCAAACGCTGGATGCACCGGGCAAGTTGGCTATTCCCGTCTTGGCCGATCTGCCGGTGATCGGGCCACTTTTTGAGCAGGATGTGGTGGTTTATCTGACCTTTGGCTTGGCGGTGGTGATCTGGGCGGTTCTGAACCATTCCAAACTGGGCCTGATCATCCGCGCTGTGGGCGAAAACCCGCATGCAGCACGCGCCATTGGCTTTCGCGTGCTGCGCATCCGGCTGGCGGCTGTGGCCTTTGGCGGGGCCATGGCGGGGATGGCGGGGGCCTATGCATCCACTATCTACACCCCCCTTTGGGCCGATGGAATGATTGCGGGGCGGGGTTGGATTGCGGTGGCGCTGGTGGTCTTTGGCACTTGGGCTGCAGGGCGAATCGTCTTTGGCGCGGTGCTTTTTGGGGCTTTGTCTTTGGGCGGGTTGATCGCCCAAGCGGCAGGCGTGGCGCTGCCATCGCAGCTTTTGGCCTCTTTGCCCTATGCGGTGACGATTGTGATGCTGGCGGTGATCTCTTCGAACCGGCGCAGGATGCGGTTGAACACGGTCGCCTCTTTGGGCCAGCCCTTCGCGGGTTAAACGGCCCTGACGCTGCCCTTATGGGCAGCTAACAACTTGATATCCTGTTAGAAGATGGTGGGCGATCCTGGAATCGAACCAGGCACGAGTCGCCTCGGCGGAGTTACAGTCCGCTGCCACACCTTGTAGCATATCGCCCACTGAGGCTGGGGAATATCCAAGGGGCGGCGGGGCGTCAAGGGGGAGCGTGCAGAAGGTTTCAGCTTGCGCCAACCGCCAAGCCGCGCCAAATGGGGTTCAAAGACGAGGGTATCATGACGGGCTATAGCGGCACAACCAAACCCACCTGGGTGGTCGACAAAGAACGCACCAAACGCGCAGAGGCGAAAGAGACGCTGTGGCTGTTTGGCATCCACGCCGTGCGCGATGCGCTTTTGAACCCCAACCGCGAAAAGCTGCGGCTGGTTCTGACCAAAAACGCCGCCGACCGCTTGGCCGAGGCGCTGCCCCATGCGGGGATCGAACCCGAAATCGTTGACCCGCGCAAATTCCAAGTGCCGATTGCCGAAGATTCGGTGCATCAAGGGGCGGCTATGGAAGTGCGCCCGTTGAACTGGGGCAAACTGGAAGATGTGTGCATTTCCGGCAAGGGCAACGCGCTGGTGGTGTGCCTTGACCGTGTGACCGACCCGCATAATGCGGGGGCTGTTTTGCGCTCGGCCGAGGTGTTCGGGGCGCGTGCCGTGATCGCGCCGCGCCACCATTCGGCCCCCGAAACCGGCGCATTGGCCAAGACGGCCTCGGGCGCTTTGGAGCGCCAACCCTACCTGCGTGTCACCAACCTGTCGGATGCGATGGTGACATTGCGTGAGATGGGCTATGTGCTGATCGGATTAGACGGCGAAGGCAGTGTGACGCTTTCTCAAGCCATGGCCGATGCGGGCACGCGGGCTGTGGCGATCGTCATGGGGGCCGAGGGGCCGGGCCTGCGCGAAAAGACACGCGAAACTTGCGATGTCATCGCCAGAATCCCGTTTGCTGATGCTTTTGGCTCGCTCAACGTGTCAAACGCGGCAGCGATTGCGCTTTACGCGGCCTCGGTGCGTTAGGTCGCGCTGTGAAAGTTCAGGGTTAAAACTTTTAAATTTAAAGGGTCTGCCCTTTAAAATCTTGACCCGTCACATATCTTACCCAGTGAGGTGTGTTCGGAACGCCATCTCTTTTCCTGTCCCTTGTTCCAGACTGGCACCCGAATTAAGGTTCGGGTGCTTTTTTATTTGGGGTGAAGAATGACGCAAGATGCAAGCATAGCGCGCATATTGATTGAGACGAAGGTGATAGCCTTGGTCGGCTGGTCGCCCAAGCCCGACCGCCCCAGCCACCGCGTCGCGGCCTATCTGGCTGCGCGCGGCTACCGCGTCATTCCGGTCAACCCCGCGCAAGTCGGTGTTGTCACCGCTTGGGGAGAGGTGGTGCGCGCCGGTTTGTCTGAGATCTCAGAGCAAGTCGATATGGTCGACATCTTCCGCGCCCCTGCCGAGGTTGGCCCCGTGGTGGCGGAAGCTATTGCCCACCTGTCCGGCTCTCGCGCGATCTGGATGCAACTGGGTGTGGTCAACGAAGCCGCGGCCAGTGCCGCGCGTGCCGCAGGGCTTGAGGTGGTGATGGACCGCTGCCCCGCCATCGAAATCCCCCGTCTCGGGCTTTAACCCCTTCACCTTGGCCCAAACACTCCACGCGGCGATGAGCGGTCAGAACGCTTCTAGTGGAGTGTTTTTGCGAAGAACCCCCAGTCTGTGGCCGGGCTTGTGGAGTGTGAAACCCCCGCTGTGTGGGGCAGAGCAAATCCTGCCGCCCCCACTGGCAGACAGGCCCGCTTTGCGCTAAGGCGTGAACATCCCACTTAACGGAGCCCGCGATGAAAGCCGCTGTCATCACCTTCCCCGGATCCAATTGTGACCGTGATCTGGCCGTGGCCTTTGAAAAGGCCGGGTTTCAGGTGGCGCGCGTCTGGCACAAGGACACATCTTTGCCGCTGGGCACTGATGTGGTGGGTTTGCCGGGTGGTTTTTCGTTCGGCGATTATCTGCGCTGCGGCGCGATTGCGGCGCGGTCGCCCATCGCGGCCGCGGTGAAGGCTCATGCCGGGCGGGGTGGCTTTGTGCTCGGCGTTTGCAACGGCTTTCAGGTCCTGACCGAAATGCGCCTCTTGCCCGGGGCCTTGATGCGCAATGCTGAGTTGAAGTTTGTGTGCCGCACGGTGGGATTGCGGGTGGCTACGACCGACAGCGCTTTCAGTGGTGCTTTCGGCTTAGGCCAGCACGTCACGCTGCCCATCGCCCATCATGACGGCAATTTCACCATTGATGCCGAGGGGCTGAAGGCCCTGCAGGATCAAGACCGCATCGCTTTTACCTATCTGGCCAACCCCAACGGGGCCACAGCCGACATTGCGGGCATTCTGTCGCCCAACCGGCGGGTTCTGGGCATGATGCCCCACCCCGAACGTGCGGTCGAAGCAGCACAGGGCGGCGTCGAAGGGGCCACCCTTTTTGCCAGCTTGATGGGCGGGATGGCGCTGGCCTGACCCGGTTGACTTTGCCCTGACTTGAGGTGGCTTGACCCGAGGACTAAGTTTCGCAGATGGCTGATCCAACTGTTCTCGCTTCATCACCTTCCGCGCAAACCGACAGTTCGGCGCGCTCTTCGGTGTGGGTCAAGGGGGCCGTTGCGGCGTTGATTATCTTT
Source organism: Paracoccaceae bacterium (assembly GCA_947468085.1). Lineage (GTDB taxonomy): Bacteria > Pseudomonadota > Alphaproteobacteria > Rhodobacterales > Rhodobacteraceae > Stagnihabitans. The sequence goes on along the minus strand of CANIKY010000007.1, from coordinate 19,204 downwards.
GCGGTGGGTGTGGTTTTGATCACCAACCGCTGGCTGACCGAACGCTTCACCGAAACCACCCGCAACAAGGCCGAACTGCGCCTTGCGCTTTACAGCGGTAACGTGGTGTCCGAATTACAGCGCACTTCGGTCGTGCCGCTGCTGTTGTCGCGCGACGCTGCTATATCCGAAGCTTTGACAAAGGGCTCTTACACCTATGCCAGCCAGCGCCTGATCCAAGTGCAGGCCGATATCAGCGTGGCCTCGATCTTGCTGCTTGACACCCAAGGGCGTACCGTTGGGTCCACCAATCGGACGCTTTTGGGCACACCTTACCGTAGCGCGCCATTTTATGTGCAGGCGATGCAATCGGCCGAAACAGTCTTTTCGACGACACCGCGTGCAGGCGGGGGGTATGAATTCACCTATAGCCAACAGGTGTTTGCCGAGGGCAAGCCTTTGGGTGTGATTGTGGTCGCGGTCGATCTGATGAAATTCGAACGCGCTTGGGCAGCGTTGCAAGATTTGGTGCTGGTCACAGACAGCGAAGGCACGGTGATCTTATCAACCGAACCGCGTTGGCGTGGCAAAGCAGTGGAACAGGCAATTGCCGCCCCTGCCAGCCCCTCGGCGCTGAATATGGCTTTGAATAGGGCGATCTTGGTCACCTCAGATTTGACCCAAAACTATCCTGATGCCTATGTGCGCGGCGTGGCGGTTCTGCGCACCGACAACCGGATGACCTTTCGTGCCTGGCGCATGGCCAGTTTCACCGCCTATGATTCGGTGCGCGAAAGGGTCAATGGCATTTTAGCACTTGAGATCATGGGTTTTGCCATTCTGGCCGCCCTGACCTTTTACCTGCTGTCGCGCCGGGCATGGTCGCAGACCCTGTCCTTCCGGCGCGAATCCCTTGAATTGCGCCAACTCAACGCCCGCCTGCAACGCGAGGTGGCTGAACGTGAGAAGGTGCAAAAAGATCTGGCCGTGGCTGAACAGACGCTGGCGCAATCGTCCAAACTTGCGGCCTTGGGTGAAATGTCGGCCGCCGTCAGCCATGAGCTGAACCAGCCATTGGCGGCCATGAAAACCTACCTCGCCGGCGCGCGGCTGTTGTTGCAGCGCAAACGTGCCGAAGAGGCGCTGTCGTCGTTTCAGAGGATCGATGATCTGATCGATCGCATGGGCGCCATCACGCGCCAGTTGAAATCCTATGCCCGCAAAGGCGGCGATGCCTTTGAACCAGTCGACCTGCGGCTGTGCCTGTCTTCTGCCTTGGCCATGATGGAACCGCAGTTGAAACTGCGGGTGGTCAAGATCACGCGGTCCGTTCCAAGGGCTGCTGTGATGGTGACGGTGGACCGTTTGCGTTTGGAACAGGTCATCATTAACCTGCTGCGCAATGCGCTTGATGCCACGAAGGATGTGCGCGAACCGATGATTGACCTTACCCTTTCGGCAGGGGACATAGCGACGCTAACGGTATCTGACAACGGCCATGGCATTGCTGATCTGGTGAACCTGTTTGAACCTTTCTACACCACCAAGCGGGCAGGAGAAGGTGTGGGCTTGGGGCTGGCGATCAGTTCTGGCATCATGAATGACTTTGGCGGGCGGTTAACCGCACGCAATGGGACCCCCAAGGGGGCCGTATTTGAAATGCAGCTTCCGATCTTGGGCCAGTCTTTGGCGCAAGATTTGGGGCAAGACGTAAAAGCAGCAGAGTGAGGGTTTGATGGCGCGGGCAATGAAAGTGGCGATTGTGGATGACGAGGCCGATATGCGCCAATCTATCAGCCAGTGGCTGGCTCTGTCGGGGTTTGATACCGAAACCTTCGCCTCGGCCGCAGAGGCGCTAAAGGTGATAGGCCCGGAATTTCCCGGGGTGATCGTCTCTGATATCAAGATGCCCGGCATGGATGGCATGGCTTTTTTGAAAAAGCTGATGGGCATGGATTCGGGCCTGCCCGTGATTTTAATCACTGGCCACGGCGATGTGCCCATGGCTGTTGAGGCGATGCGGATCGGGGCCTTTGACTTTTTGGAAAAACCCTTCAACCCCGACCGCATGACCGAACTTGCCAAACGTGCCACCCAAACCCGCCGGATGACTTTGGACAACCGCGCTTTGCGCAAGGAGTTGTCGGACGGCACGATTTTGATGAAAAAGCTTATCGGCTCCAGCCCTGTGATGGAACGGCTGCGCGAAGATATCCTTGATCTGGGCCAAGCTGATGCCCATGTGTTGATTGATGGCGAAACAGGCACGGGCAAAACCTTGGTGGCCCATGCCCTGCACGCGGTTGGCCCCCGCGCCGGGCGCAAGTTTGTTACAGTGTCTTGCGCGGCATGGTCCGAAGACCAGTTTGCCGCCCGTCTCTTTGGCCCCGCCGAAGATGGCACGATCCCGATGATCGAAGACGCACGCGCCGGCACGATTTGTCTTGAGGATATCGAGGCTCTGTCAGGTGCTATGCAGGCCCGCCTGTTAGAGGTGATCAACGACCAAGGCACCCCGCCCGAAACCCGCATCATCGCCATCTGTAACCGCCACGCGCCCGATAAAACCCTGGAAGACACGCTGCGCCCTGATCTTTTTTATCGCCTTGGGGCCATGACCATAGTTCTGCCGCCGCTGCGTGCGCGTGGCGAAGACATCCTGACGCTGTTTAACGGCCTTACCGAGCAATTCGCTGATGAATACGGCTGCGATGCGCCCCAAGTCACGACCCAAGAAGCCGCTCAACTGCTGCAAGCCCCGTGGCCGGGCAATGTGCGCCAATTGGTCAATGTGGCCGAACGCGCGGTGCTGCAAAACCGGCGCGGATCTGGGTCGATCACGTCACTCTTGATGGCAGACAACGAGTCCACAGGCCCGATGCTGACCACCGAAGGCAAACCCTTGAAAGACTATGTCGAGTCCTTTGAGCGTATGTTGATCGACAACACGATGCGCCGCCATAAAGGGTCGATCGTGGCGGTGATGGAAGAGCTTTGCCTGCCACGCCGGACGCTGAACGAAAAGATGGCCAAGTATAATTTGCAGCGGCAGGATTATGTGTAGCCCTTAACCAAATTGGCTGAGGGCTGGCAGATGTTCCAGCAGCCAATAGGAAAACTGCGAAAAGCCACCCGTCAGCATCAACAGGCCAATGGTCCACAGCATCAGGCCCATGATCTTCTCGATTCGCTCCATATGGCGCTTCATCAGCGCCATCAGAGGGGTGAATCGGGGGAAAAAGGCGGCGACCAGAATAAAGGGTAGGCCAAGGCCCATGGCGTAAACTGCCAAAAGCAAAGTGCCGCGCCCAACAGATCCCTCTTGGGCGGCAATCGTCAGAATAGCGCCCAGTTGCGGGCCGATGCAGGGTGTCCAGCCAAAGGCAAAGGCCAGCCCCAGCACATAGGATCCCATGGCCGAGCCGCCCCTGTCGCCCGCATCCATGCGGATGTCTTGATCCAAAAAGCGCAGGCGAAAAATTCCTATAAAATGCGCGCCAAAGACCATCACTACCAGTGCTGAGACTGTGGCAAAACTTTGTGACCGCGCCAGAAAGAAAGCACCAAAGGCCGACGACGCCGCCCCCATCAGCAAAAACACCGTCGACAGGCCCAGCACAAAAAAACTGGCCGCCAGCAGCGGCTTGCGGCCGGATTTCATCTCGCCCACGGAAATGCCCGACATATAGGCCAGATAGGGCGGCACGATCGGCAGCACGCAGGGCGACAGAAACGACAGAACGCCGGCCGCCAAGGCCACAAGGGCTGCGGGCAGAAGGCTGGCGTCTAAGATCTCTATTCCAAACATGGGGTAGGCTTACCCTGTTTGGTGCACGCCGTCACCTGCGCAATCTTCACCTTTGTGTGGCCTTTGCGGGGCGGGCTTTGTATGCAAGGTTAAAGGGGGCGCAGATGTGGGATGAGGTCTTGGATTGTGAGGGGCTTTTGTGCCCGCTGCCGGTGCTCAAAGCGCGCAAGCGGCTTATGGCGATGCAAGCGGGGCAGGTGCTGTGTCTGCGTGCCACCGATGCCATGGCACACATCGACCTGCCGCATTTTTGCCTTGAGGCGGGACACCGTTATTTGGCTGCACACGAAGACGGCAGCGTTACCTTGCACCTGATCCGCGTAGGTTCATAAAAAAACGCCCGGCAACTGATGCTGCCGGGCGTTTGAATAGCAAATGCATTCAGTTAGCGGCCGAGTGACCACCATCCTTTGCGCTTGGGTTTGTTTGGATCCTCAGGCTCTGCCGCAGGGGCAGCAACAATTGCCGCTTCCTCAGGATCGGCCCGCAACACGGGCTGCACTTCTGTCACGGCGGTTTCTGTGACGCCGGGGTCAGCCGGAAAGCTTGCCTCGACCACTGCAACTGCTGCGGCTTTGCCGCGAGCGGTACGGGGGCGGGCGGGCTTGGGCGTTGGTTGTGCAGTGTCAACGGGCACTTCTGCGGCGGCTTTGCGGCGCGAGGCGGGGCGCTTGGCGGCAGGGGCTGCCACTTCGGCCGCAGGCTCCGCCGCAGAGCCTGTCACACCTTCGGCCACAGGTTCTGCGACCGGTTCAGTGACATTTTCTGCAACGGTAGCGTCCGCTGCAACCACGGTGTCCACAGATTTAGGCGACCGGCCGCGCGTGCGGCGCGGGGCCTTTTTGGTGTCACCACCAGCGGCGGGTGCCACTTCGGCCGGATCAGCGCCTGCAGTATCCGCGCCTGCAGTATCCGCTACCCCCGACTCGGTTTCAACGCCGTCTTGGCTTAGGGCCTCGCCCGGTTCGCCTTGTCCAGCCCCTGTACCGCCCTTTTTCTTGCGACGACGACGGCGCTTTTTCTTGCCCGGGTTCGCCGCATCGGCAGAACGGCTTGCGGCGGTAGAGGTGCTTTCGCCATCTGCCTCATCCTCGGCCTCCTCTGTCTCGTCGTCGATATCCTCTTCAACGATATCGTCGTCTTCTTCTTCCAACACGGGCGCGCCCATCAGGCTGGCGTTCCCCGAGATGACAGAGGCAGCATCCGGTACCACCCTTGTGGCGGTCTTGAACTTTTCAAGCAGGAAATCGGGGCTGATCATCTGCGGATCAGCTTCGATCCGTACGGCCATGCCGTAACGCGCCTCAATCACGGCCAGATGCTCGCGCTTTTGGTTGAACAGGAAGTTTACGATGCCAATCGGCGCTTTCAAAAGCACCTCTTTAGACCGCTTGCGCGCGCCTTCGTCCTCTAGGGCGCGCAGCACTTGCAGGCCAAGGCTGTCGTCCGAGCGGATAAGACCCGTGCCATGGCAATGCGCGCAAGGCTGGGTGGTGGACTCCAGCATCCCCGGCCGCAGGCGTTGACGCGACATTTCCAACAGGCCAAAGCCAGAAATCCGGCCAATCTGAATGCGCGCACGGTCGGTTTTCAGCTTGTCCTTGATGCGCTTTTCAACGGCCAGATTGTTACGCCGCTCTTCCATATCGATGAAGTCGATCACGATCAAACCGGCCAAGTCGCGCAGGCGCAACTGGCGGGCAATCTCTTCGGCGGCTTCAAGGTTGGTTTTCAGCGCGGTGTCTTCGATCGACCCTTCTTTGGTGGCGCGGCCAGAGTTGACGTCGATGGCCACCAGTGCCTCGGTCACGCCGATGACGATATAGCCGCCCGATTTCAACTGAACAGTCGGGTTGAACATACCGGCCAGATAGCTTTCGACCTGAAAGCGCGCAAAAAGCGGCATCTGATCATTATGGCGCTGCACCACTTTGGCATGGGAGGGCATGATCATTTTCATAAAGTCTTTGGCGGTGCGGTAGCCAGCCTCGCCCTCGACCAGGATCTCGTCAATCTCGCGGCTGTAAAGGTCACGGATCGAGCGTTTGATCAGATCGCCCTCTTCATAGATCGCGGCAGGCGCCATGGATTTAAGCGTCAGTTCGCGGATTTGTTCCCACAGGCGCATCAGATATTCGTAATCGCGGTTGATTTCGGGCTTGGTGCGTTTTGCACCCGCCGTGCGGATGATCAGGCCAGCGCCTTCCGGCACTTCCAGTTCCGAGGCAATTTCCTTAAGCTTCTTGCGATCAGTGGCTACGGTGATCTTGCGCGAAATGCCGCCGCCGCGCGCGGTGTTGGGCATCAAAACGCAATAGCGACCTGCCAGCGACAGATAGGTGGTCAGGGCAGCACCCTTGTTGCCACGTTCTTCCTTGACGACCTGCACCAGCATGATCTGGCGCACTTTGACCACTTCTTGAATCTTGTAGCGTCGGGCGCGGGGCTTGCGCGTGGCGCTGATTTCTTCTTGCACATCCTCTTCGGCGATGGATTCAATCTCGTCATCGGTGTCAGAGGCATGATCGATCGCCCGGAAGGGGGCGTCGCCTTCGGCAGATTGGGCATCGTCGTGGGTGTGGTCATGGCCGTGATCATGGCCGTGATCATGGCTGTGATCGTGGTCATGGGCCACTTCTGCAGCCTGTGCCGTGGGCAAAGCGATCGTCGCGTCGGCGCCTTGGCCTTCGGCATCGGGGGTTTCTTCCGACAGATCGACCACATCCATGCTGCCATAGCTGGCAGAGGGCTGCGCCGTTTCCACCTGATCGCGGCTTTCGACGCGGGCGGGTTGCGGGCGTGGCCGCGGTGCGGGGCGGCTGGAGCGGCGGTTGTCTTCGTCATCCTCGGCCCTTGCAAAGGCGCGCTCTTCTTCAAGCAGGGCTTTGCGGTCGGCGACCGGGATTTGGTAGTAATCGGGGTGAATTTCGGCGAAGGCCAAAAAGCCGTGCCGATTGCCGCCGTAATCTATGAAGGCCGCCTGCAACGAGGGTTCAACCCGCGTCACTTTGGCCAAATAGATATTCCCGGCGAGCTGGCGTTTGTTCAGGGTTTCAAAGTCAAATTCTTCAACTTTGTTTCCGTCCACCACAACAACGCGAGTCTCCTCTGCGTGAGTGGCGTCGATAAGCATTTTCTTAGACATGGTGTTCCAATGCCGCGCGGTCTTGCAGGCCCCGGTGGCGAAGCGCCGGTACGGGACAGACCAAGAAACGGGCGGCGTGTTCGGGCGAGGGGCTGCGCATGAGAAAGCGCGGCTATGCCCGTAAGGCAGCCCTCGACTTTCACCAATGTTGACGCGCGCTTCATCGCGGTTCTCTTCCAGGCCCCGGACGGGCCCCAATGAAATCCCAGTAAATCAGCGATTTTCCGGGCAACTCTGCGGTCTTGCGACCGATCCGACTGACCGCCATTTCGGCGCCGATGTCAGGCGCCAGAGCAGGTGGGCAGAGAATGCTTGCGCGAACCAAGTCGCGTTCAATCTTGTAAAGCCAAACGTCAAGCAATGACAATGGCCGATTTGAGCGATGGGGGCGATTAGCGACCTGCGCGACCCGCTTTGCCAGCACACGTACCCCTTTGAGACGCAGTGCCTTACGGGCTTAGCCAGATTTGGCCTGCACCGCGGTCAGTACAAAAACGCGTATGGCCGAGGCCAAGCCAACATCGCCGCGTTGCGCGTCGATGCGCGACGCTAAATCGTTTAGCGACTGCTTTTGGTCTGCGGCAATCTGGCGAAACTCCTGCCAAAACACCTGTTCCAATGACACCGATGTGCGGTGGCCGCGCAGCGTTAGGCTGTGTTTGACAGGTCGGCCGGACGAGTTTGCCTGTGGCATGGGACGTAGCCTTTTGAACGGAGCGTTGTTTGCCCCGCCAATTTGCCACGATCTTGGCCCAAGCTGCAACGCCCGCGCTGTCAGACCATCACTTGAATAGGGGTGCGCCGCAGGCTGAGCATGAACATTCCGGCGTTTTCGGTCACCTGATAGCCGCGCAAGGCAGCTTCGGCGAAGAACCTGGATCGGCCAATATGGGCGTCCACATCGGCCACACCGCGGATCAACGGGGTTCCTTGCGCCACAGCCAGCGGCGAAAAGAGGTGATAAAGCCATTGATCGGGCGTGAAGGCCGGGATCACGGCGGAGAGAATCGGGGGGAGCATATGATGTGTCATGATGTACCCACTCTGCCCCTGACCCGTTAAGGCGCAGTTAACAGCGCCTAGGGTGTCTCGCGCTTTTTTGCGTCAAGCTCTGCCTTGGCCATGGCGGCCTCTGCCGCCTCTAACCGCTTTTGCGCCTTGGTGCGGCCCGATTTCATAGCCGCTGCATCGCCACCCAAACGGTCCGCTTTACGGGCCGCCGCTTTGCGGGCTTGGCGCAGGTTGACGATCTCTGCCATCAGCCTTTGGGGCCAACCATGTCTTCGGGTCGCACGATGCGGTCGAAGGTTTCGCCGTCTACATAGCCCAGCGCAATCGCCTCTTCGCGTAGCGTCGTGCCATTCTTATGCGCGGTTTTGGCAACTTTGGTCGCAGCGTCATAGCCGATGGTAGGGGCAAGGGCTGTCACCAGCATCAGGCTTTCTTTCATCAGCTTTTCAATGCGCGGGATGTTGGCTTGGGTGCCCACCACCATATTGTCGGTGAAAGACGCTGAGGCATCGCCCAAAAGCTGCATGGATTGCAAAACGTTATAGGCCATCATCGGATTATAGACGTTCAGTTCGAAATGGCCCTGTGATCCCGCAAATCCCACGGCTGCATCATTTCCCATGACATGGGCGCATACCATCGTCAGCGCCTCGGCCTGAGTGGGGTTCACTTTGCCGGGCATGATCGATGATCCGGGTTCGTTTTCGGGCAAGATCAACTCGCCCAAGCCCGAACGCGGGCCAGAGCCCAAAAGCCGCAAATCGTTGGCGATTTTGAACAGGCTGGCGGCCACGGTTTTCAAGGCGCCTGAAAACATCACCATGGCGTCATGGGCGGCAAGGGCCTCAAACTTGTTGGGCGCGGTCACAAAGGGCAGGGCGGTGATCTCAGCAATGGCGGCCGCCACGCGGGTATCCCATCCAACGCGGGTGTTCAGGCCCGTGCCGACAGCGGTGCCGCCTTGGGCCAGTTCGTAAATGTCGGGCAGGCACATCTTCACCCGCGCGATTCCCTTGGCGACTTGGGCGGCATAGCCCGAAAACTCCTGCCCCAGCGTCAAGGGCGTGGCATCTTGGGTATGGGTGCGGCCGATCTTGATGATGTCTTTGAATTCCACAGCTTTCGTCGCCAGTGCGGCGTGCAGCTTTTCCAAACCCGGCAACAGCACATCGCGCGCCATCATGCCGATGGCCACATGCATGGCCGTGGGAAAAGTGTCGTTGGACGATTGGCCCATATTCACATGGTCATTGGGATGGATAGGCTTTTTTGACCCCATCACCCCGCCCAGCATTTCGATCGCGCGGTTCGAGATTACCTCGTTGGCGTTCATGTTCGACTGGGTACCCGATCCGGTTTGCCAGACAACCAACGGGAAATTGTCGTCAAATTTGCCCTCAATCACCTCTTGCGCTGCGACGGCAATCGTCTGACCCAAAGCTGGGTCGATGTCGCCCTGCACAATGTTCACCAAAGCGCAGGCCTTTTTGATCACACCCAAGGCGCGGATGATGGCGACGGGCTGGCGTTCCCACCCGATGGGGAAGTTGATGATCGACCGCTGGGTCTGCGCGCCCCAGTATTTGTCGGCTGGAACATCCAGCGGGCCAAAGCTGTCGGTTTCAACACGGATGGCGGTCATGGCGTGTGCTCCTGTGGGGACAGGCGGCTTTTACGTCTGCCGCGTGGAAAACTCAACCGTGATGCCGTGGTCTACTTTCAAGCCCGCCGAAAGGTATGCACCCGCGCTGGAGGCAGGTTAAGCGGCACATAGGCCGTCTGTTTCCATATCAGCCCAAGCGATTTGATCTGCGATTCTTCCAGCGCGGGCCGTCCGCGGTAGGTAAATTGTACATAAACGCCATCAGGGCGCAAAATCTCGAACGCGGCTGCCATGATCGTGCGGCGCAGCGCCATGGGCATCGACAACAAAGGCACCCCCGAGATCACCGCCCCGACACCCTTTTCCACCATTTGCGGCGCATCTTGCGCCCCGGCCAAATGCACTGTCACCCCGGTAAACTGGGCTCGCAGGTGGGTGACAAATTCAGGGTTCATCTCGAACAGGGTCAGGTTTTCGGGGGCAACACCGGCGTCCAAAATCCCTTTGGTCAGCCGGCCCGTGCCGGGGCCAAATTCAACCACGCGGCCGGTATGGGGGCCGAGATCCTTGGCCATGGCTTTTCCCAAAAACCGCGACGACGGGGCCATCGCAGAAACTTGCAGCGGCCGGCTGATCAGCTGGCGCAAAAAAAGAAGTGAATCGCTCATGATGCCCTATGATTTTCGAAATCTGTCCAAGCGCACGATCTGCGCATCGTGCTGCGGTGCGGGTGGCTCGTCATCGGGGCCTTCGTCGTCGTCCGAGACTTGGGCATCGAACCGCAGGCCAAACTCTACTGACGGGTCCACAAAGGTGCGCAGCGCATCGTAGGGAATGGTCATGCGTTCCGGATTGTTGCCGAAGTTCAGCGTTATGGAAAAGCCGTCTTTGGTGACAAGCAAGTTGTCAAACCAGTTTTGCACAACAATTGTCATCTCGCCCGGATAGCGGGTGCGCAGCCAATCGGCCATTTCCACGCCTTCGGTGGTGGTATCAAAGGTGATAAAGAAGTGATGCGCCCCGGGCAGGCCAAAAGCTGCGACCTCTTTCAAGACCGTCTGGATCAGGCCGCACATGGCCTTGTGCATCAAATTGCCGTAGTCGATCGATTTCGCCATGCGAACGCCTTTCGTGTCTTGAGCTTCAACATAGGCAATTCGCCCCCAAAGGGAAGAGAGCCCGTCACATCCACGCCCCGATAGCACTGACCATCCCCGAAAGTGCCAGCACCACAGGCAAAGGCCAATGCCGCTGCAGCAAAAGATAGGCTGCGCCTAGGGCCATAAGCGCGGGCAAGGGCCGCAAAGAGGCAATGTTTGGCCAAAGTGCATGAAACGGCCCCAGATCGATTCGCCCGATTTGTGCAAAGACCACATGGGCTGCAAACCATAACGACAGATGACCTATCACCCCTACCACGGCGGCAGTGATACACTGCAGCGCACCTGACAGGCGCGGCATTTGGGTGATGCGCTCAAGCCAAGGGCCAGCGGCAAAGATCCATAAAAAGCACGGCACGAAAGTCATCCAAAGCGTGATCAGCGCCGCCCAAAACCCGCCTGACCAGCCGTCTTTTTGGTGGCCCGCCACATAGGCCACAAATTCTGTCACCAAAATCAACGGCCCCGGCGTTGTCTCGGCCAGACCCAAAGCATCCATCATCTGGGGTGCGGTAAGCCAGCCTTTCTCCACCACCACTGCTTGGCTCATCCATGCCAGAACAGCATAGGCCCCGCCAAAGGTGACAACCGCAAGTTTGGAAAAAAACACTGCCACCTCGGCATAAAAACCGGGGGAGGCCAGAACCAGCCCCGCCAAGGGCAGCAGCCAAACCGGCCCCCAAATGGTCACAGCCCGTCCCGTGGCCGCCCAAGGGCGCGGGCCGGTGAAAGGCGGTGCTGCCCCCTGCGTGGTCAGGTAGCCATAAAGCCCTGCAACCGCGATCACCGCCGGAAAGGGCAGACCAAAGCCTGCCAGCGCCGCAAAGGCCAGAAAGGCCGCCGCCCGATGTGCCCGACCCTTTAGCGCGCGCCGTGCGAGGCGGATCACCGCCTGAACCACCACCGCCACAACAGCAGCCTGCACGCCGGAAAACAGCGCAGCCACCACAGGCACCTGCCCAAACTCGGCATAAAGCGCGGCAAGAAACAAAACCACCAAGGCCCCCGGCAGCACGAACAACAGCCCCGCAATCAGCCCGCCCCAAGGGCCTTTCAGCCTCCAGCCCGTCCAGGTGGCCAGTTGCATCGCCTCGGGGCCTGGCAGGAGCATGCAAAACGACAGGGCCGATAGAAACTCGGCATCAGAAATCCAGCGGCGCTCGTCAACCAAGGTGCGGTGCAGAAGGGATATTTGGGCCGCAGGCCCGCCAAAGGACAAAACTCCGATCCGCAGAAAGGTACTAAACAGCGTGCGATAGGTGATCATGATGCTTCGTGTGCGGCCCAAAACTGCCCGCCTTTTGGGGCAGCTGTGTGACAGGGGCAAGACAAAGCCCATAGATCAACGACGGCTAGCATGGGATTAGGCGCAGGTTTCTGTTGCCAGGTACCTGCAAACCCCGCCTTACGCGGCTAAGCGCAAGGACTTAGTTTGGCTTTCTCGAACTGCTCACGCAGCCAGAGCATAAGCCGGAGCACGGTTGTCATTGGCAACTGTGATCTTGCACCGATAACGGTGGTAGCTCACCGAGCGAAAGCTGGCCCCTTTGAACGTCCGTCGATCCTATTTCGGCCCCATTGCCTGCAATGAACAGGAGGTTTGGTGGAGCCGCCGGGTACCGCCCCCGGGTCCGATCCGTCTATTATGGGTGCGTTTATCGCCATAGTCCGGATTGCTCCGGACAGACCTGATATAGGCCCGGCCGCCCCCCAGTGCAAGGGATGACTGCGGATCACAGGCGGGTCAGGACCTAGGCACAGGCGACCCAGCCACGAAACGAGAAAGCGGCGTAAAACAGGGTGACATCGCGAAAGCCCGCCTCGCGCAGCAGGGCCTCTTCCGCCTCGGGGGCCAGCACGGGCAGCAGATCGAACAGGGTCGGGCGGGCGGGGTCAGCGTCGGGCGGGGGCGCGCCCGGCAGGGCGCCAAAGGCCGCAAAGCGGCGGGTCCACAGCGCACGCGCCTCCGGGTCTTGCGCAACGCTGTGGTGCGCCATCACGAAGGGCGCACCTGGCTTCAGGCGCTGGCGGATCAGCCGCAGCGTGCGCAAGCGATCCTCCGGGGTCAGGAAATGCAGCGTCAGCAGGCAGCTTGCGGCATCGAACGGGCCATCGGGGGCGGTGTCGACATAGCCTTGGTGCAGGCGCACCCGCTCCATCAAGGGCCCCAGCGTCTCCTCCGCCACAGCCAGCATCGCGGGCGCCGGGTCAACGCCGTCAAACCGCCAGCCCGGCTGGCTTTGCGCGAAAACGGCAAGTTCCATCCCGCCCCCCGCGCCGACAACCAGCACCCGGGCGTCAGGCGGCGCGCCCTCGGCCAGCAGCAGCAGGGTCATGCGATGCAGGTCGCTTAGTCCCGGCACCATCCGGCGTGCCGAATCGGCATAGCTTGAAATCGCCTTGGGGTTGGAGAAATGCGGCACCGGGTCTTCCATCATCAGGCCTTTTCTCCACAGCGGACCCAACCAGAACGGCGGAGTCTGCAGCAAACAGGCCCGGCGATGGAGCGCCGGGCCTGTCACGGTCACGCAGAGGGCCTCAGAAGCCCGACTTGATCTGCTCGAACTCGTTGACCATGCGGTCGCGCAGGGCCGGGTCGATCGGGGTCTGGGCCAGAAGGGTTGAGGTTAAAGGATCAACATCTGCAGCCTTCAGCGCTGCAAGATCAATGCTTTGCATCGACACGGCATTGGTCGAGGCATAGCCCACATTGTCCAGCAAAGGCTGGGCTGCGCCGTGATCCAGCCAAGCGTTGATGAAATCGTAGGCCTTGTCTTCTTTACCCGGCCCGTCTTTCAGATTGACCCAGCCGCAAAACCAGCTTGATGCGCCCTCTTTGGCTTGGCGCTGGAACCCCACGGGGAAGTTTTCTGCCCGCAGCAGGGCTATGGTGTCGTTCCATGTCCAAGACACCAGCACTTCGCCCGAGGCCATCAGTTGGCTTAGTTGTGCAGGGTCGGCCCAATAGGCTAGGACATTGGGATGTACGGCGCGCAGCCAATCGGCGGCGGCTTTGAATTGGTCGTCGGAAACATTGGTCCAATCGCTGACGCCTGTGGCCAAAAGGGCCAAGGCCCAGACGTCATCGGCATTGTCAGGCAGCGAAATGCGGCCGGCATATTTGGCGTTGGTAAAGACATCCAAACTCACCACATCCTCGGCCGGAACTTCGGTGGTGTTGTAGCCCACGGCTGTATAGGCAAAATCGGTCGGAATGAACCAAACGCCGGTGTCATCTTGGAAAATCTTGGAGTTCAAGAACGCCGGAGAAATCTCGCCAAAGTTGGGAATCTTGGCGGTGTCCCAAGGTTCAATCAGCCCTGCATCGCGGTATTTCTGGATCATCTGGCTGCAAGGATGGGCCACATCGGCTTTAAAACCGGATGACAGCTTTTGAAATGCCTCGTCATCGTCCGCGAAGATCGAGAAAGTGGGCATATCGCCGTGCTGGCTGACGTAAGTCGCCAGAAGATCGGGCAACTGGAAGCTTGACCAGTCAAAGGCGGTCAGGTCAGGATCGCCAGCCTGCGCCACCGTTCCGCCAAAGCCTAGGGTCAGTGCCAGGGCCGTACCGGTGAAGAACCTTGTGAAGTGTGACATCGTCTCTCCTATCTGATGCGGCGCAATCTCGCTAAAACCGCGCCAAAACATCCCGTTGCTAAGTAAGTTCGGGTAAGAATTTACCCCAAAGCCGCAGGCAAGCAAGGGCCGATTGCAACTCGCTGGATTGTTGCCCCCAAATAGGCGTTTGATGCGCAAACCTGCTGTCAGGGCCGCTTGCACGATGGGGGCGTGGTTGTTACGACTTGGGATGAGGTCGTCTTTGACGGCCTCTGCCGCGTAAACTGCGCGGCTTGGCTGGAAGACCTGCCACCCCCGCCCTTTGAGGCACCCCTAATGATGGAGCGGCCAGCCATGTCTGCGCTTGATATGACCTTCGTGCGTGCCCAGTTTCCGGCCTTTCAAAGCCCGGTTCTGTCGGGCCATGCCTTTTTTGAAAATGCCGGTGGATCGTTTCCCTGCGTCCAAGTGGTGGACCGGTTGCACCGCTTTTACACCGACCGCAAAGTTCAGCCCTATGCGCCCTATCCCGGTGCCACTGAAGGCGGGGCCGAGATGAACGAGGCGCGGGACCGTTTGTCCGCCCTGATGGGCTGCGCGGCAGAAGAACTGTCCTTTGGGCCTTCCACCAGCGCCAATACCTTTGTGCTGGCCAATGCGGTTCGCATTGGGCTGCGCGGGCAAAAAGCCGCGATTGTCGTGACCAATCAGGATCATGAGGCGAACTCGGGCGTTTGGCGGCGCTTGGCCGATGAGGGGATCGAGGTGCGTGAATGGCAGATTGATCCGGACACAGGCCATCTGGACCCTGCGGCTTTGGTGCCCTTGCTGGCTGATGGCAAGGTGCGGCTTTTGTGCTTTCCCCATTGCTCGAATGTCGTGGCCGAGATCAACCCTGTGGCCGAGATTTGCGCCATGGCGCGGGCTGCGGGCGTGCGCACTGTGGTGGACGGGGTCAGCTATGCACCGCATGGCTTGCCGGATTTCCCCGCCCTTGGCTGCGATGTCTATCTGTTTTCGGCCTATAAAACCTACGGCCCACATCAAGGCCTGATGCTGATCCGGTCGGATTTTGGCGCAGAATTGCCCTCGCAAGGCCATTGGTTCAATGCAGGCAGCCTTTACAAACGATTCACTCCTGCAGGCCCTGACCATGCCCAGATCGCGGCCTGTGCGGGCATGGCCGATTATATCGACGCGCTTTATGCCCATCATTGCCCCGGCCAAACTGTAGCCCCCGCCGAACGCAACCGCGTGGTGCATGATCTGATGCGTGCCCAAGAAGTGGCGGTTATTCAACCGCTGTTAGACTATTTGGCCGCGCGCAATGATGTGCGATTGGTAGGCCCGCGTTCAGCAGGCCAGCGTGCGCCGACTGTGGCCGTGGCACTGAACCGAGATGCCGAGCCCGTCTCGCAGGCGTTGGCGGACCATGGCATCGCCTGCTGGGCAGGGGATTTCTATGCTGTGCGTCCGATTGAGGCGATGGGGATTGACCGCGCGCTTGGCGTGCTGCGCCTGTCGGCAGTGCATTATACCGACGCGCAGGATGTAACACGCCTGATTGGGGCCTTGGACCGGGTTCTGTAGGGCCGGGGGCCTTGTGCCCCCCACCCCCGACTTCCCCCCTGAGAGTATTCTTGCCAAGATGAAAGCCAAAGTGATCTGTGCGGAAGTTGCAGGTGTAAGTCTTTGACATAGCGGGAGATGTTATGACCAAGCAACCGATCATAGTGTGGTTTCGCCGCGATTTTCGTCTGGCGGATCACCCGGCGTTGCACGCGGCTTTGGCTTTGGGGCATCCTGTTTTGCCATTGGTGGTGCTGGACCCTGAAACGCTGGCTATGGGACCTGCCGCTTTGTGGCGCTGGGGTTTGGCGGTTGAGGCATTTGCGCTGCGCTTACAGTCAATGGGCAGCCGGCTTATCTTGCGGCGCGGGCCTGCCCCGCAGGTGTTGGCTGCTTTACTGGATGAGACGCAGGCCGCGGGCGTGCTGTGGAGCCGCAGTTATGACCCGAACACGACACCGCGTGATGCGTTGGTGAAGGCGATGGTGAAGGGGCGCGGGTTGTTGGCTGGTTCGCGGCCGGGGTTCTTGCTGCATGAACCTGCGGCCGTGCTGACGGGGGCGGGTGGGTTTTATCGGGTTTACACGCCCTTTTGGAACGCAGTGAAAGGCTTGCCTGTTGCGCCCCCTTTGCCGGCGCCTAAGGCTTTGCCAGCGCCTGATGTATGGCCCGTCTCGGACGATTTGGCGTCTTGGGACTTGGGCGCTGGAATGCGGCGGGGGGCAGCGGTCGTGCGCCCTTATCAGCAGGTGGGCGAGGCGGCAGCCATGGCCCGCTTGGCGGCTTTTATTGATATCAAAGCGGACGGATATAAACTGCAGCGCGATTTTTTGGCGCAAGATGCCAGTTCGGGGCTGTCGGAAAACCTAACCTACGGCGAGATCAGCCCGCGCCAGATTTGGCACGCTGGCCAGCGCGCCCTGCACGAAGGGGCGGCAGGGGCCGAGCACTTTTTGAAAGAACTGGTCTGGCGCGAATTTGCTTGGGCTTTGATGCACCACACCCCGCACATCGCCCATACCAATTGGCGCCCCGAATGGGAGGGCTTTGGCTGGCGCGCTGACAACCCCGATGCCGAAGCTTGGCGGCGCGGCCAGACGGGCGAGCCTGTGGTCGATGCCGCCATGCGCCAGATGTTTGTCACGGGTACCATGCACAACCGCGCGCGGATGATTGTGGCTTCGTATCTTACCAAGCACCTGCTGACCGATTGGCGCGTCGGCCAAGCGTGGTTCGCTCAATGCCTGACCGATTGGGACCCTGCCGCCAATGCCATGGGCTGGCAGTGGGTGGCGGGATCGGGCCCCGATGCCGCCCCCTATTTTCGGGTGTTCAACCCCACCACGCAGGCGCAAAACTTCGACCCCGACCAGTCCTATCGCGCCCGCTATGTCGCAGAACTGTCCGCCACACCGCCCAAACCCGCGCTGGATTTCTTTGCCGCAGCCCCAATATCCTGGCGCTTGGACCCCAAACGCCCCTATCCACCGCCCCTGATCAGCCTTCCAGACGGCCGTGCGCGCGCCTTGGCGGCTTATGCGCAACGAAAGGCTTGAGTGTCTGGCGATCTTCTGGAAACATACTCAAAAGACTTCGACGGGGGAAATATGACGGTGCTAACCTCTACCGCGGGCCAACAGGGCCTGCCGCGCTATTTTGGCCCTGCCTTCGCGACCATTTCGCGCATGCAGCGCGGACGTTTGGATTTTCGGCTTCCTGATGGCCGCATCTTCCGCGCCGAGGGAAAAAAGCCTGGGCCCGCCGTGATGATCGAGGTGCATAACACTGATCTTTTCGCGCGCTTGATCAGGGATGGTGATCTGGGCTTTTGCGATGCTTATCTGGATGGCTGGTGGTCGACCCCGGACTTGATGGGGTTCATGGACCTGATCCAAATGGACAATGAAGCCGTCTATGATGGCTTTCCCGGCATGACCTTGGTGCGCGCCTATGAGCGTTTTCGCTTTTGGCTGCAATCAAACACGAAGAAACAGGCGCTGAAGAACATCAGCTACCATTACGATCTGGGCAATGATTTCTATGGGTTGTGGCTGGATGACAGCATGACCTATTCCTCGGCTCTTTTTGAAAACGGGCAGGAAAGCCTAGAAAAGGCGCAAGAGCAGAAATATGCCTCGATGGTCGATAAGATGGGGGTGCAACCGGGCGATCATGTGCTGGAGATTGGCTGTGGCTGGGGCGGTTTTGCCGAATACGCCGCATCTCAGCGCGGTCTAAAGGTAACCTGCCTGACCATCAGTGCTGAGCAACACAAATACGCGGTTGACCGGATGGCGCGCCTTGGCCTGTCGGACAAGGTCGACATCAAGCTGCAAGATTACCGTGACGAGACGGGGGTTTACGACGGCATCGCCTCGATCGAGATGTTCGAGGCTGTGGGTGAAAAGTTCTGGCCGGTCTATTTCGACACGGTGCTGAACCGTCTGCGCCCGGGTAAAAAGGCCACGTTGCAGATCATCACCATTGCCGATCACCGCTGGGAAACCTATCGCAAATCGGTGGATTTCATTCAGAAATACATATTCCCGGGTGGGATGCTGCCCTCGCCCTCTGTTTTGCGCCGCGAGGTGGAGCGGGCGGGGATGAAGGTCTTGGGATCGGTCGAGTTTGGCAAAAGCTACAGCCAAACCCTGCGCCGCTGGCACGATACGTTTAACGCGCGCTGGGCGGAAGTGTCAAAGATGGGGTTTGATGATCGGTTCCGGCGGATGTGGAACTTTTATCTGACGTCGTGTGCCGGGGCTTTTGAAGGGTCCAATTGTGATGTGACGCAGATCACCATCGCGCGGCCTGCGGCGGTTTAAGGCGGTTTAAACCGTGGAAAAGGGATAGTATGACGGGCCATCTGTTTCTGGCGGGGCTTGCGGCAGAGCGTGGCCTTTTGCGGGCGGTTTTGGGGGATCATACCGCCAAACCAGCGCAAGCTTCGGGGCTGATGCTGGTGGGCGCGACAGCGGGGCCTTGGCCGGTTGCAACCCTGCAGCCGGGTGGCGGGGTGGACGGCGTGACCCTTTCGCTGTCCCAAGCCCAGCACAACCGCCTTGATTTTGCCCTGCGCGCCTTGGCGATGACGCCAGCCGTTCTGCCCGATGGGCAGACAGCAACCTATCTGGGGCAGGGGGTTGGGACCATGGCGAGGACTTCAGCCGATGTGCTGGCGGTGGTCTTAGCCTATTTTGAAGATGCCTTGGCGCTGCAAGGCCAGGTCGAGGCCGCCCACCTTGCCCGCCGCCTTTCCCCAAGCTTGGTGCGTGCCGCCTCACGGTTGCGGGCGCGCGCTGTGGCCCCTACGGCCTTACGCCGCGCCACCGCGGCGGGCGATATCGTGCAACACGCGCGCCGTTTGC
>CANIKY010000006.1 GCA_947468085.1 Paracoccaceae bacterium | reverse complement strand
TTGCCTGACCATATGGCCAAGACGTGGAAGATGCTGGACTGGAACGAAAAGGATGTTCCCGCCGATCCGTTCGCGGGGGCCTGATGTCCAACTGGCGGCCCAAGCGGTTCTGGAAAACGGCAAGCGTTGCGGCCGAAGACGGCGGCTTTGCCGTGCGCTTGGACGAACGCCCCGTCAAAACCCCGGCCAAACAGCCGCTGCTGCTGCCAACCCACGCGTTGGCCCTACTGGTTGCCGCCGAGTGGGATGCCCAAAGCGGCCTTGTGAACCCCCAAACTATGCCCATCACCCGCATGGCCAATTCTGCCATCGACAAAGTCGTCCCCCAATATCACGAGGTGGCGACCCTTCTCACCGCTTACGGCGAAACTGACCACCTTTGCTACCGCGCCACCCATCCGCCGGCCCTTGCGACCCAGCAAGCCTTGGCGTGGGACCCGCTGCTAGAGTGGGCCGCCCAAGTGCTGCGCGCGCCTTTGCAAACGACCGCTGGCATAGCACCCATAGCGCAAGAGCCCGCCGTTCTGGCGCGCCTGCACACCCAAGTTCTGGCGCTTGGTAACTTTAAGCTGGCGGCATTTCACGACTTGGTCTCGATTTCGGGTTCCTTAGTGCTGGCTTTTGCGGTGGGGCAGGGGCGCTTGACAGCCGAGGAAGGCTGGCACCTGTCGCGCCTTGATGAAAGCTGGCAAATCGCGCTTTGGGGCGAAGATGAAGATGCTGTGGCTGCAGCCGCGCTTAAGCAAGAAGCGTTTCACTTGGCGGCGCGCTTTTTCGCCCTGTGCGGCTAGATCATGGCCCGCTTTGCCATGCCCAAGGTAAAGCGCTATGTCTTGACCATCTGGCTTCGCATCGCAGATGATGGCCTTTATCGGGCCAGATTGCGTACAAGGCTCAAGGGATATCGGAAAGACATCAGATGATCAAATCCCTCACGCCCCTCATCTCCGCCATGTGCTTGATGGCGGGAATTGCGTGCTCTGCCACGCTTGACGAGGTCAAAGCGCGTGGCGTGCTGACATGCGGCGTCAGCATCGGCTTGACGGGCTTTGCGGTACCCGATGCCGATGGGGTTTACCAAGGCTTTGATGCGGCCATTTGCAAGGCCGTTGCCGCCGCCGTTTTGGGTGATGGGGCCAAGGTGCGCTACGTTCCCACAACGATGACCGACGCCTTTGCTGCCTTAACCTCTGGCAGGGTGGATCTTTTGGCGCGCAATGTTTCTTGGACTTTTTTGCACGATGCCGACCTGTCTTTGGATTTTGTCGCTGTCAGCTATTACGATGGCCAAGGGTTCATGGTGAAAAAAGACCTTGGCGTATCGTCTGCCCGCGAATTGGACGGGGCACGGATTTGTTTGCAAACCGGCACATCGACTGAGGCGAACCTGACGGACTATTTCAAAGCCAACTCGATAAAATATAGTCCGGTCTTGGTCGCTGAGGAGGCGGAAGCCCAAAGCCAATTTCTGGGCGGAACCTGTGATGCGATGACGACCGATGTCTCGGTCTTGGCGGCTTTGCGCGCGACATTTCTGCGGCCGGATGACTATGTGATTTTGCCGGAAATCATTTCGAAGGAACCTTTGGGCCCTGTGGTGCGCCACGGCGACAACGCTTGGGGCGACATCGTACGTTGGACCTATTTTGCCCTGCTTGCAGCCGAAGAAAAGGGCATCACCCAAGACAATATTGACGAGGTCGCCATGGCAACAAAAGACCCTGAAGTGCGCCGGATGTTAGGTCTTCAAGGCGATATGGGCCTGATGCTGGGCCTTGATCCCGATTGGGCCAAACGCGCCATTGCAGCATCTGGTAATTATGCCGAGATATTCGAGTCCAATATTGGCATCACCACCCCCGTCAAACTGGCCCGTGGCCTGAACGCGCTGTGGACCCAAGGGGGCCTGCAATATGCCCCGCCCTTCCGCTGATCGCCAAAGGACCAAAGATGCTTGACCAGTCACCCCTTGACCGATCGGCCGTGCAAATCACGGCGATGAACAAATGGTTCGGCACCTTCCATGTGCTGCAAGACATCAACATGACGGTGCAAAAGGGCGAAAAGATTGTGATCTGCGGCCCCTCAGGGTCGGGCAAATCCACCCTGATCCGCTGCATCAACCGGTTGGAAGAGCATCAGACAGGCCAGATCATAGTGGATGGTACCGAACTGACCTCTGATCTCAAAAACATCGACAAAGTGCGTTCGGAAGTGGGCATGGTTTTTCAACAGTTCAACCTCTTCCCCCATCTGACCATTCTACAAAACCTCACCCTCGCCCCGATGGCTGTGCGCAAAGTGCCAAAAGCTGAGGCTGAAGAAACTGCGATGTATTTCCTGACAAAGGTCAAAATCCCCGAACAGGCGCAAAAATATCCCAGCCAATTGTCCGGCGGCCAGCAGCAGCGCGTGGCTATCGCCCGCTCACTGTGCATGAAACCGCGCATCATGCTGTTTGACGAGCCGACGTCCGCCCTTGACCCCGAGATGATCAAAGAGGTGCTCGACACCATGATAGATCTGGCCAAAGAAGGCATGACGATGCTGTGCGTCACCCACGAGATGGGCTTTGCCCAAGCGGTCGCAGATCGGGTGATCTTCATGGATCAAGGCCAGATTGTCGAACAGGCCGATCCTAAGACGTTCTTTACCCAGCCAAAGTCTGACCGGACCAAGCTGTTTTTAAGCCAGATCTTGGGCCACTAGCCGATGGACGGGCGCTTGCGCCCGTCCATCGGCTTCAGGCGATGATTTCGGCCGGAACGACAAAATCCACCGCCGTGGACTCGCCAAATGCGGCATCTTCCCAGCGATCTGCCACAAAGTCGCATACCAGCGTGGCGCCTGTTGGATAGCGGGAAAAGTCGTCATGCAAGGGGGCGTGGGCCACCAACCGCGCGGCAAATTCGGCGATGCCGGGATTGTGCCCGATCATCATCACACAGTCTTGCGTGGCATGGCGCAGTACAGCCAGCATCACATCGGGGCCTGCGTGATAAAGGGCGGGCTTTAAATGCAAAATCGGGGTGCCGGGCAGGGCCGGTGCCAAGCCCGACCACGTGCCGCGCGTGCGCAGCGCGTCAGAACATAGCACTTCCCCGGGCACATAGCCGCGCGAGGCGAGCCAGATGCCCAACTCTGCCGAAGCGGCTTTGCCGCGGTCGTTTAGAGGGCGGTCATGGTCGGGGGTGGCTGGATCGTCCCAGCTGGACTTGGCATGGCGTGTCAGGATTAGACGCTTCATGGGTGGAAATGCCTCATATGATAGGCGGACTGAGACGCCATCCTTGCATAGCCTGCCCCTGCGGGGCAAGGCCTGCGCACAAGACATCCGCCCGTAAGACAATCAGATCCTGCGGGCTGGTCTAGGTGGCCGTGGCAGCCAGGCACGTCATACCCGGCGCCCGTCAGCGCCCCTGCGGGGCAGGCTGTCAAGCAAGGCTTGGCACAGGCCGAACAAGGCTGCACGGCCGCGGCAGGAAGGATCATGGCCTGCGGCAGCGCCAAGGCCCCGCGAAAGCTGACCATCAGGCCCTGTGTGGCATGAACCAACAGTTTAACTGGGCTGTCCCAAACGCGGCCCGTGCGCAAAGCCCAAGTGTAAAACGGGTGATAGGGCGGCCCGCCAAAGGGAAACAGCGCCTTGGCCCCTAAGTCGCAGGCCAATCGCCCGATCACGCGGCGCGACCAGCGATCGACGGGATCAGGCCCGCCCCATTCCGGCTGCCCTTGAAGATGCGGCCAAAACCCCGGTTCTTTCGGCCCGATCATCAAAAGTGTGCGGGTTCCGGCAGGAAAGCCTGCCTCGCCCTCCTCAACCGCAAAGCCACCCAGAACCTCTAGAAAATGCGGATCTAGCGCGCCTTGAACTTGAACGCCTTCGTCCATCACCGCCGCACGCGCGGCTTTACCCGTGGCTCGGTCGAGCGGATCTGGCTGCCAGCCCCATGATCGGTGAACAACTCCAGCAGGGCGGCATTGGGCAGACGGCCATCAAGAATCGTCACGGCGCGCACGCCCTGCTCCAAGGCCATCAGCGCCGTTTCGGTTTTGGGGATCATTCCCCCCGCAATCGTCCCATCGGCAATCATAGCGCGGATTTCATCGGGGGTGATGTTGGTCATCACCTCTCCGCCAGCGTTCTTCACGCCGGCGACATCTGTCAACAACAGCAAGCGGTCGGCCTGCAAGGCCCCCGCAATAGCCCCCGCCGCCGTATCGCCGTTGACGTTAAAGGTTTCGTTATCTGCCATGCCGGTGGCTACGGGGGCCACAACTGGAATAATCCCGGCGTTGTACAGATCGCGCAGGACCTGCACATTCATCTCGACAGGCCGCCCGACATAGCCAAGTTCAGGGTCGTCAGCCACGCAGACCATCAGGTCGTCGTCCTTACCCGATATGCCAACAGCCCGCCCGCCGGCATCCATAATGGCCTGCACAATGCGCTTGTTGACCAGCCCCGACAGGATCATTTCCACGACCTGCACCGTGGCCTTGTCCGTTACCCGCTTGCCCCGCACGAACTCAGATTTGATGCCCAGTTTTGTCAGCATCTCGTTGATCATCGGCCCGCCACCGTGCACGACAACGGGGTTCACCCCGACCTGCCGCATCAAAACGATGTCGCGGGCGAATTCGGCCATGGCGGCGTCATCCCCCATGGCGTTGCCGCCGAATTTGACGACCACGACAGCCCCGGAAAAGCGCAAAAGGTGCGGCAAGGTTTCCGACAAAAGGCGGGCAGTGGTAAGGGCTTCTTCGCGGCTGACAGTCTGGGCTTTCATCTTGATCTCCGGGTTCTTAACCCCCAATTACGGCAGAAGTGCTGCCCTGCCAAGCATCTTGCCCTTTGGTGCAGCTTGGCTAGTATGATCGCTATGACATATCAAAAAACGATCGTATTAACAGGCGCCTCTCGTGGCATCGGGCACGCCACAGTCAAGCGCTTTTCGGCCGAAGGCTGGCGGGTGCTGACCTGTTCGCGCCAACCCTTTGATCCACGCTGCCCTTGGCCGGGCGGGGAAGAGAATCACATCCAGATCGACCTTGCCAGCCCAGATAAAACCATTGCAGCCCTTGAGATTATCAAGGCCAAGGTCAATGGCAAGCTGGACGCGCTGGTCAATAACGCAGGCATCAGCCCCAAAGGCCCCGGCGGCGCGCGTCTGTCGACGCTGACGACTGACTTGCGCACGTGGGGGCAGGTGTTTCACGTGAATTTCTTTGCCTCGATCGTCTTGGCGCGGGGTTTGATGGATGAGTTGACCGCGGCCAAAGGGTCGGTCGTCAATGTGACCTCGATTGCTGGCAGCCGGGTGCATCCTTTTGCAGGGGCTGCCTATGCAACGTCAAAAGCAGCGCTGGCCGCTTTAACGCGTGAGATGGCACATGATTTCGGCCCCTTGGGCGTGCGCGTCAATGCCATAGCGCCTGGAGAGATTGAAACGGCGATCCTCTCCCCGGGTACTGATAAAATTGTTGAAAAACTGCCGATGAACCGGCTGGGTCAACCCCGCGAAGTCGCGGATGCGATCTGGTTTTTATGTTCGGATCAGTCCAGCTACATTTCTGGGTCTGAACTGCAAGTCAACGGCGCGCAGCACGTCTGAGCCACAATTTTTCTGCGAAAAATCTGCTTCCGAATTTTCGCAGAAAATTCTTTTCTTAGATTTTTCGCAGAAAAATCGAGCTGTTTCAGTAAAACACTGCGACGCAAGCTTATGCCCCTGCGCGCTCACTCCAACCCGGCGATGATCGCGCGCAGGGATTCAATGCCCTCGCCTTTTTCCGAAGATGTCAGCACAATTTCCGGATAAGCCGCCGGATGTTTTTTCAGCGCCGCCTGCACTTGGGCGATATTGGCCTCACGCGTGGCGGCGTTGACCTTATCGGCTTTGGTCATCACCACCTGAAACGTCACGGCGGATTTATCCAAAAGCGTCAAGATTTCCTCGTCAACATCCTTAACCCCGTGCCGCGTGTCGATCAGCACAAAGGCGCGCCGCAAGGTTTGGCGGCCGGCAAGGTATTGTTTCAGCAGCGCTTGCCATTTGGCCACCACAGCCACAGGGGCCTCAGCATAGCCATAGCCCGGAAGGTCAACCAAGTAGCGCTCTTCGCCCAAGGTGAAAAAGTTGATCTCTTGCGTGCGCCCCGGCGTGTTCGAGGCGCGGGCCAAGTTTTTTCGCCCGGTCAAAGCGTTGATCAGGCTAGACTTCCCCACGTTTGATCTGCCTGCAAAGCACGCTTCCAGTCGGTCAGCGGGCGGCATGTGCACCATGGCCACCACGCCTTTTAGAAAATCCACCGGCCCTGCAAACAACAGACGGCCCTTTTCTTTAGGCTCAAATTCCGGCTCATTGGCCAAGGGGAAGGTCAGGCTCATGTCTCGTTCCATCCGTCAAAGAGAGGCCAGGCGCAAAACGCAACGGACGCGAGAACCTCGCGTCCGTTGTCTTGGGTTCTCTGCCGCGGGCTTTGGGCCAAATGCCCTGTCATTTTCTTGGTGCTTTTGCACTATTGGCAGCTTTTGGCACCGGCTTTTTCACCACGGCCTTGATGTTGCCAAAGATATCGGGCCGGTGCCCATGGCTCCACATGATGATATACTGTTGGGCGAAGGTGATCGTGTTGTTGGTGATCCAGTAAACCACCAAGCCTGACGCAAAGCTTCCCAGCATGAACATAAAGATCCACGGCATCCATGCCATGATCTGTGCTTGCGCTTTGTCGGCTGGGGCTGGGTTCAGCTTTTGCTGCAACCACATCGACACGCCCAGCAAAATTGGCAAAAGCCCGATGAACACGGTGTGGAGAATGTTGCCCGCGACCGGAGCAGCCCAAGGCAAGGCGCCAAACAGGTTGAACAGCGAGGAGGTGTCGGGCATCGACAGGTCTTTGATCCAGCCAAAGAATGGCGACTGGCGCAGTTCGATTGTGACGTAGATCACCTTGTACAGACTAAAGAAAATCGGGATCTGAAAGAATATTGGCAAACAGCCTGCCGCTGGATTGACTTTTTTTTGCTTATACAGCGCCATCATGTCTTTTTGCAGCTTGGCCTTATCGTCGCCCGCCTTTTCCTTCAGCACTTCCATTTCAGGCTGAAGTTCCTTCATGCGCGCCATAGAAACGTAGCTTTTGTACGCCAAGGGCAAAACCAACAGCTTCAAGATAAAGGTCAGGCCGATGATCGCCAGCCCCATATTCCCTAAGACCTTGTGCATCAGGTGCAGCACAAAGAAGATCGGTTTGGTCAAGAAGAAGAACCAGCCCCAGTCGATTGAATCGATAAAGCCTGGTATCGCGATTTGATCAGCGTTCACCTTGGCCCCGAACAGGCGCGACAGCCAGCCGGGGTTATTTTCATAGTTTGAGATCGTCTCCCACTCTTTGGCACCGGCAAAGAGGCGGATCGACGATTGCGCCGTCGCCCCGGGGGCGACGTTCATAAGGGGTTGGCGCACCTCGGTCTGGTAGATGTCGGCGGCGGGAGTGTATTTGGTCACGGCGGTAAAAGGCTTGCCCTGTTCGGGGATCAGGGTTGTCATCCAGTAATGGTCGGTAAACCCGATCCAGCCATCACCTTTCGATTCAATAGCTTCGCCCTTGGCCCCCTCAAAATCGGCCAGTTTGGGCATACCGTTGTATTTGGATTCTTCCAGATCGCCGTCGATCCGGCGCACAGGGCCCTCATGCACCACATAGACGCCCTCCAGCTTGGGCAGGCCGTGCCGCGCGATGATGCCGTAAGGGGCCAAACGTGCCTCGGTTGTGCCAGAGTTGGCGACTTGGTCGGTCACGGTGAACAAGAAATCTTTATCCACCGAGATCGTCCGCGTGAAGGTCAGGCCCGTGTCGTTGGCCCATGTCAGCGTCACAGGCTGGTCGGGGGCAAGTGTGGTCCCGTTGGTCAGCGTCCACTGGGTTTTCGCACCGGGCACATCGGCCTCGGTCAGGCCATTTCCGGGGGCAAAGCCAAAAACCGCGTAATAGGCCTTGTCCTTGCCAACCGGTGACAGCAACTGCACCGTGGGCGAGGTTGGATCAACGGTTTGACGATACGTCTTCAGCGCCAGATCGTCGATCCGTCCACCCAGCATCGAGATCGAGCCTGAAAGTTTGGGCGTATCCACCGACAGGCGTGGGGCTTGGGGTTCGGCGGTGGCGGTTAGCGCTGGGGTCGTGGGCGCCAGATCCGCAACCGTGGGAGTCGTGGCAGTTGTCGCCGTTTCCGCCGGAAGGGCTGTGAGAGCGGGCTGCTCGCTGGGGAACCATGTCGGAAACAGCATCGGTCCCGCCACAAACCAGATCAGGATGACCACGGCAGACAGCACGGTTGCAAGGAGAAGGTTCTTGTTCTGATCGTCCATCGGGACTTCCGCCATTTCTAAGCTGAATCTGCGACCTTCAACGACAGGGGGGATGAAAGGTCAAGCGGTTTCACAGCAATTGTGCCTGCGTTGGCAGAAGTCGGGGCTGATCAGGGGGATTTGGGCCTAGGCTGTCAGCCGCAGGCGGGCACTAAGGTTGGTGTGGCGGGGTATCCACGCGGCCATCGCACTGGCGGCCATGGGCGGGGCGATGTGAAAACCTTGTACAGCGTCACAGCCCAGATCGGCCACCATCGCCAGATCGGCGGGGGTTTCCACGCCTTCGGCCAAGGTTTGCAGGCCCAGTTCCTTGGCCAAGGCAACCATGGCACCAAGGCAAGTTTGCACCCTTGGGTCACGGTGCACCCCGCTGACGAAGCGGCGGTCAATCTTGATCCGGCCCACTGCAAAATGTCTCACGGCGGCCAAGGTCGCGTGGCCTGTGCCAAAATCATCCAGATCAATTCCGCAGCCTAGGCGGGCAAGGCCCGCGATATTGGCAACAATCCGGCTATTTTTCGCCCTGCTTGGGACGGTTTCCAAAACCTCGATGGTCAAGCGATCGGCTGTCAGGGCGTGGCGGTCGATGTCCCAAGCCAATTGGCTGACAAGATGAGGGCGGTTCAAGTCAGCTTGGGTAAAATTCACCGCCACACTGGGCATGTGAACCCCGGCCCTGTCCCAATCGCCAAGGGCCGTCAGGGCATTTTCCACCATCAACGCGCCAAGATGGCCGGTTAAGCCGCAAGCATCTATCTGGGGAAGAAAGTCGGCGGGTGCCAGCAAGCCGCGGGTGGGGTGAAGCCATCTGGCCAGCGCCTCACACCCTGTCAGGGCGCCGGTTTTGGTGCAGACTTGCGGTTGATAATGGGCGCGGATCTCGCCCTGACGCAGGGCCTGTTCCAAAGCGCCTTGAAGGATCGGGGTCTTGGGATGCGGCGTGGTTCTAAAAGCGCCAAGGGGCACAGCATTCTCCTGCCATCACACATGGCAAAACGCCACAGGTCAAGGCTAGCGGACGGATGCAAAGTGGATCTTAATCTGCATCTCTTAAATGCCAAGGATTTATAGCAAATTCGCCCAAATGCCGCGCAAGGCCTGTAACGGCGAACAGGTCGGGATCTGCCATATGCAAAGGGCGAACGTTTATCAGGGTGCGCACCTTGGTCTGACGGCGGCTTGGTGGGGTGTCTTTCACTTGTGCAGCCATTTCTTGGCTTGAGCGCGTTGCAAGCCTGCTTGGTCGCGGCAACGATAGCAGGGGATGATGGGGTAATCAGGGGTGCCGGCGAAGGTGTTGCAATCGGCCCCGGGCACGAAGGCAAAGAGGCGGCAGAAAAGCAAATCTGGTACCTCGCAAAGGTTAAAAGGAGACAACTGTGGTCGATGCCCCTATCATGAACTCGTCCCAGAACCCTAAGAAGTGCCGTTTCAATTGTTAAGAACCGCTCTGCTGATCATCGCTTACAATATCTTGACGCCCATCCCGACGGCTGGACGAGGACTTTGTGATAGCCAGTGCATGCCCCATCTGTTGAACGAACGGCAGGAGTTTATCAACGACAGCTTATCCGATGTGCCCCGCCTGCAAGACGCCTGACTTGTGGCGCAGAACGAACACCTTCTTGCCCTGATGGGTCCTAAAAGCCAGCGATCCGTCCCCCAAATCCAGCCAAGATGTAAAACAGCTGATGGTGGTTAAAGCGAACTGTGGCACACGACCGTCCGGCATGAAGGTGATTTCTTTTAGCTGATTTAAAAAACCTGCTTGGACTTGCCAAAAATCCAAGGACATAGGCATTATAGTTTCAGCTTTTGCGACGCTTTCTCGCTTGCTTTTGCTTACAAAATGGTGCCCAGAATGCCCTGAGAAATCAAAGCGGTGTCTTTCACCTTTTAGTGTGAGTTTTAGAAAATGACGTTGTATACTGGCACGGTTGGCAATGACTCGCTCGCCGGTGGTTCTGGCAATGACACGCTGGATGGTGGTGCGGGTAACGACACCCTTAACGGCGGTGCTGGGATTGACACAGCAACTTATTCCACGGCCTCAAGTGCGGTTTCCGTCAGCCTTGCGCTGACCTATCCCCAGAACACAGTTGGCGCTGGAACTGATAAACTTTTAACCATTGAAAACCTGATTGGTTCAGCTTTTAACGATAGCTTGACTGGTGATGACACGGCAAACAGCCTGTCAGGCGCTTCGGGCAATGACACGCTGGTCGGAGGGGGTGGCCAAGACACGCTCGACGGTGGCACGGGCAATGACAGCATGACGGGCGGGACGGGCAATGACACCTATGTCGTGGACAGTGCCGGCGATGTTATCGTGGAGATTAGCGGCGGGGGCACCGATCTAGTCCAAAGCTCGGTAACCTACACCTTATCGGCCTATGTTGATAACCTGACCCTTACGGGAAGCAGCAGCATCAATGGCACGGGCAACACGCTTGATAACCTGATCACCGGCAACAGTGGGGCGAACATTCTGTCGGGTGACGCTGGGAATGATACTTTGTCAGGCGGCGCTGGGAATGACAGTTTGTCGGGCGGTGATGGCACTGACTCGCTTGACGGAGGCTCTGGCATCGACACCATGACTGGCGGGAGTGGTAACGACACTTATGTGGTCGATCACTCTAGCGATACTGTCGTGGAGGCTAGCGCAGGGGGCACCGATTTGGTGCAAAGCTCGGTTGAGTACACATTATCAGCCAATATTGAAAACCTGACCCTCACGGGTATCGGCGCCATCAATGGTACGGGTAACACGGCTGACAACGTGGTCATCGGCAACAGTGTCGCCAACACTCTGTCGGGGGACGCGGGCAACGACGCGTTGTTTGGTGGTTTGGGCAATGATAGTTTGCTGGGTGGTTCAGGCAATGACACTCTTGACGGTGGTGCTGGCAACGACAGCATGACTGGCGGAAGTGGCAATGATATTTATGTCGTGGACAGTACCAGTGATCTGGCCGTTGAAAGCAGCGATGCAGGCACTGATCTGGTGCAGAGCTCTGTCAATTTTACCTTATCGGCCAATGTTGAAGACCTGACCCTTACCGGCGTCAGCAACATCAATGGAACTGGCAACGCGCTGGCCAATGTGATCAGCGGCAATAGCATTGCGAACAGTCTGTCGGGCGAAGCTGGCAATGACACCCTATCTGGCGGCGCGGGCAATGACACGCTTGACGGCGGTGCTGGTAATGACAGCCTGAACGGAGGTTCTGGCCTGGACACAGCGACTTACGCCTCGTCCTCGGCGGCGGTGTCTGCAAACCTTGCGCTGACATCTGCCCAGAATACTGGAGGGGCTGGCACGGATACATTTGTCAGCATCGAAAACCTGATCGGTTCTGCCTACCAAGATACCCTGACGGGTGATGCTGATGCCAACGGCCTATCAGGTGGTTCTGGCGATGACACTTTATCAGGCGGCGTTGGCAATGACACTCTGGACGGTGGCACGGGCAACGACAGCATGACAGGCGGAAGCGGTGATGATACTTATGTGGTGGACAGCGCTGACGATCTTGTCGTGGAAAGTAGCTCAGCGGGCACCGATCTGGTGCAAAGCTCTATCACATATGTCCTATCAACCGACTTTGAGAACCTGACGCTTTTGGGCAGCAGTGATATCCATGGCACGGGAAACTCGCTTGATAATGTGATCACCGGCAACAGCGGGGCGAACAGTCTGTCGGGTGACGTTGGCAATGACTCCCTGTCGGGCGCGTCTGGCAATGATACTTTGTCGGGTGGTGTCGGCAATGACACGCTTGATGGAGGTGCTGGCAACGACAGCATGACCGGTGGAAGCGGTGATGATACTTATGTGGTGGACAGCGCCGGCGATCTTGTCGTGGAAAGTAGCTCAGCGGGCACCGATCTGGTGTACAGCACCGTCGATTACACATTAGCGGTCGAAGTTGAAAACCTGATCCTGACAGGCACCAACAACATCAACGGCACTGGCAGCGCGATGGCCAACGTCATCACCGGCAACGGTGGTGCCAACACTTTGTCGGGCGAAGCTGGGAATGACTCGGTGTCGGGCGGCTCTGGGCAAGATAGTTTGTCGGGTGGTGACGGCAATGACACTCTTGACGGGGGTGCCGGCGACGACACCATGACCGGTGGAAGTGGCGATGATACTTATGTTGTGGACAGCACCAAAGATGTGGTCGTTGAAACTAGCGCTGTCGGTTCAGGCACCGATCTGGTGCAAAGCGCTGTGACCCATACGCTTTCTGCCAATGTCGAGAACTTGACCCTGACAGACAGCGGCACCATTGACGGCACCGGAAACACGCTGGCCAATGTGATAAACGGCAACAGCGGTGCCAACCGTTTGTCGGGTGCCGCTGGCAATGACACCCTATCGGGCGGTTCGGGCAATGACACGCTTGACGGCGGCACCGGCGATGACAGCCTGACCGGTGGGGAAGGTGTTGATACGGCAACCTACGCATCATCCGCTGGTGCTGTGACCATAAGCCTTGCCCTGACATCCGCCCAGAACACAGGGGGGGCTGGCACTGAAACACTTGCCAGCATCGAAAGCCTCATCGGCTCTGCGTATCACGATGCTTTGACAGGCGATGTGAATGCGAACGCCCTGTCGGGCGGTTCAGGTAATGATACTTTGTCGGGCGATGCGGGCAATGACACTTTGGACGGTGGTACGGGCAACGACAGCATGACGGGCGGGGCTGGCAATGACACCTATATGGTTGATACTGCCAGTGATGCTGTCGTGGAAGGTAGCAATGCGGGCACTGATCTGGTGCAATCCTCGGTCCAGTACACATTGACGACCGATGTTGAAAACCTGACGCTTTTGGGTGGCAGCAGCATCAACGGCACCGGCAATATTCTGGCCAACGCGATCACCGGTAACACTGGTGCCAACACACTATCGGGCGACGCTGGCAATGACACGCTATTGGGTGGCATGGGCAACGACACTTTGTTGGGTGGCGAAGGGACTGACTCGCTGGACGGTGGCGCTGGCATCGACAGCATGACTGGTGGAAATGGCGATGATACGTATGTGGTGGATAGCGACAGAGATATTGTCGTGGAAGCAAGTGGTGCCGGTTCGGGCACCGATGTTGTGCAAAGCTCGGTTAGCCATACACTATTGGCCAATGTCGAGAACTTGACCCTGACAGGCACTGCCAGCATCAACGGCACCGGCAACACGCTGGCCAACGTGATCACTGGCAATAGTGGGGCGAATAGTCTGTCGGGTGACGCGGCCAACGATACGCTCTCTGGCGGTGACGGCAACGATACCCTTGACGGCGGCACTGGCAACGACAGCATGACGGGCGGCAGTGGCGATGACACCTATGTGGTCGATAGCGCCAGTGATGTTGTCGTGGAGATCGACCGCGGCGGCACGGATGTTGTGCAAACCACGCTCGCCTACACCCTATCAAGCTATTTTGAGAACCTCACGCTAACGGGCATCACCAACGTTGCTGGTACAGGCAACGCTCTGGCAAATGAGATCACCGGCAACGGCGGGGCCAACACTTTGTCGGGTTTGATCGGCAATGACACGCTTTCTGGTGGTGCTGGCAATGATACGCTGGACGGGGGCGCTGGCGCAGATAATCTCACTGGCGGGACTGGCGCAGACACCTTTGTGTTCAACCAATTGACTGGTACCGACACCATTTCTGACTTCAAATCAGGCACCGACCATATCAACCTTTCCAAGGCAGTGTTCACTGGCCTAGGTACTACGGCGGGGGCTCTTGGCTCATCAGCGTTTTATGCTGCTGCCGGCGCCACAGGTGGCGACGATAGTTCGGACCGGGTGGTCTACAACAAGACCACAGGGGCGCTTTATTACGATGCAGATGGCAGCGGCAGTGGGGCCGCCGTCCAAATCGCAGTGCTGGATGGCCATCCGAC
Organism: Paracoccaceae bacterium; assembly: GCA_947468085.1. Taxonomy (GTDB): domain Bacteria; phylum Pseudomonadota; class Alphaproteobacteria; order Rhodobacterales; family Rhodobacteraceae; genus Stagnihabitans. The sequence continues at coordinate 36,713 of CANIKY010000006.1, read as the reverse complement.
GCTGACCTACCTTGACGTGCTGATCTTTTGATAGCTTAGGCCAACCTTTAACGCCCCACCCTGTTTTGAGGCTGGGAGTGGGATCGGTTGAACAACCGACACTCAGTAAGGCTGGATGATTGCGGATCTCATCGAGTTGGCAAAAGGGTTCACACGTTTGGTCTATCGCATGATCGCCGGCACGCTGAACAAAAGTGGCTGAAAGTCTTATAAAAATAGCCAAAGAAGGGTCGGCTTTGGCGAACTGATGAACCTTTCGGGTGATTGCGGGCAAAGCGGCCAAACTACGTTTGGTCCGACGCTTCGCCGAAGGATGGCACCTATGACGGGCGGATTTACAGCACGTTGAACATTATCGGCGGATAAACAAATATCACACCGTTGGGGGTATTTGGGCACATCTGAAAACGCATCCAAGCGGCCCTTTGCTGCGTAAAACGTTAAACAAAAGGAGTTTGCCATGCGTGCCACCCGATTGACTCTTGGCCTCGGTTTGGCCACCGCCTTGTCGTTAAGCTTGGCCTTTCTGGCCTCTTGCACCGGTCATCCGTCGTTCAAGGATGCCAGCCTGTCTGGCCGCCAGTTTCAACTTGAGAAATTTTTTGACGGGAATTTCATCGCGCATGGCCAGTTCCAAGATCGGTTCGGCACGGTGCGCCGCCAGTTCGAGGTGAAGATCGCCGGCAAGTGGGATGGCAAGGAACTGAAACTCGTCGAAGATTTCGTTTATGAAGACGGATCGACCGAGCAGCGCGTTTGGACCCTCCACAAGACGGGCGAGACGACTTGGGAAGGCACCGCCCCCGGTGTTGTGGGCGTGGCCAAAGGCGAGGTGCGCGGCGATCGGTTCAATTGGCGCTATACGATTGACCTACCCGTGACACAGGCGGGTGGGCCTACGACCACAACCCGTGTCAGCTTTGACGACTGGATCTGGCTTTTGTCGGATACCCGCGCCTATAACCGCGCTTATATGATGAAATACGGCGTCACCTTGGGCGATGTCAGCATCACTTTTGAGAAGCTTTAGCGTCAAAGTCGGGGTCAGCACCCGGCACAGGATCATAGCCGCTGCCGCCCAATGGGTGGCAGCGGCATATACGCTTGGCGGTCAGCCAGCCACCTTTCAGCGCGCCGTGCCTGTCTAACGCATCCAGCGCATAGGCCGAGCAGGTGGGCTGATACCGGCAGCCATGCCCGACATAGGGGCTAAGCACCAAGCGGTAGGCCTTTACGGGCAAGGATAACAGGTAAGCGGCGGGGGTCATATACGGTCCTTGTGGACCAAGGCTATGGCGCTACGCAGATCGGCTTGCAACAGGCCATAATCGCGGCTGACGGTGGCATTGGGCTTGGCCACCAGCACATAATCCCAACCTGCGCGGGCCTCAGGGGCCAGCACCTCGCGCGCTAGGGCGCGCAGGCGGCGTTTGGCGCGGTTTCGAAACACCGCGTTGCCGATTTTCTTACTTGCGGTAAATCCGACGCGGGCGCTGGGATCAGTATCGCCGCGGGCGCGCGCCTGTAGTAAAAACCCGCCTGTGCCCGCCTTGCGGCCTTGGGCCGCGCGCAGATAATCAGCCCGCTGGCGCAGCACCACCAAACATAACAAAACCGCCGCAGGCAGGTCGGTTTCAGGGTTGTCCCTGAGATCCGATTGCCTCGGCGGTGTCATATCAGCCTCCATCAGCCGACCCGCAGGGCCGGCGCGATCTTAGGCCGACAGCTTCTTGCGGCCACGCGCACGACGGGCATTTAGCACCAGACGGCCACCCTTGGTGGCCATACGGGCGCGAAAGCCGTGGCGGCGGGCGCGAACCAGGTTCGACGGTTGGAACGTGCGCTTCATTGCGATCTTCCTTAGACTACGCCCAGGACCCTACAGGATTCGTCAGGCGGTGAAACAACAGAGCCGTCCTTTACGAAGGCTTGCACCACAAGTCAACGACAGGCCGCAATAATTCTGTCATCAAGCGTGGGCAAATGGCAGCTGCCAAGGGCGCATCGCTGGCCCTAAAGTACGAAGTCTCTGGCCATTGGGCGCCGTTGGCCCCAAACTAGGCGCAAACAAGTGACAAGGCCCATGATCCCGACGCAGACCCTTTTTGCCCGCCTGATGCGCCGCGCGCCCATCTTGCTAATCGCCTTCGCCGCAGTGCTGGCCTTTATCTTCTTTCGCCATCTGGTCAGCTTGCAAGGGCTAGAACAGCACCGCCATGACCTTTTGGCGCTGGTAGAGCAGCATTATGTTGCCACGGCCGTGGGGTTCATTGTGATTTATACCGGCCTCGTCGTGATCTCGATCCCGGGGTCGGCGGTGGTGGCTATGGCGGGGGGCTTTCTGTTCGGGCTGTTTCCGGGCGTGCTTTACAATGTCATCGCGGCCACCACTGGGGCTGTGATCGTTTTTTTGGCGGCGCGCAGCGGCTTTGGGCGCGAGTTGGCCGAGCGCATCGAATCGCGCGGCGGCGCTGCGGCGCGGATGCAGCAGGCGTTGAAAGAGCATCAGGTGATGGTGCTGTTGTCGATGCGGCTTATTCCGGTGCTACCCCTTTTGGTGTCAAACATCGTGCCCGCCTTGGTCGGCGTGCGGTTTTGGACCTTTGTCATCACCACCTTTGTGGGCATCATTCCAGCGGATATCATCTATACCCAGTTGGGCGCGGGTTTGGGCGATGTTTTTGCGCGCGGCGAGCATCCGAACCTGCACATCTTGTTCACGCCCCAGTTTGGCTTGCCCTTGCTGGGCTTGGCAGCGCTGTCTTTTGCGCCTGTATTGGTCAAGCTTTACACACAGCGAAAGGGCTAAGATGGCGCGCTATTCCACCGATCTTTGCATCATCGGCGCGGGCTCGGGTGGGTTGGTGGTGGCTTCGGGCGCGGTGCAACTGGGCGCACGGGTCACCCTGATTGAAGGCGCTTTGATGGGGGGCGATTGCCTGAACTACGGCTGCGTGCCGTCCAAGGCGTTGCTGGCTGTCGCCAAGCGGGTGCAAGGGGTGCGGCAGGGCGGGCCGGGGGTGGCAGGGGTTGACCCACAGGTGGATTTCGCAGCCGTCATGGCGCGGGTGCAAGAGGCGATAGCTGACATTGCCCCGCATGACAGCCAAGAGCGATTTGAAGCCTTGGGCGTGCGGGTCGTCCGCGCTTGGGCGCGCTTTACCGCGCCTGACAGGGTCGAGGCGGGGGCCGAGGTCATCACCGCCCGCCGCTTTGTCATCGCCACGGGGGCGCATGCGATTGTGCCCGACCTGCCCGGTCTGGATCAGGTTCCTTTTTACACCAACGAGACAATCTTTACCCTGACCACCTTACCGGACCACTTGGTCATCTTGGGCGCAGGCCCTGTTGGGGTGGAAATGGCGCAGGCCTTCCGCCGGTTGGGGGCCAAGGTGACCATAGTGGCGCGCAGCCGTTTGATGGGGCAGGACGATTCGCAGGCGGTAGAGGTCGTTGCAGATCGTCTTCGGTCCGAAGGGGTGACGATCTTAGAGAACCTCCAAGCCAGTTCTGTGCAGCGCATGGAGGAGGGGGTCGGCGTCACGCTGTCAGATGGAACATCGCTTGCCGCTTCGCATCTGTTGCTGGCGATGGGCCGTGCTCCGGCGATCACCCGTTTGAACCTGTCTGCGGCGGGGGTTGCGGTGAAAGGCGGCGGGGTTGTGGTAGATGGGTCTTTGCGCACCACCAACCGCAAGATCTTTGCGATCGGCGATGTCGCGGGCGGGCCGCAGTTCACGCATCTGGCCGCCTATCAGGCGGGGCTTGTGCTGCGCCAAGCGGTGCTGGGCCTGCCCGCGCGTTCCAAAGCCGCCCTGCCGCGTGTGACCTATACCGAACCCGAACTGGCCCAGATCGGCCCCACCGAGGTCGAAGCCCGCGCCACCTTTGGCGCGGCACTAAGCGTGGTGCGCGAAGACTTCAGCCATATGGACCGTGCCATCACCGATCAGACGACCGAAGGCTTTATCAAGCTGATGATCGTCAAAGGTCGCCCCGTAGGCGTGACGCTGGTGGGGGCCCATGCGGGCGAGCAGATCAGCCTTTGGGCGCTCGCCCTGGCAGGGCGCGTTAAGCTGTCCACTCTTGCGGGCATGGTGGCCCCCTATCCCACCTTAAGCGAAATTTCCAAACGCGCCGCAGGAGCCTATTTTTCCCCCCGCCTTTTTGGTAACCCTTGGATCAAGACCTTGGTCAGGGTCGTGCAAAGGCTTCTGGCCTAACCATAGCTTGGGATCGCATGCGCATTTGGCGTAAAGACGGTTTTTTCAACACCCTGTCCGGCAGGTTCTTTTTGCTGACCGTGGTCTTTGTGCTGCTGGCCGAGGTGATGATCTTTGTCCCCTCGATGGCGCGGTTTCGCGCTGATTTTCTGCTGGTGCGCCTGAAAGAGGCGCAGATCGCGTCGTTGGCGCAACTTGCGGCACCTGACATGGTGTCGCCAGCCCTTGAAGCGGAGTTGCTTAAAAACGCCGAGGTGTTCAACGTCGTGCTGCGGCGGGATCAGATTAGGCAATTGGTGCTGTCGTCGCCCATCCCCTCGCCCATCATGGCCACTTATGATTTGCGCATGGCGGGGCCTTGGACGCTGATCCGCGATGCGGCGCTGGCTTTCGTGCAGCCGGAAAGCGATGTGATTCGGGTGATCGGCTATCCGGTGCAGGATGGCGGGATCTTGATCGAAATCACCCTTCTGTCGGGGCCGCTCAAAGTGGCGATGATCGACTACGGGCTGCGGATTCTTAGCCTGTCGGTGCTGATCTCGGCCGTGACGGCGCTGTTGCTGTTCACAGCGGTGCAGCGCTTGATGGTGCAGCCGATCAACCGCGTGGTGCGCCATATGCAGGCCTATGCCCAAGCCCCCGAAGACGCCCGCCGCGTGATCGACCCCACATCCAACGTGGTTGAATTGCGCGTGGCGGAAGAGGCGCTGAAAGCCATGCAAACGCAACTGACGGGCGCGCTGCGCCAGAAAGAGCGTTTGGCCCAGTTGGGCAGTGCCGTGGCCAAAATCGCCCATGATCTGCGCAACATCTTAACCACAGCGCAATTGTTCGCCGACCGGATCGAGGCCAGCGCCGACCCCGCCGTGGCGCGCGCAGCGCCCAAACTGGTGAGATCGATCAGCCGCGCGGTCAACCTTTGCGAGGCGACATTGGCCTTTGGCAAGGCCGAAGAGGCCCCACCCCGCCTGACCCGCTTTGCCTTGCTGCCCTTTCTTGAGGATTTACTTGATGGCGAGGGCCTTGCCACCGCAGGCCGTGTGACGTGCCTGATCCAAACCAGCCCGGGGCTGATGATCCGTGCCGACAACGAACAGCTGTACCGCATCTTGGGCAACCTGATCCGCAACGCCCGTCAAGCGATTGAGCAAACAGGTCAAGACGGCACCATCGTGCTAGAATGTGGCGAGGCCGAGGCCGATTGGTGGATCAGCGTGACCGATACCGGCCCCGGCCTGCCCCTTAAAGCGCGCGAGCATCTGTTTGCGGCCTTTCAAGGCGGCACAAGGGCAGGCGGCACTGGCCTTGGCCTTGCCATCGCGGCTGAATTGGTGCGTGGCCACGGTGGGCGGTTGGACCTGATGCGCTCGGATGCGCGCGGTACAGAATTCATCATCCACCTGCCAAAAACGCTTGGCCTCGCCGAAGCCGCCGATTGACGCGCATTGGCCCTTGCAATGGCGCGCCACTGGGTCTAAATCCGCGCCATTGTGGACTCGTAGCTCAGCTGGATAGAGCATTAGACTACGAATCTAAGGGTCGGGCGTTCGAATCGCTCCGGGTCCACCATGAAATTCAAGGGCTTAGGCAGAGATGCCTAGGCCCTTTTGTGTTGGCAGCACGCCTTCAGCCACTTTTGCGCCCCGCTTCATCGGCACATCAAAGATCAGCACGCCGCACGCCTGGCCAATATGGCGCAAGCGCGCTTGCGCAAAATCTAAATCTATAGTCTTTTCGACTTGTTAGCTCCGAATCAATTTTTCTTCCCATTTTTTGCAAAAATAGACCCAAAATGTATCGCATCCTTTTCCTTTTTGCCTTTGGCCTGTCTGCCCAAACCGCCTTGGCAGAGCCTCTGTCCGTTCGCACCGTCACCGCCAGATTGACAAGCCTGCCGTCTGAAGTGGCGCTTTCGGGCACGTTGCAAGCCGTCAATGCTTTTCCCGTTGCCTTCCCGCAGGGCGGGCGCGTGATTTCGGTGGCGGTGCAAGAAGGGGACGCGGTGACGGCAGGCCAAGAGCTGGCGCGGGTGGATCCAACCCAAACTGATGCCGCCTTGCGCGCCGCCGTGGCCAATCTGGACGGTGCTGATGCCGCCCTGCGTGAGGCGCAGCAGGCCAGCGACCGTGCAGCTGGGTTGCTCAAAAGCGGGGCGGGCACGCGTGCGGATGTGGATACCGCGACCAAGACCCTGTTTGCCGCCCAAGCCAGCCATGACCAAGCCGCGGCCCAGCTCGCCAAGGCGCGCATGGTGCAAGACAACACGGTGCTTCGCGCCCCCAGCGCTGGTACGATCACCACGCGCTGGGCCGAGCCCGGCGACGTCGCCAATCCGGGGCAAAAGGTGCTGACCATCGCCGCAAATGGCGGGCTGGAGGCCGTGTTCAACGCGCCAGACGGCGTGAACCTTGAGGCCTTTCTGGGAAGCCCCGTGACACTAACGCCGATCGACAGCGCTGATCTGACTCTGCTGGGCACGATCAGCGAGGTGTCCCCCTTGGTCGATGCCCGTACTGGCGCTGTTGTGGTCAAGGCCATGCTGAGGGCAGGTGCCCCTGCGGGCGTTGTGTTCGGCACGGCCGTTGTGGGCCGTCTTAAACTGCTGCATCCAAGGGCCATCACCTTGCCTTGGGCTGCGCTAAGTTCGCTTGCAGGCCGCCCTGCGGTTTGGATTGTGAACGCTGCAACGCTGCGTGTGGCCCAAGTGCCCGTCACCGTCAGCGACTACAGCAGCGACACCATAACCCTGTCGGAAGGGGTGCAGGCAGGCGATATCGTCGTCGTCGAGGGATCGCAGCTTTTGTTTCCCGGCCGCAGTGTGGCAATTCTGGCAGGGGGGCAGTGATGCGCCGATTTCTTGTGATCTTGGCCCTCTTGGCCCCTCCGGCCTTTGGCGAAACCCAACCGCAAGGGCCAGAGGCGGCCCTTGTCCGCCCTGTCGTGTCAGAAATCATCACGCCTGGTGCCGCCCAAGCGCGCACTTTCACCGGCACGGTCGAGGCGCAAGTCACCACCACCCTTGCCTTCCTGACGCTTGGCCGCGTTGCCACGATGGCTGTCACCACGGGGGACCGCGTTGCAAAGGGTGCTGTGCTGGCGACCTTGGATCAGGTCACCCTGGACGAGGATTTGACGTCCGCCCAAGCCGCGCTGCGAGGGGCTCAGGCACGGGGGCTTTTTGCCGCACAAAGTTTTGATCGCGTGGCAGAACTGGTCAAACGCGGCGTGGCGTCGAGTGCCCAGCAGGAAAAGGCGCAGGCGGCTTTGGACACTGCCAGGGCGGGCATCGTCGCGGCTGAGGCTGATTTGGCCCGCGCCAAGGATGCCGCCAGCTACAGCGCGCTTACAGCACCGATGGACGGCATCGTAACGGCCACCTTAGTCGATCCGGGCATGGTTGTGTCCGTGGGCACCCCGATCCTGACGCTGGCGGGACTGACCGGGCGCGAAGCGGTGCTGGATGTGCCGCCCGAAACCCTGTCGCTGATGCGCTTGGGCGATGCGTTCGAGGTCACAGGCCGTGGCAGCGCACCCATCAAGGGCCAATTGGTCCGGATCGATCCTTCGGCAGGGACGGGCACGCGCAGCCGCCGCGTCCACCTGACCTTGGTTGATCCCCCGCCCACCTATCGCCTTGGCAGTCTGATTTCGGCGCGATTGGCAGCGCAAAGCCTGTCGGTCATCTCGGTGCCGCTGGTGGCCCTAATCGGCCCGCAAGAGGCTCCGCAGGTCTGGTTGGTTGGTGCCGGACGCAAGGTCTATCAAGCCGCCGTCACCCTTGGGGAGATGTTGGACGACCGCGTGGTCGTGACCAGCGGCCTGAACGTGGGCGATGAAATTGTGGTGCGCGGGGTGACCTCGCTGACCGAGGGGCAAAGAGTGGGGGCCGCTGTCGGCAGCACTGGCGACGAGGGGGCAAACTGATGCACTTTAACCTGTCAGACTGGGCGCTGCGCCATAAATCGTTGATCTGGTACCTGATGCTCGTCTCGATCCTCGCAGGGGCCTTCGGCTATCTGCAGATGGGCCGCGAAGAAGATCCGTCCTTCACCGTCAAAACCATGATCATTCAGGCGGCCCTGCCCGGAGCCACCGCGCAAGAGACCGTCACCCAAGTCACCGAGCGCATCGAAAAAAAGCTGCAAGAGCTTGAGAACCTGAAATACACAAGGTCAGAAACCAAGCCGGGCATCGCCACGGTTTATGTGGAACTGAGCGCCGAAACCAAAGCCCCGGCCGTGACAGCGACATGGCAGCGCGTGCGCAACATGATGGGCGACATTAGCCATAGTTTCCCAAAGGAATTCAAAGGGTTCGCCTTTAACGACAGTTTTGGCGATGTCTATGGCAATATCTACGCCTTCACCTATGACGGCTACTCTGCGGCTGAGGCCAAGCATTGGGCCGAAACCGTGCAAGATGCTGTGTTGCAACTGGGCGACACGGGCAAGGCCGATCTGGTGGGCACGCAAGACCCTGTGATCTATTTGGAATTCTCGGCCCGCAAACTGGCCTCGCTGGGGCTGGATGCGACGGCTGTGCTTGACACCCTGTCCAGCCAGAACGCCATTGTGCCCTCGGGGGTGATCCGCACGGCGGGTGAAAAGGTGATGGTGCGCGTATCGGGCAGCTTTACCGGGGCCAAGGAACTGGCTGCCACCACTTTGCGGGTGGGCGACACCTTCTTTGTCTTGTCCGATGTGGCGCGCGTGTCATCGGGCTATGTTGACCCCGCCAAGGCGCTGTACCGCCATAATGGCAAAGCAGCCATCGCCTTGATTGTGGGGATGCGGGCGGGGGCGAATATTCTGCAATTTGGGGCGGACTTGGACCATGTGATGGAAAAGATGGCCCCCACCTTGCCCGTGGGGATTGATTTGCACAAAGTGGCCGATCAGCCGACTGTGGTCGAGGACTCGGTCAACCACTTCCTGCGCGCCTTGGTCGAGGCGGTGGCGATCGTTCTGGGCGTCAGTTTTGTATCCTTGGGCCTACGGGCGGGCTTGGTTGTGACCATGACGATCCCCTTGGTTCTGGCGCTGACCTTTGTGGCGCTAGAGGTGATGGGTATCACCTTGCAGCGCATTTCGTTGGGCGCGCTGATCATCGCCCTTGGCCTACTGGTCGATGATGCGATGATTTCGATTGAAACCATGATCTCGCGGCTGGAATTGGGCGAAAGCTTGGAAAAGGCGGCGAGTGCTGCTTGGTCTTCCATCGCCTTTCCTATGCTGACAGGCACTTTGGTGACGATGGCGGGGTTTATTCCGATTGGGCTGAACACCTCTTCGGCGGGGGAATACACGATTTCGCTGTTTTATGTGATCGTCATCTCGCTTTTGCTGTCGTGGGTTGTGGCGGTGCTGTTTGCCCCCATCTTGGGCTATACGTTCCTGCCCAAAACCATGAAGCACCATGCCGCCGAACCGGGCCTTGTGCGCCGTGTCTTTCACGCTCTGTTGCGCGGGGCGATGCGGGCGAAATGGCTGACGGTGGCGGTGACGCTGGTGATGTTTGCAGGGTCGATCTATGGCCTACGGTCTGTGGAAAGCCAGTTCTTCCCCACATCTGACAGGCCAGAACTGATCATTGACATTACACTGCGCAAAAATGCCAGTTTTCAAGCCACCGATGACGTGATGGCCGATTTTGACCGCTGGCTAGCCACCCGCCAAGAGGCGTCTTATTGGAGCACCTATGTCGGCCGCGCCGCGCCACGCTTTATCTTGGCCTTTGATGCTGTCACCCCGTCTGACAATTTCGGCCAGATTGTCGTGATGACCCCCGATCTGGCAGCGCGCGATGCGCTGAAAGTGGCCGTTTCGGATTATGCCAAAACGCAGGCCGGGATTGATGTTTATGCCAAGTTTCTGGAACTGGGGCCGCCGGTCGGCAAGCCGGTGCAATATCGCCTGTCAGGCCCGGATGTGAACATCGTCAGCGATCTGGGGCGCGACCTTTCGGCGGTTCTTGCGGGGGATGCGCGGCTGGATATGATCACCCAAAATTACAACGAACCCACCCGTGTGGCCCGTGTGGTGCTAGACCAAGACAAGCTGCGCCAATTGGCTGTGACGCAAACCGATGTCGCACAGGCGCTTTATTCGTTGTTTGACGGCGTGAACGTGACAGAACTGCGCGATGGCAAAACCTTGATCGACGCGGTGGCGCGGGGCAGTGCTGCCGACCGATCCTCGATCACTTCGCTGCAAAACCTGCAACTGGGCAATGCGGCGGGCCAACCGATTCCGTTGACATCTTTTGCCAGTTTGGAGTGGACACTGGAACAACCCCTGATCCAGCAACGCAACCGTGTGCCCACCGTCACGGTCAAAGCCGCCGTGATGACCAAGGATCAACCCGCCACGATCACCAAAGACTTGCAACCCGCGATAGATGTCTTTGCGGCCTCACTTCCGCCCGGCTATGCGGTTGCGGTGGCAGGTTCTGCCGAAAGCAGCGCGGAAAGCCAAGCACCGATCATCGCGGTGGTGCCGATCATGCTGTTGATCATGGTAACGTTGGTGATGGTCCAGATGCAAAGCTTTCGGCGCAGCTTTATTGTGCTGGCGGTGGCACCCTTGGGGATGATTGGTGTGGTGGCGGCCTTGCTGCTGTCAGGCGCACCTTTGGGCTTTGTGGCCATTTTGGGCGTGCTGGCCCTTGTGGGTATTTTGATTCGCAACTCGATCATCTTGGTGCATGAGATTGAAGAACTGCGCCACAAAGGGCTTTGCATGTGGACATCGGTATTCGAAGCCACCGACAGCCGCGCCCGCCCTATTCTGTTGACGGCGGCGGCGGCAAGTTTGGCGCTGATCCCCATCTCGCGGCAGGTGTTTTGGGGGCCAATGGCCTATGCGATGATCGGTGGCATTATTGTTGGCACCTTGCTGACACTGCTGTTTGTGCCCGCCCTTTATTGCGTGGTCTTTAAGGTCAAACGGCCTTGAGCGGGTCTGAAAGGTCCAAGACCATATCGCGATGCGCAATGCCTGCATCGTCGTAAACCTCGCCCACAGCGTGAAAGCCCAGCGCATGGTAAAATCCCAAAGCATGGGTCTGCGCGCCCAGTTTTACGCTGGTAACGCCCGCCACAGTCCGAAAGCGCTGCACCGCGTGACGGATCAGCGCCGCGCCAATCCCGCGCCCACGCGCATGGGCCAGCACGCACACGCGGCCGATCTTGCCCACCTCGCCTTGCACCAGCAGGCGGGCTGACCCTATGGCTTGGCCCACGTCACGCGCCAGAAGGTGAATGGCAACATCGTCCAGATCGTCCAACTCGTCGGCTTCTGACACGCCTTGCTCGTCAATAAACACTGTACGGCGCAGCGCACGGCACAGGGTGATGTCGCGGGTTTGTGCGATGGCCACGCTCATGCGAAATAGTCCTGCAAGATGCGGGTGTAGATCGCCTTCAGCTTGACAATCTGCGCCACGGCCACCCGCTCATCGACCTGATGCATCGTCTGGCCGACCAGCCCGAATTCCACCACCGGGCAGTGATCTTTGACAAAGCGCGCATCCGACGTGCCGCCCGAGGTTGACGCAACCGGTGTTACCCCCGTTTCCACCAACACGGCCTTGGCCACAAGATCAGTGAAGGCACCGGGAGGGGTGAAAAAACTTTCTCCCGATACCGTTACGCGCAACGAAAATAACACTCCGGTCTCTGCCGCTACCGCATCAGCCTTTTCGTGCAGCCAAGCGGTCAGGCTTGCCCCACTATGGCTGTCATTAAAGCGGATATTCACCGTCGCACTGCCCTTGGCGGGGATCACGTTGGTCGCCGGATTGGCGCAATCAATCGTGGTGATCGCAAGGGTCGAGGCATCAAACTGCGCCGTGCCGTGATCCAAAGGCTGCGCGTCAAGCAGGCCAAGCAGGCGCACCAGCGCGCTCATCGGGTTGCGGGCGCGGTGCGGATAGGCCGAATGGCCCTGCACCCCCTGCGCCGTAATCCACGCCGTCAGCGACCCGCGGCGACCGATTTTCATCATATCGCCCAAGGTGTTGGGGCAAGTGGGTTCGCCCACCAGACAATGGGTCATCCGCTCGCCGTTTAGCGCCATCCAGTCCAAAAGGGCCATTGTGCCATCGACCGAAGGGCCCTCTTCATCGCCTGTGATCGTCAAGATCACCGCGCCATCGGGGGGTGTGGCTTGCACAAAATCCACCGCCGCCGCCGCAAAGGCCGCAACGCCTGATTTCATATCGGTCGCCCCGCGCCCGAACATCCAGCCGTCCACCACCGCCGCGCCAAAGGGGTCTTGCGTCCAAGCCGCAAGATCGCCCACCGGCACCACATCGACATGGCCGTTAAAGCCAAAGCTACGGTTGGCCCCCTTTTTGCCCCAACGCGCAAACAGGTTGGCCACACCACCCCTGTCCGCACGGTGGCATTCAAAACCCGCCGCCCCCAGAAGTCCTTCCAGAACAGCCATCGCTCCGCCGTCTTCGGGCGTAACCGAGGGGCAGCGGATCAGCGCAGCAGTCAAGGCGACAGGGTCGGTGGCGGGCATAGGGGCCTCTTTCACAAGCGTTCAGTCGAAAAACGGCGTCATCTGCGCCACGATGACAGAGTTTTCTTGCAACGCCCGCTCCATCAGCGCCAGTTCGGCAGGCTCGATCTCGTCGCCGCTGGCTTGGCGTTCTTCCATTGTGCCGTAGCCAGATACATCCAGCGGGGCCAGATCGGCCTGTTTCAGGATTGCCACGGTTTCGCGCACGGCCTCGGCCTCGTCCACGCCGCTGGCATAGATCACCAGAGCGGCGCCGGTGGCCTTGTCGGGCAAGCCGTCGCCGGTCTTGCGACCGACTTCGACCAGCAAGGTGAACACCTGCTGGCGTCGTTTGGCTTTGCCTGCCCCGCTGTCAGGGGCGTCTGTGTCATCGGCGTCGGTCATTACCGCCCCTTTCGGCCACAGGGTCTGTGGCGGGTTATCTCAGTCGCGCAGCAACTCGTTGATCGAGGTTTTCGAGCGTGTCTGCGCATCGACCTTTTTGACGATCACCGCACAATACAGGTTGATCCCCCCTTTTGACGGCATCGACCCAGCGACCACCACCGATCCGGCAGGCACCTCGCCGTACATGACCGCACCGGTTTCGCGGTCAACGATCTTGGTGGATTGGCCGATGAAAACCCCCATGCCCAGAACCGATCCTTGACGCACAATGCAGCCTTCGACCACTTCGGACCGCGCACCGATAAAGCAATCATCCTCGATGATCGTGGGGCCCGCCTGCATGGGTTCCAGCACGCCGCCAATGCCAACGCCGCCCGACAGGTGCACATTCTTGCCGATCTGCGCGCAAGAGCCGACCGTGGCCCAACCGTCGACCATCGACCCTTCGTCAACAAAGGCCCCGACGTTCACAAACGACGGCATCAAGACCACATTGCGCCCGATAAAGGCTGACCGGCGCACGATCGATCCCGGCACTGCGCGAAAGCCCGCTGCGCGCCATTGGGGTTCACCCCAGCCGTCGAACTTTGACGGCACCTTGTCCCACCATGTCGCCGCCCCATTGCCGCCGCCGATAACACCCATGTCATTCAGACGAAACGACAGCAGCACCGCCTTTTTCGCCCATTGGTTCACATGCCAATCGGCCCCGCGCTTTTCGGCCACCCGCAAAGCGCCTTTGTCCAGCGCCTCTAGCGTGGCTTCGATGGCGTCGCGGATCTCGCCTTTGGTGGCGGGGGAAATGCCATCGCGGGCCTCCCAAGCGGCATTGATCGCGGAGTCTAGGGCGGCGTAGGACATGGGTCTCTCCTGCGGCTGAAAGGATTTGCGCCTTTTAGACGCAGGGCGCGGCTGTTGCAATCACAAGGGCACTAGCCCAAAGGGTCTGGCGCGGGATTGGCCCCGCAGACCAGCACGGCGACCCTTTCGCCGGGTTCTGGCACATAAGCGCCCGAGGTCAGTGCCGCGAGTGCGGCAGCCCCCGCCGGTTCGACCAATTGCCGCAGGCTACGCCACAGCAGGGCTTGGGCCTCTGCAATGGCGTGATCGGTGACCAGAACCGATACCGTGCCCTGCGCTTTGGCCAGATCATAGCACATCCGCCCAATCGTGCTGGCCCCCAGCGCATTGGCCGCTATGCCTGACACTTCAACCCGTGTCTGCGCCCCTTCGGCCAAGGCGCGGTGCAGCGTGGGGGCAAGGACAGGCTCCACCCCCACGACCTTGCGCTGCCCGCCGAGCCACGCCAAAGCCCCCGCAATCAGCCCGCCACCGCCGACGGCGATCAAGATGGTATCAGCTTCCAGCCCCTGCGCCTCCCACTCGCGCATCAAGGTGCCTTGGCCCGCCAATGTGGGAAGGGCGTCATAGGGGTGGATCTGCATCGCCCCTGTCTCAGCCGCATAGTCCGCAGCCCGTGCCGCTGCATCAGCATAAACCCCCGGCACCACAACCAAATCCGCCCCCTGCGCACGGATCAGTGCAATCTTGGCGGGGCCTGCATATTCAGGCACAAAGATCTTGGCCGGATAGCCCAGCGTCCGCGCCGCAAAAGCCACCGCTGCGCCGTGATTGCCCCCCGACGCCGCCACCACCCCCGCCTTGGGCACTGGCCCCGCCACCAGCGTGTTAAACGCCCCCCGCGCCTTGAAGCTGCCGGTGTGTTGGGTGTTTTCCAACTTCAGCGCAATCTGCCCCGCACCGGGCAAAGCGGTCTCCATCACCGGCGTTATGCGCAAATAGGGCGCAATCCGCCCCGCCGCTGCCGTAATCTCTGCCTGCCAGTCCATCCCAACATCCCTCCGCCGTTCCCAGTGCAAACCCTAAGCCCTGCCACCCCCTTTCAGCAATCCCCCCCACCCCCCTTCACCGAGGTTCATACACTCCACGGGCGGTCTGTGGGGTGTGAAACCCTCCAGCAGGCATCAGATGCGACGCCCTTAGGACTGCGGGCCGTCCTTGAAAAGCTTTGCCAGTTTGGTATCCAGCGGCCCCCAATCCGCGATCTGCAAGCGCACGACCAAGGTCAGCACTTGGGTGCGAAAGTGGCGGGGCAGGCGGACGGCGTCTTTTTCTGTCGTCACCAGTTGCGCCCCACGCGCAAGGGCTTCTAGGCCCAGCCGTTTGATCAACGCCTCGGTCAGGGGTTGGTGATCATCCAGTGCGACTTCGCGCAAGACCTCGGCCCCTGTCGCGCGCAGGGTGGTGAAAAAGCGGGCAGGGTTGCCGATGCCTGCAAAGGCAATGACGCGCGCGCCAGTCCAATCCATGCCCATCCGAAGCGGGCTGACCTGACCGGTCATTCGGGGCAGGGGCAAAGCGGGCCAGCGGGCACAGAATGTCTCTTGTGCCTCTTCACTGCCCAAAGACAGCAGCACATCGGCCCGTTTGATCCCCGCGCTGACTGGTTCGCGCAGCGGCCCTGCGGGCAAGCAGCGAAGGTTTCCAAAGCCCTGTGCCGCGTCCACCACAAGGATCGACAGGTCCTTGGCCAGATCGGGGTTCTGGAACCCGTCATCCATCACGATGACCTCGGCCCCCGATGCCACGGCCAACCGCGCAGCGGCGGCCCTGTCGCGGCCAACAAAAGTCGGCGCAAAGGCCGATAGAAGAAGCGGTTCGTCGCCCACTTCGTCTGCCGTGTGGCGCGCCTCGATCACCTGCAAAGGCCCCACAAGGCTGCCACCATACCCTCGGCTGACCACGGCCACCTTCCGGCCTTGGGCTGTCAGGCGCTCGATCAAAGCGATGGCGGTGGGCGTCTTGCCCGTGCCGCCCACGTTCAGATTGCCAATGCAGATCACGGGCACAGGCGGGCGGTACAGGGCGGCGCGTGCCACGCGCCGCGCAGTAGCTGCGCCGTAAACCCAGCCCAAGGGCGCCAAAAGCTGCGCCGCAAGCCCCGGCCTTTCGGGCGCATTCATCCAGAACGCAGGCGCGCGCATCAGGTGCCCCCATCCAGAATGGCGCGCACCCTATCCAACACGCTGGCCGTTACCTCGGCCCCTTCGGACGTGATCATCCACGCCGCCTGCGCTTGGCGCGCGGCGCGGTCGGGGGCCAACAGATCGCCCAAGGCCAAGCCTAAATCGCTGCCCGACCCCACCATCCGCGCCGCCCGCGCAGCGCCCAACCGCGCATAGGCCAAGCCGAATTGGCCCGCCCTTGGCCCGTAAAGAATGGCTGATCCCATCGCCGCCGCCTCCATCGGGTTACGGGCACAGCCCTCGCCTTCCAGGCTGCCGCCCAAAAAGGTCACAGGGGCCAGACGGTAGCACAGGCCATAATCGGCGCCGCTGTCCATGATATAGACCTCTGTCTCGTTCTGCGGCTCTTCATCGCGCGCGCGGTTGGCGACGTGCCAGCCTTCCTCGGCCTCAAGCTTCGCGGCTAGGGCGGTGCTGCGGGCGGGATCTTGCGGTACAAGGATCAGCAGCAAGCGGTGCGCCAGCCGCAGCACATCACGGTGGGCGGCGATGACAGCAGCCTCTTCTTGGGGGGCAACATCAGCAGCCAGCCAGACCGGGCGGGTGGCCAAAACCTGTGCCAAGGCGGCGCGGTCGGATTCGACATGGGGCAGGGCGCAGCTTGCCTCTTCCATCCGGCCCAAGATCTGCAATTTTTCCTCCTCCACCCCCGCTTTGCGCAAAGCGCGCGCGGCGGTGTCATCCACGGCCAAAACTGCGCGAAACGGGGCTGTGGTGGCTTTGATCAGGCCGGGAAACCATCCGTCGCGGTCAGGGGGCAGATGGGGTGCGCGGGCATCGACCCAAAGAAGGGGCCTTGCGCGCAAGGTGGCTTCGTAGATCAAGGTGGGGCGCAGTTCTGCGCCCGCAAAAATGCCAAGGTCGGGCCGCCAATGGTCAAGGAAACTTTGCGCAAAATTTGGGAAATCTGGCGGAACAATTTGCAAGATCGCGCCGCTGCCCAAGGCAAGCGCCTCTTTTACCTCTGGCGCGCCCGATAGCGTCAGCACCACCGCCACGCCATCGTCTTCGATCAACTGCCGCCCCAGTTCCACCACGCCTGCCAAGCTTTCGCCGGCCCCTGCGTGCAGCCATACAAGCAGCCCCGCCGGCCGCAGCACGCGCCCGGCCTCTGGGTCAGCCGCGGGACGCGCGGCCAAGTTGTAAAGGGTTAGTCCAAGGGAATAGCCCATGCGCCTTGCTGTTCTAGCTTGTCATAGGCTCGGTTGCCGAGCCCTGATCTTCTTCTTGCCGCAAACGATGCAGGTTGGCGATAAAATACCGCATATGCGCATTATCTACCGTGCGCTGGGCTTCGGCCTTCCACGCCAGATAGGCTGTCTCGTAATTTGGATAGATCCCCACCACATGCAAAGCGGCGATATCCTTAAAGACGTTCTTTTCGGGCGAGATCAACTCGCCGCCGAAAACAAGGTGCAGACGTTGGGCCATTTGGCAAACCTTGGGTTAGGGGAGGCAGAGTAAGACAAGACAGGTCTAGCTGCGTTGCAGCATGGGGAACAGCAAGTCTGTGCTAGCGTCAAGCCCACAAATAAACCTATACAAACCTGCGCATTTGCTTTAAAGGCCCCCAGTCGGCCCAAGGGTTCCAGGGTGCATGACGGCGGGGAGGCCGGTGCACAACAGGGAATAGAGGTGCCGCACACAGGTACTTCACGGGCAAATTGCCCCCCCTATGGGAACAGACATGACCAATATCTCCATTGCGGCGCCGTTGGCGCTGGCTTTGGCGTCGAAAGGCTATGAAGCCTTGACGCCCGTTCAAGATGCGATGCTGACCGAAAACGTGGTAGGGCGCGACCTTTTGGTCTCGGCCCAGACGGGGTCGGGCAAGACTGTGGCCTTTGGCTTGGCCATTGCGCCCGAACTTCTGGCGGGATCTGATCAGCTTTTGTATGCTGATGTGCCGCTTGCCTTGATCATCGCCCCGACGCGCGAACTGGCGCTGCAAGTGGCGCGCGAGTTTGAATGGCTTTACGAAAGCGCCAATGCCAAGATCGCCACCTGTGTGGGTGGCATGGATTACCGCACCGAAAAGCGCGTGCTGGACCGGGGCGCGCATGTGGTGGTGGGCACACCGGGCCGCTTGCGCGACCATATCGAACGCGGCTCGCTGAAGCTGGAACAGATCAGCGCCGTGGTGCTGGACGAAGCTGACGAGATGCTGGACCTTGGCTTTGAAGAGGATCTGGCCTTTATCTTGGGCGCTTGCCCGGCAGAGCGGCGCACGCTGATGTTCTCGGCCACCGTCCCGCGCGAGATCGAGGCGCTGGCGCGCACCTATCAGCAAAACGCCCTGCGGATTGAAGTGAAGTCGGAAAAGACCCAGCATGCCGATATTGAATATCAAGGCATCTCGGTGGCTGTGCGGGACCGCGAACACGCGATCTTTAACCTGTTGCGCTATCACGAGGCGCGGGCCTCGATCGTGTTTTGCAAAACACGCGCCAATGTGAACCATCTCTTTGCGCGTATGACCAATCGTGGTCTTCAGGCTGTGGCCTTGTCGGGCGAGTTGTCGCAGACCGAACGCACCCATGCGCTGCAAGCTTTGCGCGATGGTCGGGCACGGGTTTGCGTTGCCACCGATGTGGCGGCACGCGGCATTGACCTTCCGGGGTTGGAACTGGTGATCCATGCCGATCTGCCCGGTTCGTCCGAAACGCTGCTGCACCGTTCGGGCCGTACCGGACGTGCGGGTAAGAAGGGGATCTCGGCGCTGATCGTGGCCCCTGCCGAATTCAAGAAAGCCCAGCGTCTGCTGCAAGGCGCTAAGGTTGTTGCCGAATGGATCAAGCCGCCCTCGGCCGAAGATGTGCAAGCGCGCGATGACGCCCGCCTGCTGGATCACCCCGCCTTGTCGCAAGCCCCAGGTGAAGAGGCCGATCTGGCGGCGAACCTGATTGGCACTTACGGCCCTGACAATGTGGCCGCCGCCTTCATCCGCCTGTGGCGTGAAGGCCGCTCGGCCCCCGAGGTTTTGTCCGCTGATCTGCCGCCGCCTGCGCCCTATGCTCCCCGCGACCGTGCAGAATTTGGCCCTTCGGTCTGGTTTGAATTGCCCGTGGGCCACCAAGACCGTGCCGAAGCGCGGTGGTTGTTGCCCAAAATCTGCGACGCTGCAGGCATCACCAAGGATGGTATCGGTGCCATTCGCGTGCAAACTGACCGCACCTATGTGCAGATACTGTCAACCCTTGCGGGCCGCTTTGAGGCCGTCACGCAAATCGACCGCGATCTGGCCATGACCAAACTGGCCGAGGCCCCCGCCGATCTGGACAAGCCGCGCGGCACATCCACTGTGCGGCCCGAACGTGCCGAACGCGCCCCGCGTGCGCCCAAGCCTGAAAGCGAATTCGCCACCCGCGCGCCGCGTGTTGCGCGTGAAAAGCCCGCCTACGCGGAAAAGTCGACCTATACGGCCAAGCCTGCCTACGCCGAAAAGCCTGCCTATGTCTCTGCCAAGCCCGCTCGCGTGGTCGAAGATGGCGCGCCCGAAGCGCCTGTCGCTGATCTGACTGAGGCCAAGCCGCGCTGGTCAGCCGAGGACAAGGCCAAGAAGACTCAAGAGGCGGCGCGCACCGGCTATCCCAAAGACAGCGAAAAAGCCCCGCGCAAGACCTATGACAAGCATGCCGCAGACCGCCCGGCTTACGAAAAGCCCGCCTATGCCAAGCCTGCGTCAGATCGCCCCGCCTATGGGGCTAAGCCAGCTTACGGTGCGAAACCCGCCTATGGCACAAAGCCTGCTTACGGCGCAAAGCCTGCCTATGCCAAACCCGCTGATCGCGCCGAACGCCCTGCCGCCGCCGATGGCGCGCGCAAAACTTGGACCCCTCTGCCCACCGACGGCGCGCCGCGCGAGGCTCGCTCGCCTTACATGGGCAAATCGGCTGATGGTCCGCGCAAACCCTATGTCAAACGCGCAGAAGGCGATGCCAAGCCTTATGAGCGTAAGACCTACGGCAAACCCGAAGAGGGCTTTAAACCCCGCTCGGCAGGCTTCAAATCCCAAGGCGGTGCCGAAGGTGGCCCAGCGCGTGCCAGCGGCTATAAAAGCCATGCCGCAGGCGGTGCTGATGCGGGCAAACCCGCCCGTGCGCCTTACGGCGACAAGCCGCGCACCTACGAGTCGCGCGGTAGGGCCGAGGGCGATA
Source organism: Paracoccaceae bacterium (assembly GCA_947468085.1). Taxonomy (GTDB): domain Bacteria; phylum Pseudomonadota; class Alphaproteobacteria; order Rhodobacterales; family Rhodobacteraceae; genus Stagnihabitans. Next base: position 16,374 of record CANIKY010000006.1, on the reverse strand, counting down.
GCCGCCCTGCAAAGCCGTTTGGGGCCAAGCCCTATGCCGCCAAAAGCTTTGGCGACAAACCAGCACGCTCGGGCGGCTTTAAATCGCACGCCGCAGGCGGGGATGCGCCCAAGCCTTATGCCAAGCCTGCCGCCCCGCGCGATGCGGGCGATACATCCAAGCGGTTCGTGCCGCCACGCAAGCCTAAGGCGTAAAGTACTGCACATATAAGAAAAGGGCGCGGGTCATGCCGCGCCCTTTGTCATTTTGGGGCCAGCCGTGCCACCAGATCGCTGTGCAGGTCGGGGCTTGCCACCACCACCCCCGCACTGCGCGGATCGGGCGCGTTAAAGTGCAAGGCTTGCCCGTGCCTGTCGCTGACAAGCGCCCCCGCGCGCGTGGCAATCAAAGCCCCCGCCGCAATGTCCCATTCCCAAGACGGGCGTAGCGTTAGCATCGCATCAAACGCCCCTTCCGCCACCAGACACATCCGCCACGCCATTCCGGCGCGAAAGTGGCGGTGCAGGGTCGGCACGCCGCCGGGCCAATGCTCGGGCGCAAGTGTGGATTTTGACGTCAGCACGCGCGACTCTCTCGCAGGATCGGCGGTGCGGATTTCTGTGCCATTCAGCGTGGCTGGCCCTTCGACGCAGGCAGCATAAAGCTTGTCCACCGCCGGCAGATACACCACCCCCGCCGTGACCTGACCGTTTCGCACCACCGCCAGCGCATGCGAAAAGGCGGCGTCGCCTTGCAGAAAGCTGCGGGTGCCGTCGATCGGGTCAAGGATAAACTGCGCGGGTGTCGACAGACGCTCTGCCGTGTCGGGCGTCTCTTCCGACAGCCACCCGTAATCGGGCCGTGCGCCGCGCAGAAACTGCGACAGAGCGGCGTTCACCTCTAGATCGGCGGCAGAGACGGGGCCTTGGCCATCGGGCTTTTCCCAAACCTGCGGGCTGGCTTTCCAATGCGACAGGGCGATCTTGCCCGCGATCTGGGCGGCAGCCATCAGCAGGGCAAGATCAGCCGCCAGCAAGCATCAACCCTTCCACCAGCAGGCTGGGCACGCGGGTAGAGTAATGCGCCTGTGCGTCATTGGCGGGGGTAAGGCGCATCAGCATATCCAGCAGATTGCCCGCCACCGTGCATTCGTTGACCGGATAGGCGATCTGCCCGCCTTCCACCCAAAAGCCCGAAGCGCCACGGGAATAATCACCCGTGGTGGGGTTGATCGTCGATCCGATCATCGAGGTGATCAGCAGCCCCGTACCCATCTGCGCCAAAAGCTCGGCCTGGGTGACGTTGCCCTGCGTGAGATCAATGTTGGTGGTCGACGGCGAGGGCGGCGACCCTGTGCCGCGCGCTGCATTGCCCGTGGGCGTCATCCCCAGCTTGCGCGCGCTGGCCAGATCCAGCGTCCAGCCCATCAAAACGCCGTCCTCGATCAGGGCGCGCGGCTTGGTCGGCAGCCCCTCGCCATCAAACGGGCGCGAGCCTGAGATGCGCGGGCGATGGGGGTTTTCGGTCAGCGACATGCCTTTGGGCAAGATTTGCTGGCCCAACTTCTCTCGCGCCCAAGAGGTGCCGCGCACGATGGACGCCCCGTTCACCGCCATCAGAATATGCCCCACCAGCGAGGACGCGATACGCTCGTCATAAACCACCGGATAGGCCCCCGTCGGCGGCTTGACGGCCCCTGCCCGCAGCAAGGTGCGCTCTGCCGCCCGTTGGCCCACGCTTTCGGGCGACGGCATGTCAGCGGCAAAGGTGCGCCCCTCGGCGGCCCAATCGCGCTCCATCTGGGTGCCTGATCCGGTGAAGGCCACGGCGGAAACGGAATGGGACGAGCGTTCATAGCCCCCCGAAAAGCCGTTGCTGGTGGCCAGATGCATCCCGCGCCGCGACCATGACGACGAGGCTTCGACTTGGGTGATCCCGCCTGCCCTAAGGGCCGCAGCCTCGGCCCTGCGGGCGTTGGATTCCAGAAGTTTTGCGGTGGGTTCGTGGCTGGTATCGCACAGCTCTAACGCCGCGACATCCCAGCTTTGCGCCAGTTGGTCAGGGTCAGCCAACCCCACAGTCTCATCCGAAGGGGCTTCGCGGGCCATGGCCACGGCACGTTCGGCCAACCGCGCCAAAGTGGCGGGCGAAATGTCAGAGGCCGAGACGCAGGCCTGCCGCTGCCCGATCATCACCCGCAGACCCACCTCAACCCCTTCGGCGCGTTCGGCCTGTTCCAACTGGCCTTGACGGATGTCGATCGACAGGGACTGGCCCGATACCGCCAAGGCATCTGCGGCATCTGCCCCTGCGGTTTTGGCAGCTTTGAGCAGGGCTTGGGTCAACTGGTTCAGGTCATGCGGCATAATGGTCCCCTTTGATGCAGATATGGGGGAAAGCGTGCCGCCAGACAAGGGAAGGGCCGCGTCCTAGGCTGGCGCGGCCCCTTTATTTGGTAAACTTATTGCAGTTGCTGGCCGTTTGCGAAGAAATGCTTGTCCTTGAACTCCAACGTCGAGGTGATCTCGTCGGCGGTGGCCGAGGTATTGGCGAACATCGCCACCATCATGCGGCCTTGGTCAGCTTGGTCTTGCGGCAAAAGGCCCATGATGACCAAGGTGTCAATCAGCGCGTTCACGCCGGTGGCTTTGATGTCGATCTTGCCCGTGGGGGCGGGGATGCCTGCAAAGGTGGTCAGGTCGGAATTGTCGAAAGTAAAGCTGCCCTGCGCGGTCAATTCGGCGCCACCGGCTTTAAGGTGGATCTTGGGCACCTCTAGTGCATTCAACTGCCCCACGGCGTTGGGATCAGCCGCCGTCACGGCGGCAGCATCTGCGCTTAAGTCTTGCGCCAAAGTCACTTGGCCAAAGGTGTCGACCACCACTGTGGCCGGATCGTGTTTAAACGCCTTGCCCGGGTCGATCATAGCCCAGATGTCTTCAGCAAAAGACAGGTCTGTCAGGTTGAACAAAAAGGTAAAGTCTGCAGGGGCGTCTGATTTTAGAACGGGCACAACCAGATGTATTTCGGCTTGCCCCAAGCCGAATGCAGCATTGGCAACTGGCAGATCGGCAGAGGTTATTTTGACGTCTAGCCCGTTGAAATTGTTGTAATAGCTGACCTTGTCTGAATCTGCGCCCACATCGACCATGCCGTCTTTCAGGCTGCCGCTGATCTTGGTCGCGGTGCCGTTTTGGGTGCTGGACAGGTCAAAGGTGCTGGCCCCCATGCCAAACTGGCTGCTCAGTGTCAGCCCTTTGGCCAAAGCCGCCCCGAAGTTGTCAGCCGCAGAGCCTTTGGGCACGGACACTTTGGCCGTGGTGTAAAAATCTGCCAGATTGGCGGCCAGCGTATAATCGGTGGCGCTGACCGGATCGAACCCTGTGGCCGTGATTACGGTAGATTTGACAGACAGGTCTTCTTGATAGCTATCCGCCTGCCCCCCCGCCAATTCAGAATGTATCTGAACGCCGGACAACTTCGCCTCTAGTGCTGCGGTCGCACCCGGATTGGCACTGTCAGACCCGTCAAACTTTATACCAACCTCTGGCGCATCTGTATCATAAACGATGGCATCGGGCGTGCCAGAGGCGGCAATCGTGGCCCCGGGCATCGTCACCTCTGCCGACAGCGCGCTAGGGGCAGAGGTCGCATCCCCCGCCGTGGCGGGGACTGTCATTGTGACGGTAAAGCTGTCGGGCAGCGTAACGCTGACAGTGCCGTCGCCATTGTCGGTGAAAGTGACCGACTCAAGCGTGACAGCCAGCCCCGCGCCATCGCCCAAAGCAACGTTCGAAACCACCAGCGAGGAGCCATCGCGCACAGCACTGTCAGAGGTGATTGCCGACCCCACCCCAAGGCCGGCGTTTTGCCATGCCTGCCAGACATCTTCAGGGGTTACTGCGGCCAAAAGGTTGCTGGATGTCAGCGAAAGAACAAGCGCCGTGGTTCCGGCAAGACTGCGCAGCGTCATAGTTTTGATCCTATCTGGAAATTTCGGTGCACATTTTCCGAGGAACGCAAACGGGTCAAGAGATTCTGCCCGCGTCACGGCACTTAGGGCGCTGACTGTGGCAAGTTTGCCAAAACCTATGCCAAGTGCGCCCTGTATCGCCTATTCGCCGTAAGGCACCCAGACGGTTTTCACCGCCGTCGCGTGGCGCAAAAACGCCCGCCCCTCGCCCTCGGCCCCCAGCCAATCGCGGGCGCGGGCGTGGTTGACCCAAGTGCGCTTTAGGTTGGCGGCGGCCTCTGTTTCGATCAACGCTGACAGGGGCGTGGACGAGAAGGACCAAACAGCCTCAACATCCATATGCCCCGCCAAGGGCTTGGCCAATTCCGCATGGCTGCCCGTGACGATGTTCACCACCCCAGCGGGCAGGTCAGAGGTTTCAAGCACCTGATAGAAATCAGTCGCCGCAAGGGGGAAAGCCTCTGACGGGATCAGCACTGTGGTGTTGCCCATGGCCACAGCGGGGGCCAGCAGCGATATCATCCCCAAAAGCGGGGCCTCGTCGGGGCAGATGATGCCGATCACGCCCACGGGTTCGTTCATGGCCAAAGCCACGCCGCGCATCGGCACGGGTTTGACGGCACCTTCGTATTTGTCGGCCCAAGCGGCGTAGGTGAACAAGCGCTGGATCGACGCCTCTACCTCGTCCGTGCCATTCTTGCCTGTCAGAACTTGCAAGCGCTTGGCGAACTCGTCGGCGCGGGCAGACAGGTTTTCAGCGATATAAAACAAAATCTGCGCCCGCGCGTGGCCTGCGGCGCGGCCCCAGCCCTTGGCGGCTTGTGCGGCCTCGACCGCGTTGCGGATGTCTTTGCGGTTGCCAAGGCCGATCTGCCCCAACAGCTGGCCCTTCCCCGAGACAACGGCGCGCGAATAGCCGCCGTCGGGCCGCGCCTGCTTGCCGCCGATGAACAGCTTGGCGGTGCGGTCAAGCCCTTCGATGACAAGGCTGTCAGGCTCGGCCAAGGGTGCTAACCGCGCCAAGGGCTTGGTTTTGGCTGACGGTTTAAGATAGGCCAAAAGCCCCTCCCAACCGCCTTCACGGCCAAAGCCGCTTTCGCGCACGCCGCCAAAGCCTGCGGCTGCGTCAAAGAGGTTGGTGGCATTGACCCAGACGACACCCGCCTTGATCTTGGGGGCCATATCCAGCGCCAGATTGACGTTTTCCGTCCAGATCGACGCCGCAAGGCCGTAGCGGGTGTTATTGGCCTGCTCCACCGCCTCAGCCGGGGTGCGAAAGGTCATCGAGACGAGGACTGGCCCGAAAATCTCTTCCTGCATCAGCGGGGATGCCGCCGAAAGGCCAGTGATCAGCGTGGGTGGATAGTAGCAGCCCGCAGGCACGGGGGTGGCCGCACGGTAGACTTGGCCGTCGGTACAGGCATCGACCAAGGCTGTGATCGTGGCAAGCTGCACCGGATCAACAATGGCGCCCACATCAATGCACTTGTCCAACGGATCGCCCATCCGCAGCTCATCCATCCGGCGTTTAAGCTTGGCATGAAAGCGGTCGGCCACGCCCTCTTGCACCAACAGGCGCGATCCCGCGCAGCAGACTTGGCCTTGGTTGAACCAGATGGCATCGACCAAGCCTTCAACGGCGCTGTCCAGATCGGCGTCGTCAAAGACGATATAGGGGCTTTTGCCGCCCAGTTCCAACGTCAGCGCCTTGCCCGTGCCCGCCGTGGCCGCACGGATTTTGCGGCCCACGCTGGTGGATCCGGTGAAGGCGATCTTGGCGATGTCAGGATGGGCCACAAGGGCAGCACCCGTGTCGCCGTCGCCGGTGACGATGTTCAACACACCTTTGGGCAAGCCCGCCTCGCGGGTGATTTCGGCAAACAGCAGGGCGGTCAGCGGGGTGTATTCGGCAGGTTTCAGCACCACCGTATTGCCCGCCGCCAAAGCAGGGGCCACTTTCCACGCCAGCATCAAAAGCGGAAAGTTCCACGGAATCACCGCGCCGCACACCCCAAGTGGCTGCATGCCGGGCTGTTCAGAGGCCAAAAGCTGCGCCAAGCCTGCGTGATAATAAAAGTGCCGCGCGACCAAAGGCACGTCTATATCGCGCGACTCGCGGATGGGTTTGCCGTTGTCCATGGTTTCCAGCACGGCCAACAGGCGGGAGTGTTTTTGCACCAATCGTGCCAGCGCATAAAGATACTTAGCGCGCTGATGACCCGAAAGCTTGGCCCACTTGGGCTGCGCCCGCCGGGCTGCCGCCACCGCAAGGTCCACGTCGCCCGTACTGCCTTGGGTGACAAGGGCCAGCACATCGCCCGTGGCAGGGTTGCGCGTGGCAAAGGTTTCGCCAGCCCCACCAAAGGCTCCGTCGATCCAATGGCCAAACTGGCCCTTGTGTTTGGCCAGCCACGCCATCACCTCGGCATGGCTTTCGGGGGCAGGGCCGTAAGACATGGCATCGAAGATATCGCGGACGGTCATGAAGGGCTCCATGTCAAAAGGCGCGCTTGGGGCAGATGTTTGCCTCCGGCGGGGATATTTTTCCACATATGAAAGGGGGTTTCATATGTGCCCAAATATCCCGGGGTGAGGGCTTTGCCCGAGGGGCAGCGCCCCTGCGGCGGTGGGGTCAGGCACATCATCAGCCCATCGCATGGCGGTAAGAGGCCGAGTATCGGCCTGTCAGGTGATGTTCCAACTGACGCTCTATATCGCCCAAAAGCGAGGAGGCACCAAAGCGAAACAGGTCAGGTTGTAGCCATGGAACGCCCAATTCGTCCTTCATCAGCGCCAGATACACCAGCGCGTCTTTGGCTTTGGAAATACCGCCCGCCGGTTTGTAGCCAATCTTGTAGCCCGTGCGCGCGTCATAATCGCGAATGGCGCGCAGCATGGTCAGGGTGACGGGTAAGGTGGCGTTGACGGTTTCCTTGCCCGTTGAGGTTTTGATGAAATCCGCCCCCGCCATCATGCACACCAGCGAGGCGCGCGCCACATTGCGCAGGGTCCCCAACTCGCCCGTGGCGAGGATGGTTTTCATATGGGCATCGCCGCACGCCGCCCGCATCTGGCAGGTTTCATCGTACAGCGCTTGCCAATTGCCCGTCAGCACATGGCGGCGCGAGATGACGATGTCGATTTCGGCAGCGCCCGCTTTGACTGAAGCACCAATCTCGGCGATCCGCAGGGGAAAGGGCGACAGGCCGGCCGGAAAGCCGGTAGACACTGCCGCCACTGGAATGCCCGAGCCTTCCAACCCCGCCACCGCCGCCTCGACCATGTCGTGATAGACGCACACCGCGCCCACTTTCAGATCGGGCAGGCCGAGGGCCTGAAGCATCTCGGCCCGCACGGGTTGGCGGGCCTTGGCGCACAGGCGCGCCACGCGGCCGGGGGTGTCATCGCCCGACAGGGTCGTCAGGTCGATCACCGACACCGCTTTGAGCAGCCATGCCGCCTGATAGTCTTTCTTCACCGATCGCCGCCCACCCAAGGTGGCACAGCGCCGTTCGATGGCCGACGTATTGGCTTGCACCGAGGCCACCCAGTCCAAATCCAGCGCCATGCCTGGATTGCGGGCGTGGGTGACTTGGGGCAGGTGGGGGATGGCCGTGGAGTCAGGGGTCAGGGTTTGCATCGCAGTCTCCGCAAATTAGAGCCAGTTTGCATGGTGGGCGGGTTGCTGGCAAGGTGGGGTTGGGCGTTTTGCGGGGCGCGCCGCCCAAAGGGGCGTGAAAAGGGGATATCGGATGGACTTTACCGGACATTGGGCAGGGCTTTGTGCGCTTGGCATCTTCTGTGTGGCCTATGTGCTGGTGATTCTTGAAGAAATCACCGGCATGGCAAAATCAAAGCCTGTCCTTTTGGCGGCGGGGTTGATCTGGGCGTTGATTGGCGTGGCCTTTTCTATGGCTGGTCAATCAGACTTCGCCCATAAAGCCGCTGTGGGTGTGATCGAAGAATACGGCGAATTGTTCTTGTTTTTGATCGTGGCTGTGACCTACGTCAACACACTGGAAGAGCGGCGCGCCTTTGACGCGTTGCGCGGGGTTTTGGTGCGCGCGGGCCTAAGCTATCGGCAACTTTTTTGGTTGACGGGGGGCTTGGCGTTCTTCTTGTCTCCGGTTTTGGACAATCTTACGACGGCTTTGGTTATGGGGGCCGTGGTGATGGCCTTGGGCCGTGACAGCACCAAATTTACGGTGGTCAGTTGTGTTTCAGTGGTTGTGGCGGCCAATGCCGGCGGGGCGTTTAGTCCCTTTGGGGATATCACGACCTTGATGGTCTGGCAGCAGGGCAAGTTGGGGTTTTTTGAGTTCTTCGCGCTGTTTGTTCCGTCGGTTGTAAACTGGGCTGTGCCCGCGCTGATCATGATCTGGGCCGTGCCCAAGGGGCAGCCTGAGGCAGAGCAGGTTCGGATCCGCATCAAGCCCGGGATGTGGGCTGTGTTGGCGCTGTTTGCAGCGACAATTGCAACCTCGGTTCTGTTCAAGAACGCATTGAACCTGCCGCCTGCGCTGGGGATGATGCTGGGCTTGGGCTATTTGCAAGCCTTGGCTTACGGGTTGCGCCTGACGGGGGGGCGGCGCGGCGACGAGGATATGGTGTTGGACAGTTTTGCCCAAGTGCAGCGGGTGGAATGGGACACGCTGTTGTTTTTCTTTGGCATCATCTTTGCCGTGGGTGGTTTGGGCGTGCTGGGGTATTTGGCGCTGGCCTCGGAGGTTTTATATGTTGGAATGGGGCCGTTGGCGGCCAATATCATCATCGGCGCTTTGTCGGCGGTGGTCGACAATATCCCCTTGATGTACGCCGTCTTGACGATGGATCCGGCGATGGGCCATGGCCATTGGCTGTTGATCACGCTGACCTGCGGGGTGGGCGGGTCGATCTTGTCGATCGGATCGGCCGCGGGGGTGGCGCTGATGGGGCAAGCGCGCGGGGTTTATACCTTCATGGCGCATCTGCGCTGGGCTTGGGCGGTGGGCTTGGGCTATGGGGCGTCGATACTGACGCATCTTTGGTGGAATGCGGCGTTGTTTTAGGGCGGGGGTTTCACACACCCGCACCCGCGTGAAGTATTTGCGCCAAGATAAAGGGGGTCAGGGCGCTGTCAGCCCATCTTCAGGGCCACATCCAGCATCCGGTTCGAAAATCCCCATTCGTTGTCGTACCAGCCAAACACGCGGACAAGACCAAATTTGGTGACGCGGGTTTCGGGCAGGGCCATAAGGATGCTTTCGGGTCGCGCCCGCAAGTCTGAGGAAACAAGTGGCGCATCGGTGGTGCCGATGACGCCGCCTGCCGCGCGCAGTTTTGCGTTGATTTGAACCCCTGTCGGGGCGGTTTGCAGCATAACGGCAAGGTCTACCGCCGACACAGAAGCGGTGGGGACGCGCACGGCAGAGCCTTCGATGCGGCCGGCGATGTCGGGCAGCACGATGTCCAATAGGCGCTGGGCCGAGGTGGTCGTGGGCACCATCGACAGCGCCGCTGCGCGTGAGCGGGCATAGTCGGCGGCGGGGGCGTCGGTGGTGGGTTGGCTGCCGGTGTAACAGTGGATCGTCGTCATCGAACCTGTGACCACACCCCAAGTTTCGTGCAGCAGCTTGACCAAGGGGGCCAAAGCATTGGTGGTGCAAGATGCGTTGGAGATGATGCGTTGGTCTTTAAGCAGGGCTTCATTCGCGCCTAAAACGACTGTGAGGTCGGCCGCTTTGGAGGGCCCCGAGATCAGCACACGCTTGGCCCCTGCGGTTAAGCCTTGAGAGGCGACATCCATTCGGTCGGCGCGGCCCGTGCATTCCAGCACGACATCCACGTCTGATAGATCCAGCGCGGACAAATCAGCGCTGCGGTGCAACGGGATAGGGTGTCCGTTGACGACAAGGGCGTTGCTGGTCAGGCTGACTGTGCCCCGCCACGGGCCAAAGACAGAATCGTATTGGAACAAGTAGGCGCACATCTCGGCTGCCGCGATGTCGTTGATGCCTGAAATTGTCAGCCCCGGCCAAGTGGCGGGCGATTGCGCCCAAGCCCGCAAGACAGAGCGTCCGATCCGGCCAAAGCCGTTGATGAAGATCTGCATCCTGCTCTCCTATTTTTTGATACATGAATTTGATCATATTCCACGGCGGGCTGCAATGCGCCCTTGGGCGGGACTTGACCCAAGCCGCGTGCTGCGGCACACCCGTTTGGTCAGAGGAGGACGCCATGACCCTTTCCCGAAGCCCAGCCTTTTCGCGCGTCGTCAAGATCGCCCCGTCGATCCTTGCCGCTGATTTTGCCAATTTCGGGGCCGAGTGCCGCGCTATCGAAGCGCAGGGCTGCGACTGGGTGCATATTGACGTGATGGACGGCCATTTCGTGCCGAACTTGACCTTTGGGCCGGCCATGTGTGCAGCCCTTCGGCCGCATATCGCGGGGGTGATGGATGTACATTTGATGATTTCTCCGGTGGATGCCTATCTAGAGGCTTTTGCCAAGGCGGGTGCCGATATTCTGACAGCCCATCTGGAAAGCGGGCCGCATATTCACCGCACGCTGCAAGCCATCCGCGCTTTGGGATGCAAGGCGGGGTTGGCCATCAACCCCGGCACGGGGATCGAGGCGGTGCCCTATCTTTTGGACGATATCGACCTGATCTGTGTGATGACGGTGAACCCCGGCTTTGGCGGGCAAAAGCTGATCGCCTCGCAGATGGACAAGATCGCCGCGTTGCGGGCGATGATCGGGGCGCGGCCGATCCATATCGAGATTGACGGCGGGGTGACCTTGGACAACGCCCGCGCCTTGGTGGCGGCGGGGGCGGATGCTTTGGTGGCGGGGTCTTCGGTGTTCAAGGGCGGCACGGCCGACAACCCTGCCGCTTACGGTGCAAACATCCGCGCGTTGCGGCAAGCGGCAGAGGCGTAAAGGGGGCCCGCCCCCTTAAACCCCGGGGATATTTGGGCACATATGAAAGGGATCAGGGTTTTAGGGCTTGATCCAGTTTTTCCAAGAACAGGTCGGCTTGGGCCTTTTGCAGGATCAGGGGCGGGCGGATTTTTAAGGTGTGGCCTTTGGGGCCGGTGGCCGAGATGAGAACCCCCGCATCGCGCAAGGCGTTGACCACGCGGGCGGCCTTTGCCCCGTCGGGGGCCCCGTCTTGGGTGATGTCTTGGCCTAAGAACAGACCTGTGGCGCGCAGGGGGCCAAGGCTCGCGTGGGTTTTGGCCAAGGCGCGCAGGCCATCGGCCATGTGCTGGCCCACGGTGGCGGCGTTGTGCAGCAGGGCTTCGTCTTCAATCACCTCCATCACCGCAATGGCGGTGGCGCAGGCCACGGCGTTGCCGCCGAAGGTGTTGAAATAGCGCCCCTTTGCGCCGAATTCGGCCAAAACCTCGGGGCGCAGCACCAAGGCCGCCACGGGGTAGCCATTGCCCATGGGCTTACCCAAGCTGACCATGTCGGGCAGCACTCCGTGGCGTTCAAATCCCCACCAATGCCCGCCGGTGCGCCCGAAACCGGGTTGGACCTCGTCGGCGATGAACAGGCCACCGGATTTGCGGATCACGTCGACGGCGGGTTGCAAGAAGCCCGCAGGGTCGGCGAACACGCCGTCTGACGAGAACACGGTGTCCACGATCAGCACGGCGGGTTTGATGCCGTGGCGCACAAGGTCGTCGACCGCCCCTTGCACGGCGGCGGCAAAGGCCTGCCCCAGATCGCCTGCCATCTGTGCGGGATCCGGCGCGGGGATGGTGCGCACATGCTGGCCCAAAGCCACGCCAGACCCCAGCGAGGGTGAGAGGCCCGACACCGCATGCGTCACCCCATGATAGGCGTTTTGCGTGACGATCACGCCGGTGCCGCCGGTTTGGGCAAAGGCGATGCGCAGGGCCAGATCGTTCGCCTCGGACCCGGTGCAGGTGAACATCACCTGCGACAGGGCGGGCGGGAAATGCGCGAGCAGCTTTTCGGCGCAATCCAGCACGACCTCGTTCAGATAGCGGGTGTGGCTGGCATAGGTCGCGGCCTGTTTGGCGGTGGCTTGGGTGACATGGGGGTGGCAATGGCCAAGGCTGGCCACATTGTTGTAGCAATCAAGATAGGCTTTGCCCTCGGCATCATAGAGCCAAACCCCCGCGCCGCGCACCAGATGTACGGGGGTTTCGTAAAACAGCCGGTAGGCGGGCCCCAGCAGCCGCTGTCGGCGGGCGACCAAGGCTTGATCTTGCTGCGACAGGTTGCCTTGGCCGGGGACATAGGCGTTGACCATCGTTTCATCGCGTTTCATCGCTTACCCCCACAGGCTGGACAGGTTCAGGCCCACCAATGCGCGCAGCCCCGCGCTGGCCGAGGGGACGTTGCGCAGAATATAGGGCGCGTTGTCAGGATAGCGCGCCGCGCGGGCCGAAGCTATGGCGAGTGTGGTCAGCATCCGCGCCGCTGTCAGGGGCACAAACAGGCTTTGCTCAAGGTCAGTCAGCGGCAGGACGGCGTGATAGGCGCGGGCGAAGGTGGCCAGGCTTTGCAAGGGCGCGTCTGGGTCAACCTGATAGCTGGCGGCCACGGCCATGTCGCAGATGAGCGGCGTTTCCACCATATCGCCAAAGTCGAGGATGCCCGCGATGCGGGTCGGGTCGGCCGGATCGGTCAGCAGGTTGTGCGGGTTCATGTCGTTATGCACCACCTGCCAGCGGCACTGGGGCAGATGGGGCAGAACCGTTTCCTCGAACGTCTTCAGTGTTTGGGTACACAGCGCGCGCAGATCAGGAGTGATATCGCCCAGCAAGGGCCGCAGGCGGGCGGTGTGGCGGATATCCCATTGCAGGTCTTGGCGGCTGGCGGGGTGGGTGAACCCTTGCAAGCTTAGCGACAAGCGCGCCGCTGCCTGCCCAATGGCCGCGCGTTGGGTCATCGACTTGGGCGCAAGGTGCAGCGGGTGGCCTTCAAGATAGGTCAAGAGACGCAGGATGCCGTAGGGCGTGGCGACTTCCGTCGCCCCAGTTTTGGTGCGGACCACGCGGGGGACGGGCAGGGCGCTGCCTTCCAAATGTAACAGGGCGCGGGTTTGAAACTGCGTAACCTCTTCCGGTTCTGCCGGATTGGCCAGTTTGAGCACATAGCGCCCTTGGGCCGCACTGACGCGGTAGTTAAGATCGCGCTCGGATGTCAAAGGGTGCAATACACCGGTCAGTCCCCAATGGGTTTGTAAAAAGTCTCGCGCAAGCGCTTCGGCCAGAACCGGGGGCGGGGTGGTGAGATTGGCGCCAAGCGTGGGGGTCATCAGGAATCCTTTGGCGTCATCAAGGCAAAGGGGGGTGGGCTTGTCAATCAAGCTTGGCACGAAGCTCCACCAGACAGGCTCTGTTCCACCCGTTTTACCGCCGGAATAGAATCACCTGATGCACAGCCGAAAATCATATCGGCGGATTTCACCACATTTGCGACAGGGGCCAACCGATAGGCCCTATCGCGGCCATGGTCATACCGGATGTTGTAGCAAAGCAGTCGCACGGCCGCCTGACAGCTAGGGATAGGCGGGGCAGTGGGCCAAAAGAGAGCACTTTTGGCCCCTAAGTCAAGAGATACACGCCCCCCGCTTTAGGCATTCTTGCGGCGGGGCTTGCTTTTGTTGGGGAAAGAGCGCATGTGTTACTAGCGAACCGCTAATTATCGACCCTGTCTGGCTACGGCTGCAGCTTTCGATCTTGACGTGACTGCGCCGGGCCATCGCATTCCTGCGGATGGCAGACAAACAGGAGTACACACGATGGCTAAGGGCACCGTGAAATGGTTCAACGCAACTAAAGGTTTCGGCTTTATCGCTCCGGAAGGCGGCAAGAAGGACGTGTTCGTCCATATTACTGCCATGGAACGCGCTGGCATCCGCCAATTGGCTGACGGCCAAGCCGTGACTTTCGACATCGAAGCTGGCCGTGATGGCCGCGAGTCGGCGATCAATCTGGCGCTGGCATAAGCTTTCCGCCTGAGGCTTAGGCCAAAGGCAAAGGTTTTGGACAAGGGGTGGTCGAAAGGCTGCCCCTTTTTCAGTTTGCGGGCTGGATGTTGGCGCAGACTGCCCTAAGCTTGGCCCCAGCATAGGAGCCATAGCATGCCCCCCCAAGACAACCGCATCGACCTGATCCGCCCCGATGCGCCGGAATTGGCACGGCTTGGGGCCCATCCGGTGGGGGTCAAGACGCTGGAATTGGTCAACCCTGCGCAGTTGGACGTGCTGGCCGCAATCGCGGGGCAGCCCGCAGTCTCCGACCGCAAGTTGGTGGTGGAACTGTGGTATCCCGCAGCGACGCGCGGAGCAGGATCAACCTATGCCACCGTCAGCCGCGATGGCCGCACGCCCGTTCGCCTGTTCGGCAGCGCCACGCGTGATGCGGCGGCACTGGCGGGGGATTTCCCCTTGATCATCTTGTCGCATGGGTATCCGGGCAACCGGTTCTTGATGGGGCATCTGGGCGAAAACCTCGCCTCGAAGGGTTATCTGGTGGCAAGCATCGACCATCCTCAAAGCACCTATGACGATCCGGCCTATCTGGGCGGGCAGGCCTTTGGGTCAACCTTGGTCAACCGCCCCTTGGACACGCTGTTTGTGGCCGATGCCTTGGGGGCCACGCGCATCGCCGTCATTGGCTATTCGATGGGCGGCTACGGTGCTTTGGTCGCAGGTGGGGCGGGCGTGTCAGACGCCGCCGTGACGATGGAGCGGGGCGCTGGCATTGGCCCTTATCTGGCGCGTCACAGGCAGCCTGTGGCGGATCCTCGGCTGAAGGCGATTGTGCCGATTGGCCCTTGGGGGCGACAGATCGGGGTCTGGGATGGGGCAGGGATGGCGGGGCTGCGCGTACCTGCACTGATCCTTGCGGGCAGCCGTGATGATGTGTCGGGCTATGAGGCGGGCATGCGGATGATATTTGCTGAGGCCGTGGGTGTAACCCGCCACCTTTTGACCTTTGAAGGCGCAGGCCACAACGCCGCCGCCCCCTTCCCCGCGCCGTTGGAAAGCTGGTCCCCCGTGGCATGGCTGCCCTTTGTACCCTTTGAACACTACGCCGATGCGGTGTGGGACACCGCGCGCATGAACAACATCGCCGCCCATTTTGTCACAGCCTTTTTGGATATTCACCTAAAAGGTGAGGCCCAAAAGGCGGCGTATCTGACCGAGGATTGGTTAGGATTTGCGCCCAATTCTGCCAAAGGCTTGCGGTTGGAAAGCCTGCCCCAAGGCAGCCCTGCCTGATGGGTCAGCCCAGCACCGTAAAGGCACTTGGATAGCGGTATTCTTCCAAGTTCGCGGTCGTACCGATCCGGTCGACCACGGCGAACAATCCCGGCGCGTGCAGCGGGGTCAATACCCCATGCCAAGTGCCACGATGTAGATTGATGCCCTGCGCGCCATTGGTCAGAAACGCCACTGGCTGCGAGGCCGTGTTTAGTGCCACGATTACCAGAAAGGGATGCTGGGTCATCGGGATAAAGGCTTGGCTGCCCTCGGGGTGGCGCTCGATCAGATCAAAGGGGTAGGGCAGGGCGCGCGGTTGGGCTTGAAAGATCGAAATGCCGGTCTTGGCCCCGCCCGTATCCACCTGCGCCAGATCGTGGTGGCGCTGGCAAAAGCCATCGTTGATCAGCCGGAACTCTCCCGTTGCCTCCAGCACATCGCCGAAGGGGGCAAAGGCTTGGGCTGTCAGGGGCTGGGGTGTGATAGTGTACATTTGGGCAGAGTGGCAAAGGCGGGTGGTGGTGGCAAGGGGGATTGGGCCTTTGCTGGTCAATCACACCCTCTCCAAACCCAAAGCGATCCCCTGCCCCACGCCAATACACATCATGGCCAAAGCGCGGCGGGCTGTGGTTGTGGCAAGCTGCAAAGCGGCCGTGCCCGACAGGCGCGCGCCGGTCATGCCCAAGGGGTGGCCAAGGGCGATGGCGCCGCCGTTGGGGTTTACGCGGGGGTCGTCATCTGCAATTCCCAAAAGGCGCAGTGTGGCGAGGCCTTGCGAGGCAAAGGCCTCGTTCAGTTCAATCATGTCGAAATCGGCTTGAGCCATCCCCAGCCGCGCCAACAGCTTTTGGGCGGCCGGGGCGGGGCCGATCCCCATGATGCGCGGGGCTACGCCGGCCGTGGCCCCGCCCAATACCCGTGCCAAAGGCATCAGCCCATGACGCTTGGCGGCAGAGGCCGAGGCTAGGATCAGCGCTGCCGCACCGTCATTGATGCCTGCGGCATTGCCCGCCGTAACGGTGCCGCCCTTGCGAAAGGGTGCGTTCAGACGGGCCAGCGCTTCCATCGTGGTGGGGCGGGGGTGTTCGTCTTGTGTCACTTCCAGCGCAGGCCCTTTGCGTTGGGGCAGGGTCACGGCGGTGATCTCGGCGCTAAGGCGGCCATTGGCTTGGGCGGCGGCGGCCTTGGTCTGGCT
>CANIKY010000005.1 GCA_947468085.1 Paracoccaceae bacterium | reverse complement strand
GATGACGTCATTGCCGCCTCCGCCATCCAGCGTGTCGTCGCCACCAAGGCCGTTAAGGGTGTCATCGCCGTCAAGGCCCGACAAACTGTTCGTATTGTCATCGCCCGTCAAGCTATCACTGTACCCAGAGCCGATCAGCCTTTCGATGCTGGCAAGTGTATCAGTGCCAGCCCCCACTGTGTTCTGGGCGGATGTCAGGGCAAGGCTTATGGTCACAGCACTACTCGATGATGCGTAAGTCGCCGTGTCAAAGTCGGCCCCGCCGGTCAGGCTGTCATCGCCGGTGCCGCCGTCAAGCGTGTCATTGCCTGAACCGCCCGATAGGGTGTCATTGCCGGCAGAACCAGCCAGGTCGTCATCGCCGTCCCCACCGTCCAGAATGTCGGCGCCCACCCCCCCGAAGAGTGAGTCATTTCCGTCAAGACCGCTTAGACTGTCGTTTCCTTGTTCCCCCCTCAGTTCGTCGTTGCCAGCAGAACCGGTGATGACGTTATCAAGGGTGTTGCCTTGGCCGATGAGGTTGTAAGCTGTAAGGGTCAGGTTCTCGACATTATTCGATAGAACGTAGCTGACCGAGCTTTGCACCTGATCGGTGCCTTCATCGGCGTTTTCCACGACAACATCACTGGCGCTATTCACCACATAGGTGTCATCGCCCAAGCCGCCGGTCAGGCTGTCGTCGCCGTCCCCGCCATCCAGCGTGTCGTTGCCATCTCCGCCATACAAATAATCGCTGCCTGCGGCACCACTTAGGCTGTCATCGCCTGTGCCACCAGTTAAAGTGTCGTTAGCGTCAGTCCCGATAACATATGATACCATGGCTGTAACACTCCAAAAAAGGGCATTTTTTTCACTTTAGCAACTCTAGGTTGACTTATTTAAACTTTAAAGTAAAGGATTTTGGATTGTCTTGAAATTAAATTTAATCTGATGATGTTGATTTCAACTTAGAAGTGCGCCGGTTCAGCGAATAATTTCCACTGAGAATTGAGCCATGTGACCCTTCCTCAGCGCGCTGCGCGATGGGGAGCAATGGTGTGATACACATGGGACTTTTGAACATAATCCGGCGCATCGCTTTGCTGGAGAAGTTGTCGATCCGCGAGATTTCGCGCCTCAGTCAAACAAAACGTCTTTTGTCTCGCCATTGGCATCAACGTCTGCGGCAAGACCTTTACGGTTCGGGATTTGCCGAGAGAGTTCTGCGATATGCGCGAAGCCAGCTGCGATCGGCGTGTAGCGAATTCGATCAAGCTCAGACCGGACGCTTACGAACGCCTCACTATCCTGCAGGAAGTCGGACAGGCCCTGTGCAAGTCATTCGTCGCGATATCAAAAGATTTTACCAAAAACTCCATAGGCATTGCCCTATTCGTTTGCGCCATCGATCTGGCCAAAAGATTTCTTGTCGCAAGGCTGACACGTTGTAGTGACGCGTAACTATTGAGGTTGTGCACAAGCGGGACCTGACCTTAATTAATCTGGAAAGAGAGCCATTATGACGCTATCCAATCTCGCTGCAGACAACGAATTTGTCGGCAGTAGTGAGAATGATGTGCTTTCTGGCACGGCTCTCAATGATGACATCAGTGGTTTTGCTGGCGATGACACATTGGATGGCGGTGATGGCAATGACACCCTGAATGGCGGCGAAGGCCTTGACACCATGACCGGCGGGGAGGGTAATGACACCTATGTCTTGGATAACCCCTGGGATTCTGTCTCGGATTCCGGCGGCATCGATCTGGTAGAAAGCTCGATCACATATCAGCTTCTGGAGGATTTTGAGAACCTGACCCTTACGGGCATCGCGGCCACCGGATACGGCAACGCCGCTGACAATGTGGTGACCGGCAACGACAGTGACAACACCCTGCGGGGCTTTGCTGGCAATGACACTTTAACCGGAGGCGGCGGCAACGACCTGCTGGTCGGCGCGACGGGCAACGACTTTTTGACGGGCGGGGAAGGCGATGACTTCCTGGACGGAAATGAAGACAATGACACGCTTGTCGGCGATAACGGCAATGACACGCTTTCCAGTCAGGCAGGCGATGACCTGCTGAACGGCGGTGGTGGCGATGACTTTCTTTATGGCGGCGCTGACGTTGACACTTTGTCCTATGATGCTGCCAGTTCGGCAGTGTCGGTCAGTCTGGCGGTGACCACCGCGCAGGATACCGGCGGCGCGGGAACTGACACGGCGTCAGAGTTCGAGAATCTGACCGGCTCGACTTATAGTGACAGCTTGGTCGGGGATGATCTTGCGAACTTGATCCTAGGGGGCCTCGGCCACGACACCCTGCAAGGCGGTGACGGCAATGACACGCTGGAGGGCGGTGACGGCAACGACCGGCTGTTCGGCGGTCTTGGCGTCGATACACTTGCCTATTCTTCGGCCACTTCGGCGGTGTCGGTCAGTCTGGCGGTGACCACCGAGCAGGACACCGGTGGTGCCGAGCTTGACGTCGCGACAGGGTTCGAAAATCTGACCGGTTCTGATTTTGGCGACAGCTTGGTCGGGGATCAAAATGCAAACCTGATCCTGGGGCGCCTTGGCTCTGACACGATACAGGGCGGAGGCGGAGAGGACACGCTGGATGGCGGTGACGGGGTCAATACTGTCAGCTTTGAAGATGCGTCCTACGCCGTCGCCGTCGATCTTCAGGACACCGGAGCCCAAAACATAGGTGCCGGGGGAACCCTGACGCAGACGAACTTCAGCAACGTTGTCGGTTCTGTTTTCAACGACTTGCTTTCTGGCAACAGTGACAAAAACCTGCTTCAGGGGGGCGCGGGCAATGACACGCTTTATGGCAAAGACGGCGATGACACCCTCATCGGTGGTGCAGGCGATGATCTGCTTGATGGCGGTGGGGGTTATAACTCCGTCTCGTATGCGGCGGCCAGAGCCGGGATAGCCGTCAGTCTTGCGATCACGGGCGTTCAGGCTACTGGCGGCGCCGGCAAGGACATCTTGGTCAGCATCCAAGACCTCATCGGTTCAGCCTTTGCTGACACGCTGGCAGGCGACGCGTTCGGCAACATCCTTGATGGTCAAGGCGGCAACGATGTTCTGACCGGGAATCTCGGGGATGACAAGTTGTACGGCGAGTTGGGCAATGACACGCTGTTTGGCGGCGAGGGCAATGATGGTGTTTACGGCGGGGCTGGCAATGACAGCATGGATGCGGGCGATGGCGACAACAACCTGTACGGCGATGCTGGCAATGACACCCTGATCGCGGGATCAGGCCGTGACTATGTTTCTGGTGGTGCAGGCGACGACCGGATGGACGGCGGGGCAGGCGATGACGGTTTTTACGACTACTTTGGCAATAACGTGGTGTTCGGTGGCCTTGGGAACGACACGGTCAATGCCGGATTGGGCAACGACAGCGTGGAGGGTGGCGACGGAAATGACTACATAACCGCAGCTGGTGGCAATAACACTGTGTTCGGCGGCCTTGGAGACGACGTAATCTTTGCCGATGAGGGGCGCGACAGTCTCGACGGCGGGGCCGACAATGACACTATCTATGGCGGTTCCGGGGATGACACGCTGATCGGTGGCGCCGGGGATGACTATCTGTACGGCGGTCAGGGCAATGACAGTCTGAACGCGGGCGAGGGCAACAACCGCGTCGAAGACGGTTTTGGCAACAACACCATCACCAGCGGTTCCGGAGATGACACGCTGGATGGCGGCGGCGGCAACGACTCCATCAGCGCCGGCGATGGGAACAATCAGATACACGCCCTTGATGGGAACGATGTGATCATCAGCGGATCAGGCAACGACGACATCACTGCCGGGTCAGGCGATGACCATGTGACCGCAGGCAGCGGAGACGATACGGTTTTCGGCAGTGAGGGAAATGACACGCTGCTGGGTGGTGCCGGCAATGACAGTCTCAGCGGCTACTACGGGAACGATTCCCTGGATGGCGGTGCCGGCAATGACTATCTGAGCGACAGTGAAGGCAACAACAGCCTCGCCGGCGGTGCGGGCGATGACGCTGTTGACGGCGGCTACGGCAATGACCGTCTTGATGGTGGGGACGACAATGACAGTATCTCTGATCACGACGGTCAGAACACGTTGCTTGGTGGCAGTGGCGATGACAGCTTGTACGGCGGTACGGGCAACGACAGCCTTGATGGCGGCGCGGGCAATGACATCCTGAGGGACTACCAGGGTCAGAACACGTTGATCGGCGGCGCGGGCGATGACGATCTGATGGGCAGCTACAGCGGTGCCGACATGCTGTATGGCGGGACCGGCAATGATACCCTCGATGACATGCTGGACGGGGGAGAGGGCAATGACTCGCTGATGGGCGGCGCGGGCGACGACAGCGTCTACGGTGGCGGTGGAGATGACTTTATCGAAGGTGGCTACTCCGGGACCAAGGCCCTTTACGGTGGCACTGGCAACGACACCATCGGAGTCGCTAGCGCCAACTCCCTGATCAATGGTGGCGCCGGGGACGACACCTTGAGCGGCAGTTACGGCAGCGACACTCTGGAAGGAGGGGCGGGCAACGACAGTCTGAGCGGCGGGGATGGCACTGACACCCTGTATTATGCCAACGCGACTGCCGGCGTGACCGTGAGCCTTGTCTTGCTGACGGCGCAAAACACTATCGGGGCTGGCACAGACCGTGTGAATGGCTTTGAAAATCTGACGGGTTCGGCCTTCAATGACGCACTTGGTGGCAATGATCTGGCAAACCGGATCGAAGGCGGGGCGGGCAATGACCTGCTGAGCGGGCGGGGCGGCGACGACACGCTGATGGGCGGGGCCGGCAACGATACTGTGTATGGCGGCACGGGCCAGGACACCTTGACATACGAGGGCGCCACGGCAGGCGTGGCGGTGAACCTTGCCCTGACCACCGCGCAAGTCACGGGTGGAGCCGGAACCGACACGCTGGCCACGATGGAACACCTGATGGGTTCGTCGTTCGGGGATACTCTTGCCGGCGACGCGGGGGCGAACCAAATCGACGGCGGCGCAGGCAATGACGTGATCAACGGCGCGGGTGGCGTTGATGTGCTGGATGGGGGCGAAGGTTCGGACATCTACCTTGTCACGGCCGCCACAGACCGAACTGCAGCCGAGATCACCGACTCCGGCACGACCGGCACAGACGAACTGCGCTTTGCGGCTTCAACCACCGGAACCCTGGTGGTCCATGGCGATGAAACCGGACTGGAACGCATTGTCATCGGAACCGGAACGGCAAGTGCGGCATCGTCGACCGGAACCACCGCGCTCAACATCGATGCGGCTCTCGCGATCAACGGGCTGACACTGGTCGGCAATGCCGGGGCCAACCGTCTAATTGGTTCAGCCTATGCGGACAATCTGAATGGCGGCGCGGGCAACGACACGCTCACCGGGGGCGCTGGTAGCGACACTTTCGTCATTGGCAGCGGGACAGACACGATCACCGACCTTGTCGGGTCCGAAGTGCTGACCGTGGCCGCCGGAGCCACGGCGAACGCCACCTTGGCTGCGGACTGGACCGCGACTTCCGCCTCCAGCAACAGCGGTACCGCCAACCTGACGAAGGCGGGTTTCGCGGTAGACCTGTCGCTGATCACGGCGGGGACCAAAGGTTTCACGGTGACCGACATCGGCGGGGCAACAACCCTGACCGGTTCAGCGCTGGCGGACAGCCTGATGGGTGGCAGCGGCAACGACAGCCTCGATGGGGAGGCCGGCAACGACAGTCTTGTCGGCGGTGCTGGTGCTGACACGCTGACGGGAGGGTTGGGCAACGACACCTTCACGGTGGCCTCGGGCGCGGACACCATCAACGACCTTGGCGCTGGCGATATCCTGACGGTTGCCGCCAGTGCGACAGCCCATGCCACCGTGACAGCCGCATGGACCGCGACCACCGGCACGACCAATGCAGGCACCGCCACACTCGGCACCAATGGCTTTGCGGTGAACCTCGCGGCTGTGACCGGTGGAACGCTTGGCTATAACGTGACCAACACAGGTGCTGGAACGACCCTGACCGGATCGAAGTTCGCCGATACGCTGACGGGCGGCACGGGGGCTGACACGCTTGTCGGTGGTGCAGGCGCTGACAGCCTTGTCGGCGGGGATGGCAATGATCTCTTCATCGTCGCTCTGGCGGCAGACTTTGCTACAGGCGAAGTGGTCACAGGCGGCGGCGGCACGGATGAGCTTCGGTTCAGCACAACGGCTGCAAGCACTTTGACGCTGACCGCAGGGGTTGCTGTTGAAAGCGTTGTGATCGGCACAGGCACCGATGCCGCAGCGGTCTCAACCGCCACAACCGCAATCAACGTGAGCGCAGCAGCCCTGACATCTGCTGTGGCCTTGGTTGGGAACGCTGGGATCAACTCACTGACCGGTGGAAGCGGCAGTGACAGCCTCAACGGCGGAGCGGGCAATGACATCCTTGCAGGTGGTGCAGGTGCCGACACGCTGGTGGGCGGATTGGGCAACGATAACCTGACTGGCGGTCTTGGTGCGGACGTGTTTGTGTTCAACACCGCGCCGAATACCTTGACCAACAAGGACACGATCACCGACTTCAACGCCGTTGACGATGATATCCACTTGGCGAAGGCCGTCATGGCAGGTCTGGGCAGTGCAACAGGTGCCTTGGGGGCAGATGCCTTCTGGGGTGGGAACGGAATCGCAGCCAGCAATGACGCCAGCGACAGGGTCATCTACAACCAGACTACGGGGGCCCTATACTATGATGCTGACGGAACCGGGGCGACTGCATCCATCCAGATCGCGCAACTGAAAGAGGGCACAATCCTGACGGTGTCGGATCTGTTCATCTTCTGATGGGCAAGACGGTTGGCCGCAGGCTGCAGCAAAGCCAGTATGCGGCGGCGGTACCCCGTAGACTGTGAGCTACTCCCCAACTCTTGAACAGATTTAGGGGTGATTTAAGCTGCTGCCTGCGTCTGCTCCGCACGCGCGGGGATACACCCCAATATCCCGCAGCGCCTCCATCGTCTTGGCGGCTCCCCCCACCCAATCGCGGGCAAACACCCCAGTATGCGGCATGGAATACTGAATAGCCCCCACAAGTCCCTTGCCTGTGCAGAGTTGATCCTTGGAGTACATCTATCAAATGTTCCACTACAGATTTTAATTAGTCCTCGGTCTTTGTCCCATCTACATCATGGCTTCTGGTGCAGATCATATATACTGGCAACGGATGCGATAATGAGATTTTTACTTAACTGGCCCTAGGCTCCGCGCGTACCAAAAGGTGCTTGTTTTGAGCCGCAAATTGGCCGGTGTGGATCGAATTCAATTGGGGGCATATCATCGAAGCTTACAAAGAAATGCTCAAGATCAGGCTAGGTGACATTACCAAGGTTAAAATGCATGCCATGGTTCACTCGGCAAATCCGAGCTTGCTTGCTGGTGACGGTGTCTGCGGGGCGATACACCGCGCTGCTGGGCCTCAGTTGGAAGTGGATTGCAGAGCAACCGGAAAAAATAGTCGCTGGAGAAGCAGTCTTCACTCGAGCTTTTGATTTGCTGGCAGAATTTGTCATTCACGCAGCTGCACCAAGTTTTTTTGACGGCGACCCTTAAGCAGACCTACATTTCAATCTGCAAGGTTTTGGCAGCCAAACAAATCAGATCAGTAACCCTGCCCTCCTTGGGCATAGGCATCTACCGCTTCCCGCTCCACTTGGCTGCTACCATCGCTTGCGAAACGCTCTACGATCATTTGCCCGCAAACTGCGAAGCCACGATTATTGGGTTCGATCAGGAAACGGTAGGTGCCTACCAGTCTGCATCGACCGCAACGATTGGCCTGCCGTATAGCGCGCCGTGAAGGCGACATTCTACCCAAGTCAATGTTTCAGAAACCGCGACTAAACTTTAGATGTCTGGATGATGTTATGACGCCAGCGGATTGAAGTTCCACCATCGGTCGTTCCTTACCGACGCTAATGAATTTTTCAACCCTTGGACTGTCGGTATCGCGATTTCGCGCACCGGTAGGCAGGTAGAACGCCGCGCTGAAGGGGCGAACAAATTTCCTTGTTGCTGCCAGAGCGGATCCCAGAACTGTACCAGTCCCCGTAAAAGGCGGGGGGCGTTTTTACCCCTCCCCCCGGGGGTGGGGGGTGCTCAACCCAACACGGTTTGGCCCAAAGGGACCCGTTAGACCCAGCAATGAATGTCCGGCAACAAACAAACCTAAGCAGATAACGCGCCCCTCGCTGCACAGCAGCTTGTTGAAATCACTGTCTACAGCTTGAAGGGGCTGGGTGGCCTATCAAACGGCCCCCTCCTATGCAGTTTCAGGCCCCAAGGCCGACGGTTGAAGTGGTTCCATAATGGTAACGACTACCTAAAATATCATTTTTTCTTTTACTTTCAGAGTCGAATGGCGGAGGGAGTGGGCTTGGCATCCAACTCTCTTGGCGGGTGCCTGAGTAGGCGTGCGCGCAGCTGCGGATAGCTCGGATTCTAGGTGCCCGCGCGCCGTTTCGCGGGACCCCGCCGAGCAGAGACTAAGCTACTCGAAAACCCGTCCGGCTCCAATTCCGGGGGCGAAAATGGTGAACCCTCAATTCAATACTGAACCAGTGATCTGTTTTCAAAATCCAAAGAGAAATCATGAACCATTGTAAGATTAGGCATCAAGCAATCACAATACGTAACAGAGGGTAGGTTCGGGGGTAGGTTTCAAAAAACCCCAAAAAACCTAATGATTTCAATGGTAATTGGCGGAAGCGGTGGGATTCGAACCCACGGTGGAGTTCCCCCCACGCTAGTTTTCAAGACTAGAGCCTTAAACCACTCGGCCACACTTCCAAAGCCCCACGCTGCCGTTTGGTCAGCGATTGGGTGCATTCACTACCTAAAAGACCCGTCCCAACAAAATAAAACCCCAATATCCCACAACACTAGGCCGGGAGGGAATCAGGCACGGAACTGCCAAACCGACGCTGACTTTCCTTAAAGAACTCTAACTGGATTTGGAAGGGGTGGAGCAAGAGAGCAGCGTCATTCCAAACTGCACAGCACCTTCATCGCCAGGCAGGTCTGAATGGCGTTCGTCGGGTAAACAGTCTTCCGGACTTTTTACTGATCCCTATCACCGCCAAAGATGGGCCGCCGTCCCCGCCTGCCTATGGGCTTACCCGACCACGTCGTGAAGGGATCAAACTGGGTCGTCAGCCTGTCCCCGCGCTTGGGTGCCTTACTATAATCGGGCCAAATCTGCGCCTTATGGATGGGCGCGCTGGGTCCGATCATCGTGCACACCTATCACGCTGGATTCAAGAGATGAATCTCCTCAGACCGTTTGAGCATGTTTGGATGCCCCCGTTGGGGAAAGGGGTTTTGAACGGCTTAAGCGTGTGATCGGGTGACCGCGTGCCACTTTAGCGCGCGGCCAGAAGTGCAGTGTGGCGGAGTCTCAGCCCGTCGAGGGTCATTCACGTCTCTTGTTTTACACACTGTCAGTGTGTATGGTCCGTATGTAACTGGAGGACCCGATGTCGCAAACCACTTCTGAAAAGCAGCGCACGAACGTCACCCTGTCGGCGGCCAATCTGGTTGCCGCACGCCAGTTGGGTCTCAATGTTTCGGCTATCAGTGATGCTGCGGTCGCCGAGGCCGTTCGCAAGGCGAAAGCAGAAGCTTGGGCCAAAGAGAACGCCGGCGCGATTGCAGAGCGCCGGGCGTGGATCGAGGCCAATGGAACGCCCTTGGCTGAGCTTCAGGTTTTGCAGATCCGATAATGGCCCAGTTCAAGGTTTATCGTATCGGCGGCGGCTTGCTGGTGCTCGATCTGCAAACGGATTTAATCGAGACAGGTACGCGTGCGGTGGCACCGCTTGTGGCCGTCGCGTCAGGACCAAAGCCCATCGGGCGCTTGGAACCTACCTTTAAAATTGAAGGCGCAGCTTACGTTCTGCACACGGCAGAGATGGCGGCAATTCCGTCTGCGCTGCTTAAGACAGAGCCCGTCGCTGATCTATCCGCCTCAGATTATGAAATCCGCGGCGCGCTTGATATGGTATTCTCCGGCTTTTGATCATTCCATGTATCTTGGCGTGCTGATCTTCCAGCCACGCCGCCTGTCTCCACCGCTCAGGTCCGTGATGCTGTCCGTGCCAGCGCCCACCGTGAAGGTATCATCCCCAGAGCCACCCGTCAGGCTGTCATTGCCAGAACCGCTAATGAGGCTGTCCGCACCACCGCCGGCCAGAAGCGTGTCCGCACCCGAATCGCCTGCCAGCGTATCCGCCAAGGCCGACCCCGTCAGCGTCGTAGCAGCACCCCGTGTTGCTCACACAGAAGCCGGCCGTCCCGCCTGTCACCGCAGACAGGTCGACACCGAAGCCCGCCGTGGTCAGGGTCGCCGTGCCCGAGTTTGTCGTCCCGGACGTGCCTGTCCAAGCCGCAGTGAACGTGGCGTTCGCTGTAGCACCCCCTGCAATCGTGAGAATATCCCCGCCGCTCAGGCCCGTGATCGTGTCAGTCCCGCTGCCTACAGCGAAGGTGTCATCCTCAGTCCCGCCGTCGAGCGTGTCATTGCCCGCGCCAGCCGTGATCGTGTCATTGCCCTCTAGGCCTGACAGGTTGTTGGCCCCAGAATTCCCGGTGATCACGTTGGCAAGCGTGTTGCCAGTTCCGTTGAGCCTTGAGTATCCCGTGAGGATCGGGTTCTTGACGTTTTCAGCAATCGTGAAGCTGACAGAGCTTTGCACCAGATCGGCGCCTTCGGCGCTGTTCTCCACGACCACATCACTGGCGCTGTCCACCACATAGGTGTCATCGCCAGCCCCGCCCACCAGGCTGTCGTCGCCGATCCCGCCGTCCAGCGTGTCATTGCCGTCGCCACCGTAAAGGCTGTTGGCGCCGGAGTTCCCGTTGATAACGTTGGCGAGCGTATTGCTCGTGCCGTTGATGTCAGCGCCGCCCGTCAGCGTCAGAGTTTGCGCAACTGCGGCCATGGTCACGCGCTCCCTGCCGCCCGCACAGTGCGACAGGCTTTGGTCTATGGAAGAACTGTTGTTACGCCTCCAAGGTCGCTACAATGAGAGGCCAAGCGCAGAGGATGTCGGTATAGCCCTTCGCCGGTTAGGGTGGACACGAATCATCGACTGGTCTGAGGGTGGTTGTAGAAGAAGAGTTTGAAAACCATAAAGTGAGGTAGATCTGCGGTGTTCGACCACATTTTCGCAGGTTTTTTACTGATCAGTTTTTGTTGATGGCATCGCAAGTGTTGTTCATACTTCTGACCTCGTTGTCGAAAATCGCGAAGTGAACTTTTTCCTGAACACCTATCTTTATGCATCGAAGATGCTAGTAGACTGTTAGCTTGCACGGGAGCGAGAACGCCAAATATGCCAATATTCAAAACAGCCAATAAGGTGATCTTCTTCGCCCATGTCCCAAAATGTGGCGGTTCATCTGTTGAAGCATACCTGAAAACGCGTTTTGAGTCTTTGGCCTTTATCGACCAAGACTTCTACTTGCTCCCCAGTTCGCGACAGTGGACACGCAGTTCGGCCCAACACATTGGAGCCGAAATGCTTGAGCGATTGTTCCCCGCTGGCTTTTTTGATGCTTCGTTTGCGGTCGTCCGCCATCCAGTCGATCGGTTGGTGTCAGAGTATCACTTTCAGCGGGACCAATGGCGCAAGATTAGCCAAAGTGAGAGGTTTTCGACCTGGCTAGCCGCTTTCGAGCACGCCTTGAAAGACGATCCCTTGATCTACGACGGCCATGTGCGGCCAATGGTGGACCTCGTTCCTGCGTATGCAACGGTTTTTCGGCTTGAGGACGGGCTGGATCAGGTTGTGCGCTATATCGACGAATTGGTCGGCGCTTGCGAAGAAACGATCCCCATGAAGCGCTTGTTAGTGCGCAACACCTCAATTCCAAAGGTCGTGCCCAGCGAAAATGACATCGCGATGATTGAACGCATTTATGCGCGCGATTTCGAAAGATTTGGTTATGATCGTAAAACTTTGGCATCAATGGGCAGAACTTACGCACGGCCATTTCAGCCCCAGTTGCCTGCCGAACCGGTGCTGCGCCCTGATCGCAGCGACCTTGCCGACCAGTTTCGCAGCAAGGGCATTACTTCCTTTTTGGCTGGCGATATTGTTAGTGCCCATGCGAATTTTCGTTTCGCCCTAAATTGTGCCCCCCATGATACCCAAAGCCATGCGCTGATTGCCAACACTTGCCTGCGACTAGGGGCGCTAAATCTCGCCACGGATCATGCCGAAACGGCCCTGAAGCAGCAGGCTGACAATCGCGATGCTTTGGTGGCCTTGGCAGGAGCAAGGCTGCGGCTAAAAGACCCTCGGGCGCGGGAAGCCGTCGAAGCTTTGGCGCTCTACCCAGATCTGGGTGATTTCCCAAAATTGCTTCGCATCGCTTTGCAAATGATTGAGAAGGAAGATGAACACGAGGCGACACTTTTTGATCTCGCAGAATACCTAGAAACGCATTCTGAGGATGTTTTTGCAGGTGAATTTTTGGCTGAAACCTTTCGCGCATTTAGCAAGTCCGCAGATGAAGAGCGGCTAAAAGGGTTTCTTGACGGGCTAGGGGTAAGGGCCGATCAAACAGATAGAACGCCACTGCAGAAGCCCGTTGTTGGGCAAGAGGCGATCGTTGACATCATAATACCAGTTTATAATGCGATTTCTGATCTGGACCTTTGTCTTAAATCGATCCGAAAATTCCCTTCTTTGGCGATGCGGCATATCATTTTGGTGGATGATTGCTCGACACCTCAAAGTGCGGCTTGGCTGATCGACTATCAAGAACGTCACGCAGATGTTCGCCTTGTCCGCAATCAGGAAAACTTGGGGTTCACCCGCGCCGTGATGGCGGGCGTTGCGCAGTCTAGTGCGCCCTATATGCTCTTTTTAAACAGCGACACGCAGGTAACAGCACTTTGGCTAGATTACATGCTAGAGGCAATGCAGGCTGGGCCGCTGACAGCACTTGTCGGCCCCCTGTCCAACGACGGCTTTCATCAGACAATCCGCCCCACCCCATCGGCTGGAGGAAAGCCGACCATTGAATTGTCACCGGACCAAATTGCTGCTCAGGTCTTGACGATCACCCAACGAACATTTCCGCGGGTACCTTTTCTATCAGGCTTTTGCCTTTTGGCGCACCGCGCAGCTTTTGATCTTGCAGGTGGGCTGGATTGCGAGGCCTTCCCGCAAGGATATTGGGAAGTTCAGGACTTGTGCCTAAAACTCATCGATCTAGGCTTCGACTCCGTTATTGCGGACAATTCTTATGTCCAACATTTTGGCGGAGGTAGCATTCAAAGCCAAAGGAAAAAGGACCTTTCGACGAAGGGAAGAAATCTGATGTTTGCGCGCTACTCGGCCCTGCGGGTATTGATGGCAGAGGCAGTCGGCGGCATGGAACCCGAAGTGGCCCGACATCGTCAGGCTTGGTCCAAACACGATTTGCTCTGGGACTTTGGTAAAGTGGAAACGCCAACTTTAGCCTCTGTGCAAGTCGCACAAACAGTTCAGCAAACGTGCTTGAAAGAGCCACCTGCATCGGTCTTCGGCAAAGAGGTTTGCCTTTTTGTAACCCATTGTCCGCTCGGCGCACCGTTGGAATACACATTAACCTACGTTGAAGCGCTCAAGCGGGCAGGCTTGCTGTTGATCGTCTGTCTGGTGGCAGAGGATCTGACGATCCCCGTCGCGGATCCAATCATGGACTTGGCAGATGGCGTGCTGATCCGTGAAAATGGCGGTTACGATTTCGGCGCATGGGCTGATATGCTTAGGTGTTTTCCCCAATCTTGGGATGCAGAGCGCTTGTATTTTGTCAACGACAGTATTCTAGGGCCATTCCAGTCCTTGGATCCCATCATCTCCAGTATCCGAGATCGCAACGCTGGGTTCTTCGTACTCAGCGAAGTGACCTTGTCAAACAGCTATCACGCCCAAAGCTTCTTCTTTGGCTGGAACAAACAAAATCTGAAGTCAATTAAATTAATAAAATACTGGGATGACGTGATTAATTTTTCCGATAAAGGTCAAGTTATATTTAATTACGAGTTTACTATTGCCCAGCTGAGTCAACACTTGCCGGATGGAAGTCAGCATGTTGCCTTTGGGTTCCAGGAAATATTCGGGGTTGCCCATTCAGAAATTTCACTGTTCAATGCCACACATAGCGGATGGAAGCGCCTTCTGCTTGTCGGGTTCCCCTTTGTAAAAACAGACCTCTTGCGGGACGGCGTTCTGCATATTGACACCAACGGCTGGGAAACATTCTGCGCTATCCACGGCGCAGACGTCGGATCAATGAAGCGCAGCATCGAGGCTTCGCGGATCAACCGGTTGAATTTTGGAAAAGTCGAGATGCTTTGACATGTCACTCTGGCGACGGACAGGGCAATGTTCCGAAATGGATTGCACAGATGGCATGCAAAGATTGCTCGTGACCAAGTCCCTGCCATCCTAACCGCCTAACGTGAAACGGAACGTCGTTTGTAAAAGCTTCAGAAGAGATAAATCACCATTTTCCATATATCAAAATCTCTGCAGCCGAGGATGCGCAACGATGTCCAATCTGGTGCCTAACGTGCTACTAACTGGAATGCCCAGATCAGGGACAACGATGGCCACGGCCATTATAAAT
This sequence comes from Paracoccaceae bacterium, assembly GCA_947468085.1. GTDB lineage: Bacteria > Pseudomonadota > Alphaproteobacteria > Rhodobacterales > Rhodobacteraceae > Stagnihabitans. The sequence goes on along the minus strand of CANIKY010000005.1, from coordinate 38,716 downwards.
CAACAGCCGAATGCTATTGGATTGGCAGAGCCTATTCAGCTTGTTCGGCACGGTGACCGGTTGAGAGCAGTCGAGGAGATCAAGCGATTTGTAACGGAAGCGCGTGCATCGCTTTTGGCAAAAGAGCCAGTTGCAACAAAGCACGTTGGCGGTGCAATCCCTTACAACTGGGTTGAGGCGCCCACCACCTCGGGTTCCCTAAGGCGTGTTCTTGAAGAGCGCAGCAAGATATCCTTTCACAAGGAGCTCACTGAAGAATTTACACTTGTCGTGAAGCACCCAGCAGAGTTCACTGCATTACTCGACTTACTGAGGGCTGAGTTCAAGGTTTTCGCCATGATCCGAAATCCTTTGGCGGTTTTAGCGGCATGGCAGACGGTGGATATGCCAGTCAACAGGGGAACAATGCCTATGCTTGAGGCGTTTGCGCCCCCTGCATTCATCGAGCGTCTCAACAGTGCGACATCGAGACTCCATCGGCAGGTGTTGCTAATAGAATTCCAACTCCAGACATACACGCTTCTTCCTTCATCGCAGATCATAAGGTACGAAGATATTCTCGTCGATGCTCAGGATGCCCTTCGTACCATATTACCTATTTCAGTGCCGCCGGTTGACATGATGAGCTTCGATCCGGCGGATCGTTATCCAGGAATAAATTGGTCGGTTCTCATCACTGCCCTGGGCAGTATTTCTAAATTGATTGAGGGTTTTGGGTACAACTTGCCTCCGAGCGAATGATTTGCAAGAAATAGGATCCTTGATCACAATTCGGCCAAAACACTTTCCCAATTTGCCTTGAAACGCGCGTATGAATACCTACTTGCCGTGTCTTTTCCGCGCAGCGCCAACTTTTCCGCGCAGTTATCGTCCGTTATGATGCTGACAAAATCTCTTGCGAGGCCTTCGATGTCTGGGAATGCCCGCACGAGGCTATTTTTGCCTCGTTCAAAATAATCTCGTCCTCCAAATCCGTCGAAGGCAACCACTGTTGATCCGAGCGCCATCGCTTCAAGGGGGACTAGCCCGAAACCCTCACAGGTCGAAAGAGAGACAAAGTATCGATAACTTCCCAAAATCTTGAGAAGATCGCTCTGAGATAGGCTGCCTGCAATAATTTTTTCAAAATCATGCGTCAGGGACGGTTCCGCTAAAGAAAACAAGTTGCTGCACTCATCACAAAACCGCATCAATAGCCGATTTTGTAAATTTCCGTTATCCTTGAGGTAAACGAGTGTTGACTTAGATGACCGTGTTTGCCAAGGCAAATCTTGATCGTTACTAACTTCAATAAATGGCGGAATTACTTCAGTAGATATGTCGTAAGTCGTCTGGATGAAGGTGTGAACAAAGCCACTTACACTGACGTATTTATCAAACCTGCAGTCCAAAACACTGAAAGTGTTAAAGCCTTGAATATACATCAGTTTTTTTGCACGAATCTCAAATCCGAGAGATCCGTCTGAAAAAGATGGATTGCATATGAAAAGATCGTTGCCTGAATGCTCAAGCATGAAATTTGCAAAGCTGATTGTTTCATAAACCTCGTTGTATTGAAAAATTCTCCGTTCACTGTGCCATTTTTGATCATGTACCACAATACACTTGCAGTTGTAGAGTTGCTGAGCGATACGTCCGACCTCGTATGTCATTCGTGCGCCACCGGCTGGCAAGTAACCACCCATAATATACACTGTCCGAGAGGTTTTCATCTTTTGCGCCCTTAGCCGACATTACCCATGTGGCCTGCCGCTTGAAGGCAAGTTCGGCTGATTTTGCCGCCAGATCAAGTATTTTATCTTCTAGCCTCGTCTGCGCTCGCCGGAACGCTTCAATGTGGGTGGATCGGGCCGTGATGCTGTGTCAGCTTGGTCGGACAAACACGTTTTTCAGCGCGGCGGACAAACCTGTCCTGCCGCTTTCGTTCGGTCTCGGGCAGTTTCAGCTTTGCGCGCATGAAGGCGGCACCCGTAATCGATGGATGGCGGCAAGGATGGCACGGACCATCGGGCCGGTGACGGCAACCTCGGCCATCTGGAAGGTGATGGCACGGGCGTGGCGGACAACGCGGGCACCGATCTTGATCAACTTGAGTTGCAGGCGCGTCAAACACCAATCGGCCATGGCCTCGGGTAACTCGATGCAGCGCATGAAGATGAGCCCCACCTTGTGGGATGTTTTCTCGCTTGCTTTTGCTTAGAAAATGGTGCCCAAAATGTCCTGAGAAATCAAAGCGGTGTCTTTCACCTTTTAGTGTGAGTTTAAGAAAATGGCGTTGTATACTGGCACGGTTGGCAATGACTCGCTCGCCGGTGGTTCCCGCAATGACACGTTGGACGGCGATGCGGGTAATGACACCCTGATCGGCGGTGCTGGAATTGACACCGCAACTTTCTCTACGGCCTTAGGCGCGGTTTTCGTAAGCCTTTCATTGACATCCCCGCAGGACACAGGTGGCGCTGGAACCGATAAACTTTTGACCATTGAAAACCTGATTGGTTCAGCTTTTAGCGATAGTTTGACTGGTGATAGCACTGCAAACAACCTGTCAGGTGGATCGGGAAACGACACCCTGCTCGGAGGGGGCGGCCAAGACACGCTTGACGGTGGCACGGGCAATGACAGCATGACGGGCGGGACGGGCAATGACACCTATGTCGTGGACAGTGCTGGTGATGTTGTCGTGGAGATTAGCGGCGGGGGCACCGATCTGGTGCAAAGCTCAATCACCTACACATTGTCAGGCCAAGTTGAAAACCTGACACTCACGGGTGCCAGCAGCATCAATGGCATGGGCAACGCGCTAGATAATATCATCATCGGCAACTACGGCGCGAACACTTTGTCCGGCGACGCTGGGAATGACAGACTGTCAGGTGATTGGGGCAATGACAGTTTATCGGGTGGCGATGGCAATGACACACTTGATGGGGGCGCTGGCATCGACAGCATGGCCGGTGGGGGTGGCAATGATACTTATGTGGTGGACAGCCTCAACGAGTTGGTAATTGAAAACAGCGCTGAGGGCACCGATTTGGTGCAAAGTTCGATCGAGTGCACATTATCAGTCAATGTTGAAAACCTGACCCTTACGGGGCGCCAAACGATCAGCGGCACCGGCAACACGCTCGCCAATGTGATCACTGGCAATGGCGTTGCAAACACTCTGTCGGGTGATGCTGGCAATGATACCTTATCGGGCGGTTTGGGCAACGATACGCTGGATGGAGGCACGGGTGATGATAGCCTTAACGGCGAGGAAGGCGTTGACACCGCTACCTACGCCACGGCGGCAGGCGGCGTGTCAGTAAACCTTGCCCTGACATCAGCCCAGAACACAGGTGCCGCAGGCATCGATACCATTGTAGGCATCGAAAATCTGATTGGATCTGCTTATGATGATAGTCTGACGGGCAATAATAACACCAATATCATGGCAGGTGGTTCTGGCAATGACAGTTTGTCGGGGGGGTCGGGCAATGACAGCCTTTACGGTGGCACGGGCAACGACAGCCTGACCGGCGGGGGTGGAGATGATACTTATGTGATGGATAGCGCATATGATGTCCTCGTGGAAAGCAGTGGCGAGGGCACCGATTTGGTGCAAACCTCATTCACCTATTCCCTATTGACACATTTCGAGAACCTGACGCTTACCGGCGTCAGCAACATCAATGGGACAGGTAATACGCTTGATAACTCGATCAAAGGCAATAGCGGGGCGAACATTCTGTCGGGCGGCGCTGGTAATGACTCGCTGAACGGCGGCGAGGGCATTGATCTCATGTACGGCGGGAGTGGCGATGATGTTTACGCTGTCGATGACGCCGGTGATATTGTCATGGAGAACGGCGGTGGGGGCACCGATCTGGTAACAAGCAGTGTCGCTTATTTACTCACGTCCGATGTCGAAAACCTCATCCTATTCGGCGCCGCCGACATCAACGGCACCGGTAATAGTCTGGCCAACGTGATCATTGGCAACAACGGTGTCAACATATTGTTGGGCGACTTGGGCGATGATACTCTGTCCGCTGGTTCTGGCAATGATACTCTGTCGGGTGATGCGGGCAATGACTCGCTTGACGGAGGCACGGGCACCGACAGCATGACTGGCGGAAGCGGCAATGACACTTATGTGGTCGACACTGACACTGATGTTGTCGTGGAGACCGCCGGTGAGGGCATCGATCTGGTAAAGAGTGCTGTTGCTTACATACTTGCCTCCGATGTTGAAAACCTCATCCTCTTAGGCGCTACCGACATCAACGGCACCGGCAATACGATTGACAACGTGATCACCGGCAATAGCGGTGCTAACAGTTTGTCGGGCGACGCCGGCAATGACTCGCTTTTGGGTGGCTCTGGCAATGATATTTTGTCGGGCGGTGACGGCAATGACACGCTTGACGCAGGTACGGGCAACGACACCATGAGCGGTGGTGGTGGCGACGACGCTTATGTGATCGACAGTATCACCGATGTGGTCGTTGAAAGCAGTAGCGCAGGGTCGGGCACCGATCGGGTCCAAAGCTCTGTGACCCATACGCTTTCAGCCAACGTCGAGACCCTGACCCTAACCGGCAGTGGCAACATTAATGGCGTGGGCAACGCCCTTGACAACGTGATCACTGGCAACGGCGGGGCCAACCGTCTGTCGGGCCTTGACGGGAATGATCAACTCTACGGTGGAGACAACTCTGATACATTAGATGGCGGTGCAGGCAATGACACGCTGTTGAGTGGTGCTGGAAGTGACACGCTGGAAGGTGGTGCTGGCAACGACAGCCTGACGGGTGGGGACGGCAATGATACGGCAACTTACGCAGCATCCTCAGGCGCCGTGTCGGTAAACCTTAGCCAAACATCAGCGCAGGATACAGGTGGCGCTGGCATCGATACACTTGCCAGCATCGAAAACCTGATCGGTTCTAGCCAAAATGATGCGCTGATCGGAGATGCGAATGCGAACATGCTCATCGGTGGGGATGGCAATGATACGCTGACTGCCGGCAACGGCGATGACACGCTCTCTGGTGGGAATGGCAATGACAACCTGACTGGCGGGGGCGGCAATGACACGGCAACTTATGCGTCGACCACAAGTGCGGTGTCCGTCAGCCTTTTGGTGATATCAGCCCAGAACACCGGTGGATCTGAAACCGATACACTTTTGGGCATAGAAAATCTGACGGGCTCAGACCATCGTGATACTTTGATTGGCGACGCGAATGCGAACCAACTTTCAGGCGGTCGGGGCAGTGACAGTTTGTCGGGCGGCGATGCCAATGACACGCTTGATGGAGGCGCTGGCGATGACAGCATGGCCGGCGGGGCTGGCGATGACACTTATGTGGTGGACAGCTTCCGTGATTTGGTAGTTGAAAGTAGTGCTGGGGGCACAGATTTGGTGCAAAGTTGGTCCGGCTACAGACTTTCCGTCAACGTCGAGAACCTAGCTCTTATGGGAGCGGCTGCAACGGATGGTTGGGGGACTTTGGCGGCCAACCTGATCATCGGGAATGCTAACAAAAACAAACTTTATGGGGTGGATGGGAACGACACAATTTATGGTGGGTTTGGCAAAGACACCCTAGATGGAGGTGCGGGTGACGACACTTTGTCGGGGGATTCTGACGATGACGCACTTTACGGTGGTTCTGGAAATGACACGCTTGATGGCGGGCTTGGCAATGATATTATGGTCGGCGGCATTGGTTCAGACACTTTCGTGTTCAACCAGTTGACGGGCATTGATCATATCACTGACTTCACGACGGCCAGCGACCACATCACCCTTGATAAAGCTACGTTTACCGCCCTTGGCGCAGTGGGAGCACTTGGTTCAACGGCCTTCTATGCTGGGGCCGGGGCCACCACAGGCCATCTTGCGACAGATCGGGTGATCTATAACACGACCACCGGAGCATTGTACTATGACGCCGATGGCAGCAACTCTGGGGCTGCGGTTCAGATCGGCGTGCTGGATGGTCATCCAACCTTGGCTTACAATGATGTGCTGATCTTCTGAAGGTGGTAAGGGTGGAAAAAGGATGTCAAAGTGCAGTGCACTTCGACTTAAGCAGCGTCCAATTACAGTCAGAAAATCCATGTGTCGCACATCAAGACGATCTTCAAGCATGGCCACCGGCTTGGTGCGATAGCATCGCCCCCCGCATTTCCAACCTTGAAGACCAAAGACGATACCCGTCCGTGGTTCAATTTAGACGAATATCGTCTGCTGCTGAACAAGGCGCGGGGCAACATTGGTAAGACAATATGGGCTGAGGCTAAGGACAAAGATCAGGCACGAAACATCGATATCACTCAGGAACTCTAGGACCTGATCGTGTTCATGACGAACAGCTTCATCCGGCCATCTGACATCAGCGTGCTAAAGCACAAACACGTTGCCATCGTGCGCCGCGATGAGACCGATCTGCGTTTGACGCACCCGAGGACCAAGGGCCATGCAAACGCCGTGATCTCACTTGAGAAGGCTGTGGATATCTATCAGCAGATCGTACAACGCCAAAGAATGAAGGCTTTGGCAAGCCGGATGACTATATGTTTCAGCCGACTTGTGGTGACAAGCAGCGGGCTTATGCGCTGCGCACCTTGCGACGTCAGTTCGACCAACTGTTGATCCTCGCGGACCTCGAAAAAGACGGGCAGGGCACATCGCGCACGCTCTACAGCCAGCGTCACACCTCCATCATGTTCCGGCTTCTTAACGTGGATAATCTGGACACCCTGACCCTTGCCAGCAACGCCCGTACCTCCGTCGAAATGAGTGACAGTCTCTATGCCAAGCCGCTGACCGCTGAGATGAAAGTTGACATCCTTCACAGCAAGCGTCGGCCGCGCAAGGCAAAGCCGCCCAACGTCGATGACGAAGGCAACGAAATCGCGCCGAAAAAGAAGGCCAAGAGCGCCAAGCTGGATGTAAACCCCGCCACCTAGACCACTGTCCGGTCAAGTGAACTCTGTCCAAAACAGTCAAAAATTGAAGAAAAATGAATCCACAGCGGCACATCAGGTCTAGGCATTCCCCCTGCCATGATGTAAAGGCACCCCCACTGCCTCAATAGCTCAGATGGTAGAGCAATTGCTTCGTAAGTAATGGGTCGGCGGTTCGAGTCCGTCTTGGGGCACCATAAAATTTGTTTAAGTATCTGTTTTCATTGTATAAATTTTGAATTCTTACTTAGTCTATCCACCCAAATATAAACCCTGGGTCGGCTGCTTGCCGCTAACTTATGGTCTTTCGGCCCATCTTCGGCGCTGGGCCTCCGCGATGCGTTACTTGCCTGCAGGTGTTTTTGGGCCGGCGGACGAACCGCCGTGGAATTTGCAGCGTCGTTTGCCTAGAATGGGTTTGCATTTGCATGGCGTCCCTTGCCGGGTTTTTGCCTGACAATTTTTTGGCTTTTGACTATAACACCCCATGATGCGTGCGCGATTGGATGTCAGAAAATTCCCTGCGTCGAATTCCAAGCCGATGCTGTCGAGGGCGAAGTTTAGAAGTGCGTCGAGGTTTGATAGGTCAAATTCCAAGTTTGGCAGTTCGAAGTTCATCAGTTCAAAATCAAACTTGAACGTAAGCGCTTCGGTGCCAGTTGGGTGCGCTGAGTCAGGTCGAATATGCGTGCATGCCACGATGATCCATCAGTGGAAGAAGGCGCTGCTGGACGGCGCGGCCGACATCTTTGAGCGCGGTGGCAGGAGATCCCCCGAGGTCGATGAGGACACTGTCCGGGCGCTGCATGCAAAGATCTTGTAACGCACCAGGGACTGCGAGTTCACCTATCCAGTCGCCTGATCACAGGCATCAAATGGCGATGCGGGCAGATCCATCATCGCTTCTATATCACGGATCAGTCGCTGCCCGATGCTGTCGTCAGCCATGCATCGATGAAGCCGGTAAAGCCGTCCAGCTTCGGCCGCTTGATCTGTGCCGTGCGCCAATAACCGGGCGGCACTGAAAAACCCTTAATATTCTTCACGCTCGCGGGGGACACCCCAAAATGAATCGCCGCCGCGCGTTCGATCATGCCGCCCCGACGTGCGAGACGGGCCTTCCGGTAAAGTTCCACGATTAAAATGCCCCAACCCTCGCTGTCACCGGAAAGGGCTAAAATTGCAAAGTTTTACTCCGCCGTTGACAGCTATTTTGCTGTTTTGACGCATTATAGGCGGCGCCCTAGTGCAAAATCGAAAATAATCGGCTTTTCCCGCGCGATCAAGTATGGCATCGTTTGAAAAGTTACGATGTGATTTTGCCAAAATACCTGTTCTGTCGATTTATTGGGTGGAAATATTGAAGATGACCGCTTGGCGTCATGCAGAACCCTCATCTGATTATGGGTGCCCTGCGGTGGTGACGCTTACACCTTTTGTTAATCGAACCCACCTAACATGGTCTGTAACGGTCCGTTTTGATCCTGATCCGAGAGTTCAATGAGCTTGCGTCTTCTTAGTGTTGGGGCGGGGTTGTCTGGTGCGGTTATTGGGCGGCACTTGGCAGAGCTTGGGCATCACATCACAGTGGTCGAACAGCGCGGCCATGTGGCGGGAAACTGCCATTGCGCGCGCGACGCGCAAACGGGGGTTCTTGTCCATGTCTATGGCCCGCATATCTTTCACACCGACGATGTCGAAGTGTGGGACTATGTGAACCGGTTTGCCAAGTTTCACCCCTTCAAGCATCGGGTCAAAACAATATCTGGCGGGCAGGTTTTTTCTTTGCCGGTCAATCTTCATACGATCAACCAGTTTTTTGGGACGGTCCTCTCGCCGCAAGAGGCTGCAGACCTTTTGGCGCAAAAGGCTGATAAGTCCATAACCGATCCGCAAAACTTTGAAGAGCAAGCCTTGCGGATGATTGGTCCACAGCTTTACGAGGCGTTTTTCAAGGGCTACACCCAAAAGCAATGGGGCGTAGACCCGGCACAGCTTCCCGCGGCAATCCTCAAGCGGTTGCCCGTTCGGTTCAGTTATGACGACAATTACTTCTTCCACGCCTTTCAAGGCATGCCAGAACAGGGCTATACGCACCTTGTTGCGCGCATTCTTGATCACCCAAATATCAAGGTGCATCTGAACAGTGCCTTCACACAAGCGCAGGCTGCGGAGTATGACCATGTCTTTTACTCTGGCCCGCTAGACGCTTGGTATGGTTATGACATCGGTCGATTGGGCTATCGTACCCTAGAATTCGAGCGGTTTACCCATCAGGGCGACTATCAAGGCTGCGCTGTCATGAACTATGGCGGGGCAGATGTGCCTTGGACGCGCATCACTGAACATAAGCATTTTGCCCCTTGGGAAAGCCACGAAGCCTCTGTTGTGTACCGCGAGGTGTCGCGCCACTGCGGCACTGATGACATCCCTTATTACCCAATTCGGTTGACCAAAGAGCAAGCCTTGCTGCGGCAATATGTCGCGCGGGCCGACGAAGGGCGCGGTGTTACCTTTGTTGGCCGACTGGGGACTTACCGCTATCTTGACATGGACCTAACCATCCGTGAGGCGCTGGACACGGCCCGCCACTTTGCAACCGTTACAGCCAAGGGCCAGCCTATGCCTGCCTTTGTCGTGCGCCCCCTATGAAGGATCTTTCCAACCCACAGATCTTGCCAGTCACCGAACGCCCAAAGGTGCCAGTTGGGCTGACGGCTTTGGTCGTCACGCACAATCGCAAGGCGCAATTGCGCGTGACCCTAGAAAGCCTTTTGGCGGAACTGGTTGATGTGATTGTGGTTGTTAACAATGCCTCAACCGATGGCACGGGCGATCTTTTGCGCGAGATTGCTGATCCGCGCCTTCATGTGATCACCTTGGCGCGCAACATGGGCGGCGCTGGGGGGTTTGAAGCGGGGCTGCGCGCCGTGAGGGCCCGCTTTGATCCGGCGTGGTGCGTTGTGATGGATGATGATGCGCGGCCCTACCCTGGCACGTTTGCACGCTTTCAAAGCCAATCTGCCGATTTGGTAAATGCAGGTTTTGAGGCCATCGCCGCTGGGGTCTTTTATCCTGACGGACGCATCTGCGAGATGAATCGCCCCTCACGCAACCCGTTTTGGCACTTCGGCGATTTTGTCCGCACGGCCTTTGGTCAGGGGCGCAGTGGGTTTCATCTGCGGGATTCAGATTATGCCGCTGTAAGGCCGCTACCCATTGATGCGGCGTCTTTTGTTGGTTTGTTCTTGTCGCGCAAAGGTTTGGCACGGGCGGGTTATCCGGATGGCGAACTGTTCCTTTATGCCGATGATGTCATGTATACGCTGCGCTTGACAAAACGGGGCGGGCGCATCGGGTTTTTGCCCGACCTGCGCTTTGAACATGATTGCACAACCCATCCCCCCGATGGCCATGGCATCCATCGGCCGCTGTGGAAGGTGTATTACAACTACCGCAACGCGTTGCGGACCTACCGCATGGTCGCTGGCCCGGTGTTTTTTTGGCCAGTCTTGCTTTTGGTGTTTGTCAAATGGCGTGGGCGCGCGCGCCACGGGGGGGCGGATCGCAAAGCCTATCTGGCGCTGCTCAACTTAGCCGTGAAAGATGGCCTAATTGGCCGCATGAACCGCGACATCGTCGAGATCCGCGCCCTTGCCCGATCTTTGACGCGCAATTGATAATTCTTTCAAAAAATCCAAATTTTATGAAGCTAAGGAATGGACATGAGCGCAGCGTCACACGGCACTCGCAAAAGGCCCATAGCATTACCGGGGCAAGATACACCCCCTATCGCGCAGTGGATAACATTGCAAAACTTGACCTTTCCCGAAAGGGGCCTGTGCCTTGAGCCGCATATGTTTGCCCATGCTGACCGTTTCGTGGCCCACGAATCTGACCTTGGTGCTTACTGGATACCTCAGAATTCGGTCGCCAAATTTGACACCTATTTCAACGCCCTTTGCATCGCCAAATGGCACAAATGCTGTGACTTGCAGGGCCTGTGGCTGGGCTTAACCGGGCAGGGCCGGGTAGAGGTAACAGTACTGCACGCCCTGTCTGAATTCTATCACGAGGTGCTGGCTGTTAGGGTCTTAGACTTGGCCCTAGAGGGCGAGGATCTTTTGGACCTGTCGCATTACAGTGACAGCGCGGGGTTGGGCTTGATCACATTCGAAATCCGCGCGATTTCCTCTGATGCTTGCCTGACAGCAGCCCGCTATATGACACAATCGCAGGCAAACCCAAGTTGTCGTTTGGCGATTGTGATCACAACCTTTCGCCGCGAAGCCCAAGTCAAGGCCACAGCGCGGCGCTTGGCGCTTTACCTTGATCAAGCTGAGTTTGGCTCGCAGATGGAATGCCTTATCATCGACAACGACGACAGCGCCCAGATCGACCCGCACCCCAAACTTCGCCGCTTTGCCAATGCCAATCTGGGCGGAGCAGGCGGTTTCACTCGGGGCCTGTTACAGGCAAAGACGGAAGGCTTTTCCCATATCCTTTTCATGGACGATGACGCCGCAATCCCGATGGAGGCGTTGCACCGCACCTTTGCTTTCCTAACCCTTGCCAAAGATGACAGGGCAGCCGTCGCCGGAGCCTTGATCAACGCAACCGAACGCGCCCTGATGGCTGAAAATGGCGCTGTCTTTAACCATAAATGCTATCCGCAGTTTCAGGGCACCGATCTGCGCGACTTTCGGGCATTTTTTCTGATGGAACAAAAGACTGCCCTGATCCGGCCGCCCAAGCTGTACGGCGGGTGGTGGTTCTTTGCCTTTCCCGTAGCCCATGTTTGCACTTATCCTTTTCCCTTCTTTGTGCGGGGGGATGATGTGAACTTTTCGCTTGCAAATGATTTTGTGATTACAAGGTTGAACGGCGTGGTGGCTTTTGGCGAAAGCTTTGTGGATAAGGAAACGCCCCTGAATTGGTATCTCGACCTGCGCAGCCATATGGTTCATCACCTTGCGCTGAATCATATGGCCACCAGTCGGATTGGCTTGATCGCTATCCCCTTGGCTTTTGTGCGGCGGAATATTGTGAAGTTTCAGTATGAATCCATAGAAGCCGTTCTGCTGGCATGGCGTGATGTGCTAAAAGGCCCCGATTACTTTGCAACCCATCCCGACGCTGGCCCTGCACGCGCGGCCATCAAGACCTTTATCAAAAATGAGGTTTGGCAGCCTCTTGCCAACTTTGATCTGAAAGAGCGCGAAGGTTTTTTAGGGACCAACAAAGCTGCCCGCCGCCTGTTTTATCCCATCTCACTGAACGGACATATCTTGCCTTTTTTTGGCCGCTGGGGCGCCAAGCGGATAATTCTTGCTGCCCAGCGTGGTTTTAGTGATGCCGTTTGGGGGGCTGCGCAACTGACGTTCCTGAACGTGGCAGGGGATAAGGCCTATATGACACGCTGCAACATCGTGCAGGCTGCTTGGCTTTTGGCGCGAACGCTTGGGCTAACGCTGCGCACTTTGGTGCAGCATGGCAGGCTTAGGGCGCTGTATCGCAGCCGCTATCCACAGATCACCACACCCGAGTATTGGCGCAAAGCCTTAAACCTGCCACCCCAGCCTTAGGCCAAGTGGGGTCGAAAGGCCGCGATCACCTGTTCATAAACGGCCCGCTTGAATGGCACGATGGCGGCCAGCATCTCATCCGCGGCGATCCAGCGCCATTGTGCAAATTCCTGATGCGGTTGCACGATGTTGACCTGATCGTCGCGCCCGTCAAAGCGGTAGAGATACCACTTTTGCCTTTGCCCTTTGAACTTGCCGCCCCAGACTTTGCCCAGCAATTCGGGCGGCAGGTCATAGGTCAGCCAATCAGGGGTTTTAGCCAGAAATGTCACCAACTCGGACGTCACGCCAGTTTCCTCGGCCAATTCTCGTAAGCCTGCGGCGCGGGGCTTTTCACCCTCGTCAATGCCACCCTGCGGCATTTGCCACGCCTGAGGCGCGCCGTCCAAGCGGCGGCCTGCAAAGATCAACCCCGCAGGGTTGATCAGGGTCACGCCAACGCAGGGACGATAGGGCAGATCGCTCACGGTTGGGGGGCCACGACGGCCAGACCGCGCAGGATATCAATGGCATATGCCAGTTGGAAATCGTCGTCGCGCAGTTGTGAGGCCTCTTCCGTGCGGGCGCGGTCGTTTTCCAACTGCTTCTTTTCTTCATCCGTCATGGAATCGTTCGAGATAATCCCATTCAGATCGGCTTCCGATGTCATCTTGTTTGCCTCTGCCGTCTTATCATCGGTGGGCTTGGCGTTTGGGTCGACCAGCGGCTGGTTGACCACAATGTCCGGCATCACCCCCAAGGCTTGGATCGACCGGCCAGAAGGTGTGTAATACCGTGCCGTCGTCAACCGCATCGCCCCTTCGCCGCGCACCGGAATGATGGTTTGGACTGATCCTTTGCCAAAGCTTTTGGTGCCCACCACAATAGCGCGATGATGATCCTGCAAAGCCCCCGTGACGATTTCCGACGCCGAGGCCGAGCCGCCGTTGATCAGCACGACAACCGGTTTTCCATCGGTGAGATCGCCTTTGGTCGCATTGAAACGCTCGTTGTCTTGTGGGTTGCGCCCGCGGGTCGAGACGATCTCCCCCTCGTTCAGGAAAGCGTCAGAAACGTCAATCGCCTGCATCAACAGCCCCCCGGGGTTGTTGCGCAGATCCAGCACCACACCGGTGACTTTCTCCATCCCGCCCGCCTCAGCAGCGGCTTTCTTCAGTTCCGATTGCAACCCGCTGAAGGTTTGATTCGTGAAGGAAGTGATGCGAACCACAATCGTTGTGCCGATCAAGCGGCCCTTGACGGCGGCGACCTTGATTGTATCGCGGATGATCGATACGTCGAAGGGCTCTTTGACCCCTTCGCGCACCACGGTGATGATCACTTCTGACCCGATCGGCCCGCGCATTTGGTCGACCGCTTGGTCCATCGTCAGCCCGTTGACCGACTTGCCATTGACCTTGATAATCAAATCGCCGGTGGTGATGCCGGCCTTATCTGCCGGAGTGCCGTCAATGGGCGAAACCACTTTGACGTAGCCGTCCTGCTGCGTCACCTCGATGCCAAGGCCGCCAAACTCGCCCTTGGTTTCCACCTGCATCGCAGCATAGTCATCCGCACTCATATAGCTGGAATGCGGATCAAGCGAGGTGAGCATACCATTGACCGCTGCTTCGATCAGTTTCTTGTTGTCCACCTCTTCAACATATTGGGCGCGGATGCGTTCGAAGACATCGCCGAACAGGTCCAGTTGCTGGTAAACCGAAGTGTCTTTGTTCGCCGTTTGGGCGACCAAGGGTCCGATAAATTGCGTGACAATCAGCGCGCCGGCTACCACACCGCCCACTGCGGCTATCAGAACCTTGTTCATTGCGTCCACTTCCCCATTTGCGGCCCGCCTGCCCCCTTTGGGGCGACCTGCGCCGCTTGTCTTCTTGTCTTTGCTTACACCAAAGCCCCTAGCGGGCGCATCTGAATATCGTCAGATTTGACGGCCTTTGACGCCCTAGAGCCAAACTCGTTCCAACTGAACCTATTGATAGGCGTTTGGTGGGGCAAAAGCGCATCACTTTTGCGTAAAACCGCTGCATTTCACCCCAAAACTAGGCTTTTGCCCGTCATTTCGGCTGGTTGATCAAGGCCCATCAGCGCCAGAAGCGTGGGGGCCAGATCCGCCAGCCGTCCGCCTGCGCGCAACTGCGCCCCTTTAGGGCCACCCACCAGAATCACCGGCACCGGATTGACGGTATGCGCCGTGTGCGGCCCCCCAGTCACCGGATCGACCATCATCTCGCAATTGCCATGATCCGCCGTCACGATCATCGCCCCGCCCGCCTTGGCCAGCGCGTCAAGCGCGCGGCCAAGACCCCTATCCACCGCCTCGCAGGCTTTGATGGCAGCGGGCAGGCTGCCCGTGTGGCCGACCATATCGGGGTTGGCGAAGTTGACGACGATCAGGTCATAACCCGTCTCGATGGCCTGCACCAAGTGGTCCGCCACCTCGGCCGAGGACATCTCTGGCTGCAAATCATAGGTCGCCACTTTGGGCGATTTGGGCATAAAGCGCGCTTCGCCTTCAAACGGCTCTTCGCGGCCTCCGTTTAAAAAGAAGGTGACATGGGGGTATTTTTCCGTCTCGGCCAAACGGAACTGGGTTTTGCCCTGTTTGGCCACCCATTCACCGATCGTATTGGCCAAGAAGCGTTTCGGATAGGCCGTATCCAGATAGGCGCTGGATTGTGCGGAATATTCCACCATGCCCAAAAGCGCTGCCCATTTGGGCCTTTTGCCGGTGTCAAAGCCGGTAAAATCAGGCTCTGCCAAGGCCGCCATAACCTCGCGCGCGCGGTCGGAACGGAAGTTTAGGCAAAAGAAGCCGTCGCCATCGCGCGCGCCTTGGTAATTGCCGATCATGGTGGGGGCTATGAATTCGTCCATCTCGCCTTTGGCATAAGATGCGGCAACGGCGGCTTGCGGGGTGGCTGCGTGTGCGCCTTTGGCGTTCACCATGGCCTCAAAGGCGCGGGCCACACGTTCCCATCTTGTGTCGCGGTCCATCGCCCAATATCGGCCGATGACGGTGGCAAGCTTGGCCCTTTGCGGCAAAGACACCATCAGGGCCTCGATAAAATCTGCCGCCGAACTGGGCGACACGTCGCGCCCGTCGGTGATGGCGTGCAGGGCGACGGGTACGCCAAGGGCTGTCAACGCGCGGGCGGCGGCCAGAACGTGGTTCAAATGGCCATGCACCCCGCCATCTGAAATCACCCCCATCAAATGCGCCGTCCCGCCAGAGGCTTTAAGCTTGTCGGCAAAGCGCCGCAAACTTGGGTTCTGCGCAAAGCTGCCATCCTCAATCGCCAGATCAATCGCGCCCAGATCCATTGCCACCACGCGGCCTGCGCCGATGTTGGTATGGCCCACTTCCGAATTGCCCATCTGGCCGGTGGGCAGGCCGACATCAGGGCCAAAGGTCGTCAGCGTCTCATGGGGGCAGGTCTGCCACAGGCGATTGAAATTGGGCACATGGGCTTGGGCGGGGGCTGATACCGCCGGATTGGTGCCAAGACCCCAGCCATCCAGAATGCACAAAACAACGGGTTTATTTGAGGGCATGTCTAGGGTCTTTCGATAGGGTTCGGCGCTGTTTACGCGCCCTTAACGCAACGCGCAACATGGCGGCCTGAAGGCCGCTGTCTGCCAATGGCGACAATAAATCGGGAGATTTGGTCGGAGCGAGAGGATTCGAACCTCCGACCCCCTGCTCCCGAAGCAGGTGCGCTACCAGACTGCGCTACGCTCCGACCGTGGTCGCGCTTTAGCCTGATGCGCGTCTATTAGCAAGGGGGGCGGCGCGATGAGGGCTAAAACCGCACCGCTTTATGAGAGGTCGGTACGCTCTGCCGCGCGGGCTTTGCGGCTATCAAAGAATTTCAGCCACGCGCTAGAGCGCGGTTGCAATCCAAGGTTAAACTCGGCCCGCGCTTCTGTCACGGGCTTGGTCTTGGACACGGCGGGCGTGCCTTCGCGCAGCACAATATAGATGCCCGAGGCGATGATGATCACGGTGCCAACCAGCGTCCAGACATCACTTTTTTCATGAAAAATCAGCGCGCCGAAGATTGAGGCCCAGATGATCTGGCTATATTGCATGGTTGCCACAATCGCCGCTTGTGCGCGCCTGTAAGCGGCGATTGCAATAAGCCCGCCTAGAAAACTCAGCGTCGCCATCGCAGCCAGCAGGCCCAAATGCGCCAATGGCAAGGGCTGGTAGACAAAGGGTAACGCCAAACCTGAGACAAGGGTGTTGGCGATCATCGGGTACAGCATAATTACGACCGAACGTTCTGATTGCCCCGTGATGCGGACCAGAACCGAATTCACGGCAAAGATAAGCGCTGCCGCAATAGCTGCCAAATGCCCCAACCCCAAATGTGACTGCCCCGGCCGCAGCACCACCAGCACGCCCAAAAGTCCCACCACAATCGCCAATCCGCGGTGAATGCCCACCCGTTCGCCTAGCATGGGGATGGCGAACAAGGTGATCAGCAGGGGTGAGGCGAAGAAGATCGGGTAAGCCTCACTTAAGGGAAGGGTGGCAAAGGCGTAAAAACCGCAAAGCACGTTGACCACCACTAAGGCAGATCGCAGCAACGTCATGGCGGGTTTGCGTGGGATAAGGTTGCCTTCGGAGCGGTCGGTCATCAGCATAATGGCCACCAAGGGAAATCCAAAAAGGCCAGAAAAGAAGATGTTCTGAAACGGGCTGTAACTGGCCCCCATGTACTTCACGATGGCATCGCTGATGGCGTAGATGCCAAACGACAAAAGGGCCAAAAGCGCGCCGTTCAGGGTAGAGGTGCGAGCTTGCATGGACGACCTGATGTTGCGCGGGATGATGCACTGTCCCTCGCGCCAAATGCGGGTGATTTCAAGCGAAATGCGGGCTTAGGCTTGGCGTAGTTGCGCGCTTTGCCGCCCGGCAACGGCCAGCAGCGCCAGACCTGCCGCAACAATCACGCCAATACCCAAGGTGGCCGCCAAACTGGGCTTTTCACCCCACAGCAAATACCCTAGCAAACTTGCCCAAACAATCTGGCTGTATTGCATCGGCGCCACAACAATCGCCGGCGCCGTGCGGTAGGCCGCAATGATAAACAACCCCCCCACCAGCCCCAAGGCCCCCATCTGCAGGCCCACTTGCCAGTCACTCAGCGAAAGAGGTTGCCAGACAAATGGCATGATCATCCCCGCACCCAAGATTTGCCCAACCACCGGATAAAGCAAAATCACCCCCGACTTTTCGCGGTGCCCAATCATGCGAAAGATCAGCGAATTGAGCGCCCCTGTGATAGCCCCCAGAATGGCCGTCAGATGCGCCAGTTGGAAATCGGTTGAACCGGGTTGCAGGGCGATCAGCACACCGCCAAAACCCGCAACAATGATGGTCCCGCGCAGGGGGTCAACCGGTTCACCCAGCATGGGCCAAGCCAGAAGGGTGATCATCAATGGCATGGTAAAGAAGATCGCATAGCACTGCGCCAAGGGCAGGTGGGTGAACGTATAGGTCACAAACCCGCCGCCCAAAAGCGAGATCAGCACGCGCACCGCCGTCAGCCCCGGTAAGGCGGGGCGCAGACTGGCGTGTCTGTCTTGCCAGAATATCTGGCCCAAAATGAAGGGAAGGGTGCAAACGGCCGAGAAGAACATGACTTGAAACGAGCCCATCCCATGCCCCAAGGCCTTGATCGACACATCCGAACAAGCATAGGCGCAAAAAGACGCCAGCGCCAAAAGCGCGCCTTTCAGGGGATTGGACATCTTGGTCATATCTGCCTTGTGACGGTCATTTGTAACAAAAACGCGCCCGTGACCGTCACGGGCGCGTCGTTTTCTCTAGTCCTGCGCGGGCGGGTTACAGGCTGGCCTCCAAAGCGCCAATCACCGCATCGCCCATCTGCGCGGTGCTGACCGGTGTGCCACCTTCTGGGCCCATCAGATCGGCTGTGCGCACGCCGTCTGCCAGCACCTTTTCAACCGCCTTTTCAACGCGCGCCGCCTCGTCTCCTAGATTGAACGAATAGCGCAGGGCCATGGCAAAGGACAAGATACACGCGATCGGATTGGCCTTGCCCGTGCCTGCGATATCGGGGGCCGAACCATGCACGGGTTCATACAATGCCTTGGGGCGGCCATTGGCCTGCGGCAGGCCAAGGCTGGCCGAGGGCAGCATTCCAAGGCTACCCGTCAGCATGGCCGCCATATCCGACAGCATATCGCCAAACAGGTTGTCGGTGACAATCACGTCAAACTGCTTGGGCCAGCGGCACAACTGCATCGCACCGGCATCGGCGTACATATGGGTCAGGTTCACATCGGGATATTCTTTGTCGTGGATCTCTTGAACCACATCGCGCCACAAAATGCCCGATTCCATGACATTGGCCTTCTCCATCGAGCAGACCTTGTTATTGCGCTTGCGTGCCAGTTCAAACGCTGAACGCGCCACGCGGGCAATTTCAGATTCGGTGTAGCGTTGGGTGTTGATGCCCACGCGCTCGTTGCCTTCCATGAAAATCCCGCGCGGTTCGCCGAAATAGACGCCCGAGGTCAACTCGCGCACGATCACAATATCCAAGCCCGCCACGACCTCTTTTTTCAGCGATGAAAAGTCGGCCAAAGCGTCAAAGCACTGCGCGGGGCGCAGGTTGGAAAAAAGGTCCATCTCCTTGCGCAACCGCAGCAGGCCGCGCTCGGGTTTGACCGAGAAATCCAGCTTGTCATATTTCGGCCCGCCCACAGCGCCCAGCAGAACGCAATCTACTTCTTGCGCCTTGGCCATGGTGGCGTCTGTTAGGGGCGTGCCATGCGCGTCATAAGCGCAGCCGCCCACCAGATCTTCGGAGACGTCAAATTTGATCCCGCGCTTGGCATCAAACCATGTGATGATCTTTTTAACTTCGCCCATAACTTCGGGGCCGATGCCGTCACCGGCAAGGATGAGGATTGAGGGATTGGCCATCTGCGGCTCCTATGCTTGGTCGCCGATGGCCTAACGGGTGGGCGGCACGGGGTCAAGCGGGGCGAAGGTAGGCGGGTTCGTTAGGGGATGAAATCCTTGGATGAGGGGCGGTTGAACAGGCTTAGGGCAGGGTCAGCTGTGCTATAACGGGAAAGTGCTGGGTGGTGGGCGTCTCTACCTCGGCCAAGGGTGGCCTTTGCATCGGCCAAAGCACGCTTGCGGTTTGCACGGTGATGTTGCGCGATGGCAAAAGGTAATCCAGCCGCAAGCCAGCCCCACTTTTCAAGGCTGCCGTATCCAAAGCAGGGTCGCCACGCTGACCCGCGTCGTTATGGCTTGCGGGGCCGCGTGGCGCGGGGTCTTGCAGCAGGGGGTGCGATAGCAGGGCCAGCAGGGATTGTGGCTTTCCTGACCCATCGGCAGGGTCAAGATTGGCTTGGCCAAGGATCACGAAAGGCTCTTCGGGCGGTGCATGAACGCCAGCCTCAGGGGCGATCTTGGGCAGTGTGCCGTCTAGCAGATGCAGCCATAGGGCTGTTTCATCCGCATTGCGGCGGCCATTGCGATCCTCTGGCCCGTCAAACAGCGGCGGGGTGGCCGACCAGACAAGCAGGCGCAGCGTCTTTCCCTGCGCATAGGTTAACGGCACCTCGTAATGCCCCGCGTTGGACAGGCGCTGCAGCAAGCGGGTGTCTTGGTCCATGTCCGGCGGCAGATCGGCTTCGGGCAGGTCTTTCCACAAAAGCGCGGTAAAGTCGCGGATATGGGCGCGGTCGATGGGATAGCGTGACAAAATGGCCATGCCCGCTTGCCCGGCAAAGCGCCCATAGGCCTGCGCATCGCGCGGCCCACTCAGCGCGCCGTCATGGTTCAGATCCAGCCATGTCGGAATGCCGGTGTTGGGCTGCAACCCAAGGGCATCGGCATAGACCAAGCCCAGATCGCGCAACCGCACTTGCAGCGCGCCAAGTGCCAACCCGTCATAGTCATAGTCAAAGTTGGTCAAAAGCAGCACATCAGCCTTCAGGGCGACGATGGTCTTGATTTCCTCTTCGACGTGCGGATCAACGGCCTTTTGCAAGTGCTGAAACAAAAGGCCGGGGCCAAAGTGGCTGAACCGCGTGGTAAAGGTGGCCACCGTTACATCCAGCGCCGCCGCAAGGCCCGGCCAGAGCATCAGCGCCAAACAGGTCACAAGGTTTGCAAAGACCTTCCGCGCGGGAAAAACATGGGCAGGATGGGTCAAAGTCTTATCCCCCTTCACATGGGCTTTCTTGGAACGCCTGCGGAGTTCGACGCAGGCGCAGAAAGCAACTGCAATGCACGCAATGTGATCTGCACGGGGCCATGATAGCGGTCTATTCCAAAGTTACACTTTGATCTTCCGCAAGGTTTCTTTTGATTGCAAATAAATTGATGCGGCTGGGGGTGTTTGTCGGCATAAAAAAGGGCGCAGGACTGTCCTGCGCCCCGTTTGGTGGTGATGACGGACGGAATTTAGGCCCAAGGGCGCAGGGTTGCAGCCTTTTGTTCGAAACTGTCGATGGCCTTGACCTTGACCATGGTCAGGCCAATGTCATCCAAGCCATTGATCAGGCAATCTTTGCGGTGGGCGTCTACGTCAAACGGAAACACCCGCCCGTCCGATGTGGTGACCGTCTGCGCCTCTAGATCCACCGTTTGGCGGGCATTCGCGCCTTTCTTGGCGTCTTCCATCAGCACGTCGACCACCTCTTGCGGCATGACGATGGGCAGAATGCCGTTCTTGAAGCAGTTGTTGTAAAAGATATCGGCAAAAGAGGTGCTGATCACGCAGCGAATGCCAAAATCCAGCAAAGCCCAAGGCGCGTGTTCGCGCGACGACCCGCAGCCAAAGTTCTCGCCCGCGACGATGATCTGCGCTTGGCGATAGGCAGGCTGGTTCAGCACGAACTCGGCGATCTCGGACCCGTCGAGATTATAGCGCATCTCGTCAAACAGGTTCACCCCCAGCCCCGACCGTTTGATGGTCTTGAGGAACTGCTTGGGAATGATCATGTCGGTGTCGATATTGACCAAGGGCATGGGTGCTGCGATGCCGGTCAGTTTGGTGAATTTGTCCATCTGTCCGGTTCCTTACACGGTTTCAGTCATCAAATCGCGTACATCGGTCAAATGACCGGTGATCGCAGCAGCAGCGGCCATGGCGGGCGACAGCAGGTGGGTGCGCCCGCCGCGGCCCTGACGGCCTTCGAAGTTGCGGTTCGATGTGGCCGCACACCGCTCGCCCGGGGCGAGTTGGTCGGGGTTCATCGCCAAGCACATCGAGCAGCCCGCCAGACGCCATTCAAAGCCCGCATCGAGGAAAATCTGGTCCAGACCTTCCTCTTCCGCTTGTGCGCGCACAAGGCCAGACCCCGGCACCACCATAGCACGAATGCCGTCTTTCTTTTTCTTGCCTTTCAAGATCGCGGCGGCAGCGCGCAAGTCTTCGATGCGCCCGTTGGTGCAAGAGCCGATAAACACTGTATCAATCTTGATGTCCGACAGGTTTTGCCCCGGTGTCAGGCCCATGTAATCCAAGGCGCGCTGCACCGCTTCAACCTTGCCGCCGGTGAAATCGGACGGCGAGGGCACTTTGCCCGTGATTGGCAGCACATCCTCGGGCGAGGTACCCCATGTGACGACGGGGGCGATGTCTTCGCCTTTCAGGATGATCACCTTGTCCCAATGCGCACCCTCGTCCGAGAACAGGGTTTTCCAATTGGCGACAGCGGCTTCCCAAGCGGCCCCTTTGGGCGCGTGGGGGCGACCCATGCAATAGGCGTAGGTCTTTTCATCCGGCGCAATCAGGCCCGCGCGGGCACCGCCCTCGATGGCCATGTTGCACACGGTCATGCGGCCTTCCATCGACAATTCTCGGATGGCTTGGCCGCAGTATTCAATCACATAGCCCGTGCCGCCAGCGGTGCCCGTGGCCCCGATTACAGACAGGGTGATGTCCTTGGCCGTAACGCCGGGCATCAGGCTTCCGGTGATTTCCACCTTGAAATTCTTAGCTTTGCGCTGGATCAGCGTTTGAGTGGCCAGAACATGCTCCACCTCGGACGTGCCGATGCCATGCGCCAGCGCACCAAACGCGCCGTGGGTGGCGGTGTGGCTGTCGCCGCACACCACGGTCATGCCGGGCAAGGTCCAGCCCTGTTCGGGGCCGACGATATGCACGATGCCTTGGCGCACATCGGACACAGGGTAGTAGTTGATCCCGAAATCCTTGGCGTTCTTATCCAGCGCCTCGACCTGAATGCGCGAATCCTCGGTCATGGTCGCGGCATTGGCGCGGTCCAGCGTGGTGGGCACGTTGTGATCGGGCACCGCGATGGTCTTTTGCGGCGCGCGCACCTTGCGGCCCGTCATGCGCAGCCCTTCAAAGGCCTGCGGCGAGGTGACTTCATGCACCAGATGGCGGTCGATATACAGCAAGCAGGTGCCATCCTCGGCCTGATCAACCATGTGGTCGTCCCAGATTTTGTCGTAAAGCGTGCGAGCGGTCATGGCTCTTCCTTGCGGTTTGGATTTTCGGGATATGCGAGAAATTACGAGAAGCCCGCATCAGCGGGCAGAAGCACACACTCAACCGCACGTGCGCTGCGCATGAAGGACACGCTGAAACCGCCACGGCAGGCGATTATGGTCAGAGATGTCAAAAAATCGGATCATGTCTCATCTTTTACGCCGTTCCGGGGCGTCTCGCAAGGCTGCACGGCGGGGCGCTGGCCTTGACCCTGCACAAGATTTGAAAAAATGCTGCTGCCACCCTATATATACCTGCGGAGGACCGATGATGCAGATCAAACACCTGATTTCTCTCGTCACATTTGGCCTATGGGGCCTTGCCGTACAGGAGCCCGCCATGGCCGATGCCTATAACGGCAGCGAAACGCCGAAATACACCGTGGCCCGCACTGACGGGCCGATAGAGCTGCGCGATTATGCGCCGCGTATCATGGCCGAGGTGACGGTAAGCGCAGACCGCAGCGGTGCCGGCAGCAGCGGGTTTCGTGTGCTGGCGGGCTATATTTTTGGTGACAATGAAGGTGGGGCCAAAGTCGCGATGACCACCCCCGTGGCCCAAGCGCCCGGCGAGACGATTGCCATGACCACGCCCGTCACCCAAAGCGAACAAGCAGGCACTTGGTCTGTGCAGTTCATGATGCCCGGCTCTTACACGCTGGAAACCCTGCCAAAGCCCAAGGACGACCGCATCCGCTTTCTAACACTGCCAGCACAGCGGCAGGTGGTTTTGACCTTTTCCGGCGCTGCCCGCGACAGCGTTTTGACCAAGCAAGAGGCGGCCTTGCGCGATTGGGCCAAGGCGCAGGGGCTGCGGCTGACGGCGGGCCCGTTCTTCTATTTTTATGATCCGCCGTGGACCTTGCCGTGGAATCGCCGCAACGAAGTGGCTTTCAGCGTGCAATAGCTTGCTTCCGCCCCGATTCGCCGCTAAGCGCGCCTGCTTATCCTTTGGCCTGCCGGTTCATTGAGGTTTCGCACCTTAAATGCTAGGCTGAAGCCAAACCTTGCGCCGGGGTCTGATCGGCGCGTTTGCTTGGAGGACTTTGTCCTGACCCATTCTGACCCTGCGACCGGCTTGCCGGTCGGGCCGCGCACCACGCGCGCCACCACGCCCGCAGCGCTTGAGTATTCTTCCGAAGACGTACTGGCCGAAGTGATGGCCTCGCTGGACGATGACAAGGCCGAAGAGATTGTGCAAATCGACTTGCGCGGTCGCTCGGATGTGGCCGATTACATGGTGATCTGCTCTGGCCGGTCGTCGCGGCAGGTGGCCTCGATCTCGGACAAACTGTCAGACCGTCTGAAAGACCGCTTCAAGATGGGTGCCAAGATGGAAGGTAAGGAAACCGGCGATTGGGTGCTGATCGACGGGTCCGATGTCATCGTCCACGTCTTCCGCCCCGAAGTGCGCGAGTTTTACCAGCTGGAAAAGATGTGGATGCCGTCGGCTGGCCATCGCACTGACACAGACGCAGCCGTCTAAATGCGCGTGCATCTGGTCGCGGTGGGCCGGCTGCGCGCTGGGCCAGAACGCGAACTGGTGGACGATTATGTCCAAAGGTTTGACAGAACCGGGCGGCCCCTTGGGCTGGGCCCGCTTGTCGAGCATGAGGTGGAAGATAAAAAAAACCTTGGCATGGGCGCCGAGGCCGATCTTTTGGCCCGTGCTGTGCCCACAGGGTCTGTGCTGGTCACGCTGGATGAACGCGGCAAGCTTCTGACCAGCCCAGATTTCGCCGCCCAACTCGCCCGCTGGCGCGATGGCGGGCGGCAGGATGTGGCCTTTGTGATCGGTGGGGCGGACGGGATTGACCCAAGTTTACGCGCCAAGGCGGATGCTTCGATCAGCTTTGGCGCGATGGTTTGGCCTCATATGCTGGTGCGCGTCATGCTGGCCGAACAGCTTTACCGCGCCGCGACGATTCTGGGCGGCGGGCCTTATCACAGGGCTTGACGCACTTAGCGCTGCCTCCAACGTTGTAATATATAGGCCGCCGTCATCAAATCCATATGCGCCCCGCCGCCGTTCTTGGCGATGGTGATCTGGTCGTCACTGGTTCTTTTAAACAGGTCCGGCTGATAGAAATCGGCCAAAATATCCGCTTTCGTGATGGCGCCCGAGGCAATGGGGTCCATCAATTCGCCGATGTGGTCGACCGTTGTGGCCCGCGCATCAACAAAGATTCGGGCGCGGCGCATCGCAAGATCGTCAACCTCGCGCATGTTAGGCGTATAGGACCCGATCAGATCCAGATGCTGACCCGGCTGCAACCAAGCCCCTAAAACCAGCGGCGCGGTCGACATGGTGGCGGTGCAGATCACATCGGCCGCGCGCACGGCGGCTTCCAGATTGTCCGCCACCTGCAAGCCCGCTACGTCATCTGCCATCTTGTGCGCTCCCTCTGTCGAGCGGTTCCAGACCGTAAACTCCGCCTCGGGCCAAAGACTGCTATAGGCCTCGACCATCGCGCGCGCCATCGCACCCGCCCCAACCAGCAAAAACCGCCGCGAATCCTTGCGCGCCAGTTTTGAGGCGCTGAACAAACTGTCGCCCGCTGTCTTCCACTTGGTCACCAGATGAAAGTCGATCAGCGCAGTCGGAACACCTGTCACATCGTCAAACAAAGTCACCACGCCATTGACTGCCGGAAGCCCCCGCGCGCCATTGTCGGGCACGATGGTGGCCACCTTGACCAAAGCACCAAGGCCCGTAATCCAGGCGGCGCGGTCCAGCATCACGTCGCGGTCGCGGTATAGGAACAGATCGGCGATCTTGGGCTGGGGCAACAGATGCCCCGCCTCAAAGGCGGCGGTCAGGCCGGACCAGTCCATGACAGCCTCTGCCTCGCGCCCTACAAATTCGATCATAGCCCCGCCTCCTGCTTGGTCAGCAAGCCTTCGTCCACCAGTCTTTGCGCCCAAGGCTGCCAACCGTCAAAGTGATGCGTCAGCCAGCCCCGCGCAGCGGCGGCTGCGATATTGTCGGCGCGGTCATCGGTGAACAGCAAGCGGTCAGGTGCCACGCCACAGTCGTCCTCGACCATCTGATAAATCCGCGGATCCGGCTTGATCACCCCCATGCGCCCCGACACATAATGCCGGTCAAACTCGGCCAGAAACTCCAGCTTCGGCATCGCCTCTTTAAATGAGGCGCGGCCAAAATTGGTCAGGGCAAAGCACGGCATCCCCTTGGCTCGCAAGGCCCGCAGCAAGGAGATTGACCCTTCGATGCGCGGTGAGGCGAGTTCGATCCAGCGATCGTACCACATGCGCACCTCTGCCCGCCAATCGGGGTGGCGATCCGCCCAAGCATAGATCGTTTCTGAAAACAAAGCGCCCGCGTCGATGTCGTCGTTCATCTTGTGCAGATCAACCTCGGCAAACAGGGCGCGGCGGCGATCAGGCCCGATCACGCGGTCGTAAAATGCTTCTGGCTGCCACCGTGTCAGAACGTTGCCGATGTCGAAAATGACTGCCTCAACCCGCATGATGCCTCCGCGCTTCTCGGTACAAGGTATAAAGCCCCGCGCCGATGATCAGCGCAATCCCGATCCAACCTTGCAGGTCGGGGAAAGTGCCAAAAAAGATCAGCCCCCAGATTACCGCCAAAGGCATCGAGGTATATTCAAACGGGGCGACCAAGGCCGTTTCGTTCATCCGATAAGCCTGCGCCATCAGCAACCCGCCGATGGCCACCGACACGCCCGTGCCTAAAAAGTAGATCCAGTCTCCTATGGGCGGCATGTTCCAAGGCCGGAACAAAAACGCCAAAGATGCATCGGACGACCCCGCCAAATGCCCGTCCCCCGTCCACATCCCCATGCTGGACGAGACGATGATAAACGCCACCTGCGTGTAAAGGTTGATGGTGACAGAGCTTTCGGTATCGCGAAACATCCGCGTCATGGTTTGGGTGATGGCATAGCACAGCGCTGATATCAGCACTAAGACGGCCGCCCAGTGAAACTGCCCCTCGGGACGCAGCATCACAACCACACCGATCAAGCCCACCACCACGGCACCCCACCGGTGCCAGCCCACCTTTTCGCGCAGCACCACGACCGACAGCATGGTCAGCAACAAAGGCGCCACAAAGCCAATCGCCGCCGCATCGGCCAAGGGCAAAGCCGCTAGCCCCAGAAAATAGGTGGCATTGGAAATCATCACGATACAGGCCCGCATCAGGTGCATCCACGGCCGCGTGGTCCGCCACACCTGCCGCTGCCCCGACAGCGCGGCAAAGGCCAGAATAAAGGCCAGCCCCACCAGCCCACGCACCAAAATGACCTGATGCAGCGCATAAGCACCCGACAATTGCTTGATACACAGATCGTTGAGCGAAAAAACCGCCGACCCCGCTATGGCAGCGCCAATCCCCAGCACCACGTGCCGGGAGTGTTTGGCCTCAGCCAAACCGGCGCTTTTGGGCGAAAGGGGGATATTCTGCGTCATGGCTAGAACGTATCAGCGGGGGCTGCCCTGATTCTGTCGCGGATGCGACACATAAGGCCCCCGCAAGTCGGGCCGTGCGCCTTAGCCCGCCGCCGCCCTCAGCATGCGGTCCAGCACATCCAAGAACCGCGACCGATCCGCCTTGCCAAACAGTTTGCCGCCCCCCTGACGAAACGGGTCTGCGGCGCGCAGATCTGCCATAAGGTCGCGGGTCGCCAGCACCATGCCGATATTGGCGCGGGTCAACTCTTCGCCATTGTGTTTCAGCACCCGCGCCCCGCCTTGCACACAGCGCGCGGCCAAGGGGATGTCGCCCGTCACCACCACATCCCCCGGCCCTGCGTGTTCGGCAATCCACTTATCCGCCTCATCCGGCCCCTGCGCCACAAAGACGCTGTCCACAAAAGGATTGGCCGAGGGCCGGATGCCCCCGTTTGACACCAACACCATGCGCACCCTTAACCGCGTGGCGACACGCTCGGCTTCTTCCTTAACAGGGCAGGCATCGGCATCGATATACAGCGTCATGCCAGCAGCGCACGGGCGTGAAAGGCGATGTGGTCTTGCATGAAACTCGCCACAAAGAAATAGCTGTGGTCATAGCCCGCCTGCCAGCGAAACGCGCCGTGGGTTCCGGCCAAGGCCGCCTCTAGCGCCTGCGGTTGCAACAGGTCCACAAACTTATCCGCGCTCCCCTGATCGACCAGCAAAGGCAAGGTCAGCCCGCGCGCCTTGAGCAACTCTACCGCGTCATGCGCCGCCCAAAGCCCCTCATCCGCGCCCAGATAGGCCGCAAACTGCTTACGCCCCCAGTCTGACCGCGTCGGATTACAAATTGGCGCAAAGGCCGAGACAGAACGGAACCGTTCAGGATAGGTCAAAGCCAAGGTCAAGGCCCCATGCCCACCCATGGAATGGCCCGTGATCGCCTGCCGTTCCGCATCCAGCGCAAAATTGCTAAACACCAGTTCGGGCAGTTCTTCAGCCACATAAGTCCACATGTGAAAATGCGCCGCCCAAGGGGCCTCGGTCGCATCCACATAAAACCCCGCGCCGCGCCCCAGATCAAAAGCGGCATCATCCGCCGCCTCTCCGCGTGGAGAGGTATCCGGAAACACCACCGCAATCCCGGCCTGCGCCGCCCAAGCCTGCGCGCCGGCCTTGACCATGGCGTTTTCATGGGTGCAGGTCAGCCCTGACAGATACCACAACACCGGCACCCGCCCTGCCTCGACCTGTGGGGGCAGGTATAGGCCAAAGGTCATCTCACCCCGACTGCAAGCCGAGTCGTGGCTTACCACCAACTGCCGCCCGCCAAACGCCCGATTTTCCGAGATAATCTTCATCTTCGCCTCTTCATCTTGGTCCAAATACTCTGCGGGTGCGGGGGCTGGCCCCCGGTTAAAAGACCTCAACCGCCCCCAATCAACACTCCGGCCCCGAAGACCAAAGCCCCACCCAGCACCACCTGCAAGGCGGCGCGCACAAAGGGCGTGTCCATATAGCGGTTCTGGATCCAGGCAATCGCCCAAAGCTCCACAAACACAACGGCCATCGCCAAGATCGTTGCCGTCCAGAAATCTGCCAGCAGATAAGGCAGCGCATGGCCCAACCCGCCCAGCGTTGTCATCACCCCCGAGGCCAGCCCCCGCTTAAGCGGACTGCCCCGCCCTGACAGCACCCCGTCATCATGCGCGGCTTCGGTAAACCCCATCGAAATCCCCGCCCCGACTGAGGCGGCAAGCCCCACCAGCAGCGTGGTGTGGGTGTTTTGCGTGGCAAAAGCCGTGGCGAAAATGGGCGCGAGGGTGGATACCGACCCATCCATCAACCCCGCAAGCCCCGGTTGAACCCATGTCAGAATAAACTGCCGCCGCGCGCCTGCATCTTCTTGCGCGCGTGGATCGCCCGACAAAAGCTGCGCCTCTAGCCCGACGGCGGATTTTTCATGCCCCGCCTCTGCCGCCGCCAGATCGCCCAGCAATTTGCGCGTGGCCGCATCAGACGTGCGCCCCGCCGCGAGCGTGTAAAACTTGGTCGCCTGCGCCTCCATCCCCGAGGCTTCGCTGCGAATCGTCGCCAGCGACAGGTTCTTGGTCAACCAGATCGGGCGGCGTGCGTGAAAGCCTGCGACATGTTCGCGCCGGATCAGGGGTATCACCTCGCCAAAGCGTGTGCGGTGCATGTCGATCAGCAATTGGCGGTGGCCGTTCTCTTCCACGGCCATGGCGTCAAAGACTTTGGCCGAGGCGGGGTAATCTGCCCGCAGCATCTGGCCATAGCTGCGATAAATCTGTGCATCGTCTTCTTCTGACGATATGGCAAGTGCTAAAATATCTTGTTCTGACAGGTCAGAAAAGCGGCGGCGCTGGGTGAAGTTTGAGATCATGGTTCGCCCCTAATTTGGAATGATTCTAAATAGGCCGAACAGGGAAAAAAGAAAACCCCTCACCCCCGCCCCGTCACCCTTTGCCTCCAAAGGGTGAACAAGCCCGCCGCAATCACGATGCCTGATCCGAAAATCACATTCACCCGCAGCGTTTCGTGGAACAGAAAAATCCCCACAAAGCCAATGAACACCAGTTGCAGATAGGCAAAGGGCTGCACGGCGCTTGCCTCGGCCAGATCATAGGCGCGGATCAAGCAGTAGTGCCCCACGCAAGAGGTGCAGCACAACACCAGCATCCAGCCCCAATCCATCGGCGCCATTGTCGTCCAGACGGGCAGCCCAAAGAATGTCATCCCCACGGCCCCCACCACGCCCGTCCAAAAGAAACTGACCTGCGCCTTATCTTGCCGCGCGGCATAGCGCGTCAGCACCGAGTAGACGGCAAAGATCAACGCCGCCAGCAGTGGCAGCACCGACCATATCGAAAACACCGACAGCCCCGGTCGCAGCATCACCAAAATGCCGCTAAAGCCCAACAAAATAGCCGTCCACCGCCGCCAGCCGACCTTTTCGCCCAAAAACGGCCCAGACAGGGCGGCGACCATCAAGGGGTAACTGGTCAACAGCGAATGTGACTCGATCAGGCCGTTGTGGGCAAAGGCCAGACCCGTCATGCAAATCTGCCCGACCAGTATCAGGCCCCGAACGATATGCAGCGGCGCTTGGCGCGTGCGCACGGCGGCGCGCAATCCGCCCGCTTGGCGGGCTGACAGCCAGATGACAAACAGCGCAAAGAACCAAAAGCGTAGCATCACGACCATTTGCACGGGGTACTGCATCGTCAAATGCCGCGTCACTCCGTCTTGCGCCGAAAAGATCACCGTGGTCAGCACCATCATCCAGATGCCCCGCCGCGTGTTCTGCTCGGTCATGCGGGGGTTCCATTGCGCGCTTGGGTCAGAGCATAAAGCCCCGCAAACACGACAATCGCAGCCCCAATCGCGACTTCGGGCCGCAACACCTCACCGTAGATTACGATGCCAATCACCGTGACAAAGACGATCTGGAAATAGGCAAAGGGCTGCACAACCGAGGCTTCTGCCACCTGATACGTCTTTTGCAGCAGCCAGTTTGAAAGGACGCAAACCACCGCATAGGCCATCAGATAGACCCAATCAAAAGGCGCCACGCTTTGCCAATTGGGCAGGCCGATGATCGTTGACAGCACCAACCCAATCACCGGAGGCCAAAAGAACGCCGCAAAGAACGGCTCGCCGCGCGTGGTCAGCCGTGTCAGCACGGAATACAGCGCAAACATAAAGGCCGAGGCCACGGGCAACAGCGCTGCCCAAGTGAACACACCCGCCCCCGGCCGCAAGATCACCAGCACCCCGACACAGCCGATAGCCACCGCCAGCCAGCGTTTCACACTCATCCTTTCGCCCAAGACGGGGCCAGACATAGCCACCACAAACAGCGGACAAATGGTAAAGATGGCAAGGGCTTGGATCAGGCCAATCAGCGTGTAGGCATAGACCATCACGCAAATCTCGGCCACCAGCAGCACCGCGCGCAGCACGTGCCAGTGCAGTTTGGTGGACTTGATCGCCGCCCAGCCTTCAGGTCGGCGAAACGCCAGCACGATGACAAAGGCCGCAAAGACCCAATAGCGCACCATCACCACCATCTGGGTGTTGTATGTCTCGGCCAGATAGCGCGAAAAGCCGTCTTGCACGGCGAAAGAAAACACTGCTGCGATCATCAGCCAGATGCCCAAGGTGGGTGCGCGGGTCATGGCAATTGTCCTGTGGTCATATGGCGCTTGCGGGCAAAGCCCGGCTGGCGTGTGACGACAAAGCCCGCCGCTTGCAAGGCCCGCCGCACATGGCCTGCGGCGGTGTAGGTGGCAAAGGTGCCGCCCTTGGCGGTGTGACGGGCGACTTGGTCCATCAAATCCTGCCCCCAAAGCTCGGGGTTCTTGGCGGGAGAGAAGCCGTCAAGATACCAAGCATCCGCACGCCCTTCCCAAGTGGGCAGCGTCTCGCGGGCGTCGCCTTCGATCACACAGACCTCAATTACGCCCAAGGTGAACTGCCGCTGCCCCTTGGCCCATGCCGCAACCAGTGGCCCCGCAACGGCTGCTGCTTGGGGAAAGGCGGCATGGGCACGGGCCATCTCGCCAGCGGTGATGGGATAGGCCTCAAACGAGGTATAGCGCAGGGGGACTTCGGGGGCCAAAAGATGGGTGGCAAGCAGGTTCAACCCCGTACCAAACCCCAGTTCCGCAATGTGAAACTCCGCCCGCAACCGCCACGGCAGCCCGTTGCCGGCCAAGAACACATGCCCCGTTTCCGCAAGCCCCCCCGCCAACGAGAAATACGGATCGTCAAAGCGGACCGAGACAGGAACCCCGCCTTCTAACCACGCCAGACCTTGTGCCTGTTCACTGCCTGCCATTTGCCCTATGCCCTTTTGGCGCGGACCATGGGCAAGGGCACCAAGAATGACAAGGGTCGATCTGACCATTCGCGGCGGCGGAATCTTTGGCCTTTCGGTGGCATGGGAGGCCGTCTTGCGCGGAGCAAAGGTGCGCTTGGTAGAAAGCCACCACATCGGCGCGGGGGCCAGCGGCGGGCTGGTGGGGGCTCTGACACCGCACACGCCCGAGGGCTGGAATCCTGTGAAAGCCTTTCAACTGCAAAGCCTTTTGCGCGCGGCGGACTGGTGGGCGGGGGTAGAGGCGGTGTCAGGCCTGCCCGTGGGCTATGCACGGATCGGGCGGTTGCAGCCTTTGGCGGATGCGCAAGCGGTCATCCTCGCCCAAACTCGTGCTCAAGGGGCGGCGCAGTTATGGCAAGGCCAAGCAGTGTGGCAGGTTGTATCGGCGACAGGGGATGACTGGGAACCTGCAACGCCATCTGGGCAGATGATCCACGACACGCTCTCGGCCCGCATCAACCCTAAGCTTGCCCTTGCCTGCTTGGCAGAAGCGCTGCGGGTGAAGGGGGCGCAGATTGTTTTGGGCGAGGCACAAGATGAAGGCGGTGTCATCTGGGCCACGGGGGCCGAAGGGCTGGAAGCACTAGGCCAAGACCTATGCCAAGCCGTCGGGCGCGGGGTCAAGGGGCAGGCCGTTTTGCTGCGGTTGTCGGGTTACGAAACCCGCCCGCAACTGTTCATCGACGGGCTGCACATCGTACCGCATGCCGATGGCACCATAGCCGTAGGCTCTACCACCGAAAACCAATGGGTCGATCTGGCCACCGATGGCCAATGCGACACCCTGATCGACCGCGCGCGCGCAGCCCTACCCGTGTTGTGCCATGCCCCCGAAGTCAGCCGCTGGGCCGGACTGCGGCCCCGCGCGGCAAGCCGTGGCCCGCTGATCGGCGCTTGGCCCAACCGCGCGGGGCACTTTGTTGTCAACGGCGGGTTCAAGATCGGCTTTGGCACGGCGATCGAAACCGCCCGCCTGATCTGCGATTTGGTGCTGGAGGGCAAAGATACAATCCCCGACGCCTTTCGCCCCTAAACCTCGCCTTGGGCCAAAAGCCAGTCTGCACTGGCGGTTAGGGCATCGACAGGGGTGGTGAACTGCATTCCCATCTCGGCCTTGGCGCGGGCGTTTGACACCTCGGGCAGGCGACCGATCATTGGCAACACCCCCTTTATCGCCGGATCGAACAGGGCTAGCAGCCGCAGCACAAGCTTTGGCGCAACCTTGGTTGCGATGCGGCGCTCAGGGTGGGCGGATTTCAAAAGCCCTGCCATCTGCGGCATCGTCATCGTGCCTGCCGAGGCCAAATACCGCTTGCCCGCCGTTTCCGGCTGCTCTGCCGCGCGCAGGTGCATCTCGGCCACATCGCGCACATCGACACAGGCAAATCCCAACATCGGCACCATCGGGTCGCGCCCGCCCAGCACGCGTTTGACAAGTTTGAGCGAGGTGCCGACATGGCGATCCAGCGGTTGGCCCAAGACCAGCCCGGGGTTGATGCAGGTCAGCGCCAGATCAGGCGCGGTTTTGACAAAATCCCACGCCGCCCGCTCGGCCAAGGTCTTAGATTTGGCATAGGCTGTCGTGCCCGCAGCGTTCAAATCGCACCAATGCGACTCGTTCTGAATCCCGCGCTTGCCCTCGTCATAAACCGCGATGATGGACGAGGTCAAAACCGCCCGCCTGATCCCGGCCGCATAGGCAAAGCGCAGGGCGCGCAGGGTGCCTTGGACGGCGGGGTTGATCAGATAGGCGGGGTCCTTGGGCTGTTCCAAGGGGAAGGGCGACGCCGTATGAACCAGCACTGTCGCGCCCCGTGCCGCCTCTGCCCAACCATCGTCAGAGGTAAGATCAGCCTTGGTGAAGCTCAGGTTGGCCAGCGCCGCATCGGTCAGATGCGGGGCAAGGGCCTGACGCACCTCCTGTGCCCTCTCAAGGCTGCGCAGCGTGCCGCGCACCACCCATCCGGCCTGCAAAAACCGCAAGACAACGTGTTTGGCGATAAAGCCAGACACGCCAGTGATCAGTGCAATCTTTTGTTCGCTCATAATGCCCTCTGTTCAAAACCCATAGGGGGCTTAGATAGGGCGACAGCGGCCTTAATCCAAGAGGCGGCGGGCGATCACATGGGCCTGAATTTCGGCGGCCCCTTCAAAGATCGACAGGATCCGCGCATCACACAGTAGACGGCTGGCGACATATTCCAAGGCAAAGCCGTTGCCGCCGTGGATCTGCACGCCATTGTCCGCAGCCGACCAAGCCACCCGTGCCGCCAAAAGCTTGGACATCCCCGCCTCTAGGTCGCAGCGCTTGCCAAGGTCTTTTTGCCGCGCCGCGAAATAGGTGATCTGGCGCGAGATAGTAATTTCCACCGCCATCATCGCCAGTTTTGCAGCGACGCGCGGGAAGTCGATCAGCGGTTTGCCAAAAGCAATGCGGTCGCTGGCATAGCGCATCGCGGTTTCCATCGCGGCCTGTGCGACGCCAATCGCGCGCGCAGCGGTTTGGATGCGGGCCGATTCGAAGGTTTGCATCAACTGTTTGAAGCCTTGGCCAGTCACCCCGCCCAGAAGGTTTTCGCCTTTCACGGCAAAGCCGTCAAAGGCCAGTTCATATTCCTTCATGCCACGGTAGCCCAGAACCTCGATCTCACCGCCGGTCATGCCGGGGGTCGGGAAAGGATGTTCGTCTGTGCCTGGGGTCTTTTCGGCCAAAAACATGCTTAGGCCACGGTAATCCTTGGAATCCGCATCCGTGCGCGCCATCAACATCATGACATGGGTGCGCGACGCGTGAGTGATCCATGTCTTGTTGCCTGTGACGACCCAATCATTGCCATCTTGCACCGCACGGGTGCGCAAAGCGCCAAGGTCTGAACCCGTGTTTGGCTCGGTAAATACTGCCGTTGGCAAAATCTCAGCACTCGCCAATTTGGGCAACCAATAGGCCTTTTGCGCGTCTGTACCGCCACAAAGGATCAACTCTGCCGCAATTTCGCTGCGCGTGCCCAAAGAGCCCACGCCGATATAGCCGCGCGACAACTCTTCCGACACCACGACCATCGCCGATTTGGGCAAGCCAAAGCCGCCGTGTTCTTCGGGGATGGTCAGGCCAAACACACCCATTTCGGCAAGTTTGGTGATGATCTCCAGCGGGATCAACTCGTCCTTCAAATGCCAGCCATGGGCAAAGGGGGCCACCTCTTCATCCGCAAAACGGCGGAACTGATCGCGGATCATCTCAAGCTCGTCATCCAGACCGGACGCGCCAAAGGTGGACGCACCATTTTGCGCCCGCATCAAAGCCACAAGGCGCATCTTGGCCCCGTCGCCTGCACCGGCGATCAGCGCCTGCGCTTCGGGCCCGGGCTGATAGGGGGCAATCCCCAGATCAGCGGCGCGGACGACTTCGCTCTGACTCATGGCAATGCCGCCCGCGATTTGGGCAAGGTATTCGCCAAAGCCCAGTTGCAGGATAAGGCCTTCCATCTCGGATAGTTTGCCTTGATCCGACAGCGTTTGCGCCCATTGGTGCAGTTGGGTCAATGCCTCGACATAGGTCGCAAGCCATGCCAGCCCGTGCGCTGCATATTGGTGCTGATCCAGCGCCGCAGAGGACACTTTGCCAGCCACTGTCACCTTGACGGCCAAGGCCTGCCTAGCCACGGCCAGATGCGCCTGCGCTTCGGCTAAGGCTGGGCCTGTCAGGACCATAAGGTCCGACAATAGAGCCTTCATAGACATATCTTGACCATCGTGGGACATGGCACCCTCTGAGATTCTACTATTCAGGCTGAGGTAGCGCGTTTGCAGATGCAGCGCAATAATATTTTCCAAAAGAGTTTCAAAACGCAGCAATCTAACCCGTCAGTGTGACGCTTACCTTTGCCGACGGCCCAAGTTAGAACCGCTGCGTGGAGTTCTTGATGGCCAATCTTTCCACCCCGGCCTTTGCGGCTGCGATGGTGATAACGCTTTTTGCAGGCTTTGTGAAAGGGGCGGTAGGCTTTGCCATGCCCATGATCATGATGGGGGCCTTTTCATCCTTCCTACCGCCGGACCTGGCGCTGGCCGGATTGATCTTGCCAACCCTTGTCACCAACCTGTCCCAAGCCTTTCGCCAAGGTTTGCAGCCCGCTTTGGGAACGATGCGCACCTATTGGCGGATGTTGGTGGCCACGGTGGTGTTCATCATTGTCTCCTCTGGTTTTGTCTATGTTATCCCGCACAAACTTTTCTTGCTGCTGCTCGGCGTGCCGATCACGGCGTTTGCGGTGGCACAACTGGCTGGCCTGCGACTGGCGCTGAAATTGCAGCATCGCACGCGGGCAGAGTGGGTTTTGGGCGCGATCGGCGGGCTTTATGGCGGATTGTCGGGGATCTGGGGGCCGCCATTGCTGGTGTACCTTCTGTCGATCGGGGCGGACAAGCGCGAGACGGTGCGCGTGCAGGGCGTGGTCTTTTTGATCGGTGCGTTTGTGTTGCTGCTGGCCCATGTCCATTCCGGTGTGATCACGCTGCAAACGGGGGCGTTTTCGGTGGCGCTGACGGTGCCTGCACAACTGGGGCAGATGGCAGGCACTTGGGTGCAAGACAGGCTTGACCAGCGGCGCTTTCGGCGCTGGACGCAGGTGTTGCTTGTGCTGACGGGCCTGAACTTGGCTCGTCTGGCACTGATGGCCTAGATGGCGGCGGCTTTTACGTCATCATCGATGAAGGGCAGGTATTGTGCGAAGTTGGCGGCAAACATCGCCACAAGTTTGCGGGCCTGCGCGTCATAGTCTGCCGCAGATGCCCACGTGCGGCGCGGATCCAGCAAGGTATCCTCCACGCCTGCCACTGTCACCGGCACTTCAAAGCCAAAGTTGGCATCCTTGCGCAAGGTCGCTGTGTTCAGCGACCCGTCCAAAGCTGCCGCAAGCAAGGCGCGGGTGGCCTTGATCGGCATCCGTTTGCCCACGCCGTAGGCCCCGCCCGTCCAGCCTGTGTTGACCAGCCAGCAGGTCGCGCCATGCTTGGCGATTTTTTCTTCCAGCAGTTTGCCGTAGACTTCCGGCCGGCGCGGCATGAAAGGCGCCCCAAAACAGGTGGAGAAGGTGGGTTGAGGTTCGGTCACCCCGCGCTCTGTCCCTGCTACTTTGGAGGTGAAACCTGACAAAAAGTGATACATCGCCTGCGCCGGACTAAGCCGCGCAATGGGTGGCAAGACGCCAAAGGCATCGCAGGTCAGCATCACCACATGCTTGGGGTGCCCGCCCAACCCCGTAGCCGAGGCGTTCGAGATATAGTCCAGCGGATAAGCGCAGCGGGTGTTGGCGGTCAGGCTGTCATCTTCAAAATCAAGGTCCAGCGTTTCGGGGTCATAGACCATGTTTTCCACCACGGTCGCAAAGCGGTGCGTGGTGGCGAAAATCTCGGGTTCGGCAGCGGCGGATAGGTTGATGGTTTTGGCATAGCACCCACCTTCAAAGTTAAAGGTGCCCCGATCGCTCCACCCATGTTCATCGTCGCCGATCAGTGTGCGCGACGGGTCAGCCGACAGCGTGGTTTTGCCCGTCCCCGACAGGCCAAAGAACACCGCTGTGTCGGTTGGATTGCCGATGGCGTGGTTGGCGCTGCAATGCATCGCCATCACGCCCTTTTGCGGCAAAAGGTAGTTTAGTAGGGTGAAAACCGCCTTCTTATTCTCGCCCGCATAGGCGGTGTTGGCGATCAATATCAGCTTTCGGTCGAAGTTCAGGGCAATCACTGTTGCGCTGCGACAACCGTGGCGCGCCGGATCGGCCTTGAACGAGGGGCAGTTGATCACGGTCCAATCGGGGGAAAAGCTGTCCAATTCAGATCGGTCAGGACGGCGCAGCAGGTGGCGGATGAACAAGCCATGCCACGCAAGTTCGGTGACAATGCGCAGATCAACACGGTGGATCGGGTCAGCCCCCGCGTAAAGGTCTTGCACAAAGTAATCGCGGCCCTGCATATGGGCCAGCATATCGGTGTAA
Source organism: Paracoccaceae bacterium (assembly GCA_947468085.1). Lineage (GTDB taxonomy): Bacteria > Pseudomonadota > Alphaproteobacteria > Rhodobacterales > Rhodobacteraceae > Stagnihabitans. The sequence continues at coordinate 322 of CANIKY010000005.1, read as the reverse complement.
AGCACGTCAAAAGCTGCGGGCGTCATGGCGGCGTTGTTTTTCCACCAGATGTCGCCTTCGACCGAAGGAGAGCGCACCACGAACTTGTCGTTGGGCGACCGCCCGGTGAAACGCCCCGTTTCGCATAAAAACGCCCCACCAAGGCCAAGTTTGCCCTCGCCGCGCTGTACGGCCGCGTTGACCAAGGCGGGTTCGATCTGGTTGTAAAACACGCGCCCCAGCCCCGAAATACCCTGATGCTCCAGCCGCATGGCCGGGTTCACGCGTCCTTCAGTCATTGTGCAAGCTCCCATCATCGCCAACCGGCGAATCCCTTGATTTC